>JAKLKR010000237.1 GCA_023150565.1 Planctomycetota bacterium
GCACCGCCAGGCACAGGTTGCCGTGCAGCAGCGCGCCGCGCGGCGGGCGCGCCTCCGCCCACAGCGGCAGCGGCAGCCAGCTGGCGTGGCTGGCCTGGGCGGCGGCGAGTTCGCCCCCCAGGGCATCGCGCAGGCGGTCGAGCATGGGCAGCCACCAGCGCCGGAAGCCGGCCCCGTCGCCGGGCAGGTCGAGCACCAGCTGGCGCTCGTTGGCCCAGCGCCCGGGCTGCCAGCGCAGGGCGCCGGCCCCGTCGATCCGGCCGAGATCGAGCCCATTGTCGGCCCAGGTCTCGCGCTGCCAGGCGATGAGGATGCGGCTGGCGGGAGCCGCCGCCGGCGCCAGGGCGGGGTCGAGCAGGCGCGCCAGCTCGCCGTCCTCGCTGGCGTCGATCCAGCGCCCGGCGGCGACGCGCGCGAAACCCGACTTGCCCGCCACCAGCACCGCGCTGAGGGCGCCGGCGCGGTCGCGCTCGACCGCCACCGGGGTCTGGTAGCCGAGCACCGCCACCCCGGCGTCGGCGAGCAGGCCGGTGCAGGCGACCTCGGCCACCGCCCCGGCGATGCGCCCCTGGTCGAGGGCGCCGGCCGCGCTCCAGGCCGCCGCCAGGCGCTGCCAGGCCGGGTCCTGGTGCCCGCCCGCGTCCAGGGCGAAGGTCCAGCCGCATTCCCAGCCCGGCGCCGCCTGGCGGTCGATCAGCACCACCGAGCGCCCGGCCTCGCGCAGGGCGAGGGCGGCGGCGATGCCGGCGATCGAGGCCCCCACCACCGCGATGTCGGCGCTGTGCTGGGCGGTGGCGGGCTGGGCGGTGGTCCACATGGCGGCGTAATCCTTCAGAAAGTGACGGGGGTGGCGGCGGGCGGATTGACCTGGTGCAGCACCGCCAGCCCCGGCACCTGGGCCTGGCTGGCGGACTGCACATGGCCGTCGGCGAACACCAGGGTGGTGCGCTGGCGATGGGGATAGCCGATCAGGTTGCCCAGGGCGTAGGCGTTGAACGAGCCCAGGTGCCAGTCGCCCTGCGGCTTGCCCGCGGCGGTGTTGAAGGCCGACACGCTGTCGCCCGCCACCGGGGTGGTGGCGGCGGCGCGGAAGCGGGTGGGCTGCGGGTGGACCTTGCGCGCGGCGGTGGCGTCGGCGGTGTAGCTGGCGGAATCCACCGGCGGCAGCGAGCCGGTCATGCCGTAGCCGCGGCAGTAATGGAAGGCGAGGTTGGCGCCGGCCACCAGCGGGCAGGCGAGGGCGCTGCGGCGGATGGCGCCCGGATTGGCGGCGAGCACGGCGAAGTAGTCGCCCTCGCCCACCTGGTCCCACAGGGTCACGCTCCAGTAGCGACCCGCGTCGTTGAGCGGCGCCGGCCACAGGTGCTCCCAGTCGCTGCCGTAGGCGACGAAGGCGAGGCCGACCTGGCGCAGGTTGGAACCGCAGTGGGCGGAACGGGCGGCATCGCGCACCAGCGCCACCGCCGGCATCAGCATGCCGGCCAGCACCGCCACGATGGCGATCACCACCAGCAGCTCGATCAGGGTGAAGGCGGAGGCGCGCATGCCCCCAGCATACCCCACAGCGCGCCGCCGGCGGCGGGGCCGGCTGGTGCTTCCGGCCGCCGGGGTGTTGGGATCGGGCGCATGCCCACGCCCCCGGCCGAGACCGCCATCGCCGCCTTCGAGCGCGCCACCGGCCTCACCGTGGTGCTGCATGCGCCTGAGGACCACCGCGCCGGCCAGCTGGCGCCGGCGCGCTTCATGCACCTGCAGCCGGTGTGCGTGGCGGCCAAGGGCCTGCGCCTGGCGCGCTGCTCGGGCTTCGACGGCGAGCGTTCCGACCAGGCCGGCGGCGACGGCCGGGTGGTGGTCAAGCTGTGCCATGCCGGGCTGGTGGAATGGACCACCCGCGTCGCCGGCACCCGCTGGCGCCTGTTCGCCGGCCAGCGCCGCGCCGGGGAGGGCCTGGTGCCGGACCTCGCCCAGCGCGTCGAGCCCGCCTCATGGCGCGCCGAGCTGGAACGCCTGGCCCCGGTGGGGGCGGAGGAGGCGGCGTGGATCGCCGAGCTGCTCGCCCAGCTCGCGGCGCGCCTGGCCGATCTGCTGCCGGCCTCCAGCGCGCAGCCGGCCCCCGGCGGGCGCGCCGAGCTGGTGCGCCGCCTGGTGCACGAATACCACGTGCGCCCGTTCAGCCTGGCCGAGCTGGCGCGCCACCTGGGGGTGTCGCCGGCGCGCGCCGGCCACGCCGTGCACGAGGCCACCGGCACCTCGTTCCTGCGCCTGCTCACCGAGGAGCGCCTGGCCACCGCCGCGCGCCTGCTGCGCGAGACCGCGCTGCCGGTCGAGGAGGTGGCGCGCTCGGCCGGCTTCGCCGACGTGTCGCGCTTCCACCGCTGCTTCCGCCAGCGCCACCGGCTGACCCCGGCGGCCTACCGGCGCGGCGGGCAGACCGGTTCAGCCAGCTGAGCGACCGGAACCAACGCCCCGCCCCCGCCGCCGTCGCCCATCCGGGGGTATGCTCGCCCCATGGTCCGCTCCATCCCCGCCGCCTGCCTGACCGCCCTGCTGCTCGCCGGCTGCGACCGCCCGGCCGACCAGCCCGCACCGCCGGCGCCGCCGCCGGCGCAGGCAGCCTCCGCCGCCGCCTCGCCCACCTGGGAGCGCTTCCGCGCCCAGGCCGCCACCGGCTCGCCCACCGGCCTGCCCGACTATTCCTGGGCCGGCTACGCCCGCGGCGCGCGCGAACCGGCGGCGGCCGGCGCCCGCTTCGACGTCACCGCCTATGGCGCCCGTCCCGACGACCTGGCGGACGACCGCGCCGGCATCGCCGCCGCCATCGCCGCCGCCGAGCAGGCCGGCGGCGGCACGGTGTTCCTGCCGCGCGGCCGCTACCTGGTCAACACCACCATGGCCGGACGGGGCATGATCCCCATCCGCTCGGGCGGCATCACCATCCAGGGCGCCGGCTGCGGCGCCGACGGCACCATCATCCACTGCATCCACCCCTTCGACCGCGGCGACGACCCGCGCGACCCCCGCCGCCTGCACCTGGGCGACACGGTGTTCAGCGTGGCGGCGCCGGCGGCGGCGGCGGGCATCGACCGCTTCGAGCAGCTGGCGCGGGTGGCGGGCGACGCCAGGCGCGGCGGACGCGAACTGGCGGTGGACGACGCGGCGCGCATCGCCCCCGGCGACTGGGTGGTGCTGTGGGTGCGCAACCACGAGGTGGCGCGCGCCATGATCGCCCCCTTCGCGGTCGAGCCGGAATGGACCTCGATCAGCGAGGACACCGCCCGCATCGCCGAGATCCACCAGGTGTCGGCGGTTCGCGGCGAGGTGCTGGAGTTCGCCGAGCCGGTGCGCCACCCGGTGCAGGCGCGGCACGGCTGGGTGGTGCGCCGCTTCCAGCCCATCGCCGAGGTCGGCTTCGAGGACATCTGCTTCCTCGGCAACGCCCATCAGCGCTACGTCCACCACCGCAGCGACCTCGACGACAGCGGCTGGTCCTTCATCAAGATGCTGGGGGTGGTCGACGGCTGGGTGCGGCGCTGCACCTTCGTCGACAGCAGCCAGGCGGTGAGCGTCAACCTCTCCGCCTTCGTCTCGCTGCTCAACCTGCGCATCGACGGCAACCAGGGCCACCACGGCCTGCGCTCGGTGTGGTTCAACTACGGCGTGCTCGGCGGCCTGTGCGTGGACCGCTCGGCCTGCACCCACGGTCCGAGCGTCAGCCAGGGCGCGGTGGGCACGGTGTGGTGGCGCTGCGAACAGGCCCCGGAGCAGCCGATCGACTTCCACGCCGGGCGGCCCCTGTGCACCCTGGTCGACGCCTGCCGCGGCGGCGTGCTCTACGGCTCGACCGGCGGCCTGCGCGACTTCCCCCAGCACCTGCGCGACCTGACCTTCTGGAACCTGGAGCACCGCGCCGGCCTCGCCGCCGCCGCCATTCCCCACTACGACTTCTGGCGGCCCGGCAAACCGGACCGCCTGGTGCTGCCGAACGTCGTCGGCCTGCACGGCGCGCCCGCCACCTTCGCCGGCGAGCACCTCGCCCTGCTCGAGTCCAACGGCGCGGCGGTGGCGCCGGCCTCGCTGTTCGAGGCCCAGCTCGCCCTGCGCCTGGGCGCCGCACCCGGGTGGATAGCCCGCGCCCGCCAGGAGCACGCCGCACTGCTCGCCGTCCCCCTGCCCGACCGCTTCAGCCTGGCCGAGCCCGGGCGCGGCCTGCGCCTGGTCGAGACGGTGGCCGCCGCCGATCTGCTGCGCTTCCTCGCCGCCCGATCGCTCGAGATCAACAACTCGCGCAGCTTCGCCTGGACGGTGGCGGATCCCGCCCTCAGCCTGCGCTGCGACCGCGGGCTGCTGCACGACGGCCTCTACGCCCTGATGTACGCCCTCTACCGCCGCAACCGCGAGGGCTGCACCATCGCCGCCGAGGCGGTGGCGGGCGGGGTGGCGTTCCGCCTGCGCTCCGGCCCGGTGGCCGCGAAGGCGCCGCTGGCCGACGAGGTGGCGGTGGCCGACGCACGCATCTTCGCCGCCGCGATCGGCGGCACGGTGGCGGTCGCCCATGACGGCGGCTGCTGGACCGCCACCCTGACGGCGCCGACCGCTCCCTGACCGTTCAACGCTGGGCGGCGATCATGGCGGCGGCGTAGCGCCGGCCGAGCTCGCGCGCCGAGGCGCTGTCGAGGTGCAGCTTGTCGCCGCGGTGGTTCAGGCCCTCGGCGGTGACCACCGCGAAATGCGGGATCCTGCCCACCAGGCCGGCGAGGACCTGGTTGAACTGGGTGGTCTGCTCGCGCTGCCGGTCGTCGAGCTGGGCGAGCTCGCCGGCCACGAACGGCACCTTCGGCGCCTCCAGGTCGGTGCGCAGGCGCGCCACCAGCCCGGTCAGATGCTCGGCGTACTGTCCACGGCGGTCGCCGCCGCGGTCGGCCTCGCCCTGGTGCCAGATGATGCCCTTGAGGGTGCCGTCGCGCAGCGCCAGACGGGTGCGGCGCAGGGCGTCGTCATAGGGGAAGGCCTTGGTCACCGGATCCTGGGTGCCGGGGGTCCACAGGGTGATGGCGGTGCCGCCCACCGCGCAGGGGATCAGGCCGATGCGCGCCTGGGGATCGGCCTCGGCCAGGGCGGCGCCGAAGGCCAGCCCAGGGCCGACCCCGGCTTCGGGCTTGTCGAAGTGCAGGGGATCGCGCCCCGGCTGCCAGCTGCCGGCCTTGTCGAGCGCGAACACCCGCGGGTGGCCCTTGGCCGACTCGGCGTCCACCGTGCCGCGCCCGGCCATGTTCGACTGGCCGATGAGCAGGTAGAGGGAGTAGCGCGGCGCGGCGGCCTGGTCGGCGGCGTTGAGACCGGCCGCCATCAGCAGGATGGCGCCGAGGGCGAGGCTGGTGGGCAGGAGGTGGGGCATTGCACCACCCTATGGTCCAATCGGCGACCGGAAGAAGCGGACAGCCGTTGTTGGACCGTCGATGCCCACATCGACGGAGACTCTTGTCCACCGACCCGGGACCAGGGCCGCGTCACCGCGGCGTCGACGTGGGCGTCGACGCTCCGAATGAGCCGGCAGCGGGCCTCGCTCAGCCCCAGTTGAACACCAGCCCCATGGTGCTGCCGCGGCGGGTGTTGGCGGCGGCGTAGGCCTCGACGCACTGCTCGGGGGCGAACTCGTCGGTGTTGAGGCCGCCGAGGTCGAAGCGCCCGTCCAGCACCAGGCGGCGGAACAGGCGGGTGATGCTGGCATCGTTCCAGGTGGCATCGTTGTGGCAGTCGTGGGCGCCGACGATGGTCAGGCCGCGGGTGATGAGGTCGGGGGTGAGGTGCTGCTCGCCGGGGCGGCCGGTGTCCCCCACCAGCACCAGCTTGCCGTGCGTGCGCACCGCCGACAGGGCGGCGGAGAACACCGCGGCGTTGCCGGTGGTGTCGATCACCAGGCGCGGCAGCTCGCCGTCGTGGTGGGCGCGCAGCTCGTCGAGCGCCTCGCCCACCGGCTTGGACAGCACCAGGCTGGCGCCGCCGCGCCGGGCCAGCTCCAGGCGCTTGGTCTCGAGGTCGATCACCGACACCCGCCCGGCGCCGGCGGCCGCCGCCCAGCGCACGCTCATCTGCCCGATCGGGCCGGCGCCGATCACCAGCACGTCGTCGCCCAGGCGGTACTCGGCCTGGCGCGCGCCCATGAAGGCGATCTTGGCGAGGGCGAACCAGGCCGCCTGGGCGGGATCGATGCCGTCCACCGGCAGGGCCTTCTCGGCCTCGATGATGTGGTGCGAGGCGTGGCCCGAGCGCAGCGCCACCAGCTGGCCGGTGCGGTCAGCGACCCCGGCGCCGCAGGCGGCGACCTCGCCCACCGCGCAATAGCCGGGGAAGAAGGGGTACTTGACCCAGTTGTCCCAGTGGGTGCCGGGGGCGAAGGCGCGGTTGAAGACGATGTTCTCGGTTCCGGTGCTCATCAGCGTGCGCACCGAGCGCACCAGGAGCTGGCCCGGGCCCGGCTCGGCGACCGCGAACTCCTCGAGGGCGACTTCCTGCTTGCCGGTGAAGACCAGACGACGGGCTGCGACCATGGCTGTGCTCCTGGGCTCGAATATATGCCTGGGCGAGCGGGCTTGTCAGTGCCGGGTTCCGGAGCTAGCTTCCGTTTTCCGGCGGAGGCTCCATGGCGACCCTGGCTGACGAACTGTGCCGCGCGCTCGCCGGCGCGCCGGTGGTGCCGGTGCTGGGCCTGGCGGTGGCGGTCGACGTGACCTACTGCCCGCTGCACGGCCACCGCTCGTGGGAGCTGGTGGCGCACCCCAGCGGGCGCGGCACCACCCGCCTGGGCGACGGCCGCAGCTGGGACTTCGCCCCCGGCGACGCGGTGCTCTACGCCCCCCACCAGCGCCACGACCAGCAGCTCAGCGAGGCCGGCGAGGACCTCTGCCTCCAGTTCGAGCTGCCGGCGGCGACCCCCGCGCTCGACGGCGGCGCCCTGCTCGCCGGGGTGCTGGACGGCGAACTGGCGCTCGAGGCGCGCCTGCTCTGCCGCCAGCGGCCGGGGTCGCCGGCCGAGCGCCTGGCCTGGGGCCACCGCCTGTCGGCGCTGCTGCTGCGCCTGGCGGCGCGCTGCGGCGACGGCGCCGGCCCGGCCGCCGCGCCCGAGGACCACGCCACCCGCGCCCGCCGCATCATCGCCGAGCGCCACCGCGACCTCGGCCGGCTCGAGGAGGTCGCTGCCGAGCTGGGCATCGGCCACGACCACCTCCGCCACCTGTTCCGCAAGGCCTTCGGCACCAGCCTGGTGGGCTGGCTGACCGAGGTGCGCCTGGCGCGCGCCAAGGAGCTGCTCGAGCGCTCGCCGCTGTCGCTGGCGGCGATCGCGCGCGAGGTCGGCTGGGGCAACGAGCGCTACCTGTGCAGCGTGTTCCGCCGCCTCACCGGCACCAGCCCGGGGCGCTGGCGCCAGCAGCGCGAGCTGCCCGCCGGGGGAGGATGAGCGGAGCTGCGGCCTGGCACGTCCTACCGCGCACCGCTCGATGCTCAGAGGCTGCGCGAATGCCAAATGCTAGAATGCTGGAATAATGACAAAGACCGACTTCCTGCGACATTCCAACATTCCTGCATTTGGCATTCTATCCGCCGTTTACCGCCACCGCGCCGATCCAGAAGCGGCCGGCGGCAGGAGCGCCCGCCGCCTCGCCGGCGATCAGCCACACCAGGCCGTGGATGGACTCGCCGGCGCGCAGCGGCCCGCGGCCGCCGCGATGGCGGAAGCGCCCGTCCACCGGCAGTTCGGCGAGATGCCAGCCGGGCGCGGGGTCGAGGACCACCATGGCGGCGTAGTTGCTCTCGTCGGCCGGCTTGAGGTGCACAGTCAGGGCCTGGCCGGGCGGGAAGCCGGCGTGCCAGTAGGTGAAGCGCAGGCGTGCGCCCGGCTCGACCCGCCAGCCGGTGGCGACGACCGGGCCGCGCAGCTCGCAGCGCGACCAGGGGTCGCCGGCGCGCGGTGGATGGCAACGCCAGGCCGGGCCGGGATCGACCGGCGCGCCCCAGCCGGCGGCGCCCGCTTCCGCCTGCCACAGCACCCGGCCGGCGGCCGGCGGCAGGGGCGGCGGGGCGGACGGGGCCAGGCCGACCAGGCCGTCGGCGGCGAGCGCGGCGGCTCCCGCCGGCACCAGCACCTCCTGCGCCGCTGCCAGGCGCACGCTGCCCTCCTCCACCGCCAGGCGGGTGCTGGCGCCGTCGGCGTCGAGCCGGAAGCGCGTGCCCACCACCGCGGCGGTGGCGGCCGGGGTGGCCACCAGCAGCGGCGACCCGGGCGGTCGCGGCGCCGCCGAGACCCGCAGCCGGCCCGCCGCCAGCTCCAGGCGCACCCCG
>JAKLKR010000238.1 GCA_023150565.1 Planctomycetota bacterium
CGGTCGTTCTTCTGGGTCTCCGATCGCGTCTGGCTGAAACAGCCCGAGAGCAGGAGCGCGATCGGTATGAGGACGAGGCGTTTCATCGCGGCTCTTTCCGGGGTTGGTCCAGGGGTTGGCGATCCACGAAGACGGAGCGGAGCACCGATAGATCGGCAGTCGGCGGCACCTCGTCCCGACCGGCGCGGCCGGGCAGGAAGTCGGCGGGCTCGTAGGCCTTCCGCCGGTGCGGATCGCGGTGGCAGTTGGCGATGAGCGCGAGCAGGGCGGAGGTGTGGTTCCACCGCTCCTGGCTGCGCGCCTCGGCCATCGCCACCAGTTCCCGCAGGGTCAACCCGGCGGGGTCGATCCCGCAGAGCCCGGCGCACTGCCAGATGAGCGACCAGGCTGCCGCAGGGCGGCGAGCACCGCCGCGTCGAGGGCCGGATCGTTGAGCCGCTCCTCCGCCGCTGACAGCGCCGCCGCTCGCCACCCCGCCAGCTTGGCCAGCGCCTGTTCCAGCACGCGGCGGCGGGGCTTGGGGAAAAAAGCGACGAACTCCTCCAAGAGCGCGGTCGTCGCGAGGTCGATGGCGTCGCCGGCGAGGCTGCGGCCGAAGTCCTCGTCGGTGATCTTGCGCTCGTCGGCTTGCGGTTTCACGCAGGCGTAGAGCACATCGCCCAGCAGCACGGGGTCGGCGACCAGGCGGTCGAGCAGCGTGCCGCCGGCCGCCTCGATGAGATCGACCCCGGCCACCGCACGCACGCGCTTCAGGGTGGCGACGGTGATCTCCAGCGACCAGGAGCGGCCCAGGGCATCGGTGAAGGTGTGCATGGTGGGCTCCTCAGGGCAGCGGCGCGGTGGCCCAGGTGGGCGCGAGGGCGGCATCGTAGGTCGGCTTGAGGGTCACCTTGCCGAGAACGGCCTCCTCCAAGTTTTCGTCGCGCGACAAGTTCGTCACCGAGAACCGGGCGTAGAGGCCCTGCGACGGAGCCGCGTTCGGTCCATCGAGGAAGGCCATCTCCACCGAGGTGTCGTTGAAGTAGGAGTCCTTGATGGCGACGAAGTTCAGGTCGTCACCGTCCCAGACCATCTCGGTCTCGACCGAGCCCTCCTTGAGGGTGCCAACCGTCAGCTTCCAGCCGTTGGCGGCGCGGGTGGTGATGTCCGCCTCGCCCTTCTCCAGGCTGAGGGTGACGTTGCGGAGGTTGCCGACCTCGTGCCACGTGGCGGGTGCGCCGCGCTTGATGTAGGCCTTGCACTGGAGACCGAGCCGGATGGCCATGGGAACGTTCCTTCAGCGGATGGAGTTGCGCCACAGAGGCGGGAGGGATTTCTGTTCAGCAGCAAAGGCCGGCGCCATGTAGGGGCGGGGTGCGATCGTGATGCGGCGGGCCTGCCTCCAGCGCACCAGCACGGTCGGTCCGCCGTACTCGAGGAGCGGTGGCACGTTCCCCCGCTTCTGGTTCAGCAGCACAGGGCCGATCACCACCGAGCGGCGCTGGCCGTCCCAGGCGATGTAGAGGTGCTGCCGCAGGAGACCGACATGCGCCGAGGGCGGCTGGCCGGGCGGAGCCGGATCCTTCCGCCGCTTCATCGACGTCCGCGCCCGCTGCCGGACGAAGGCGCCGAAACGGGAGAGGACCTTCCGCTCGGCACGCGAGGTGGCGTTCATCACCGCGGCGCGGTCGAAGAAGCCGGCCTTGGCCTGTGCCAGGCGCATGCCGAACACATGCCGAACACCGGTCACCACCGCAGGATCAGAAAGCCGGGGCCGCCGGCGCGGCCAGGGTAGTAAGCGGTGCTGGACGGCATGCCTGCCGCTCCCCCAGCCCCGACCCGGAGCAGGAGACTCTCGCCCGGCGTGACAGTGAGAGATCCCACGATGTATTCACCCCCACCGCCACCGAAGCCGACAAAGGCGTTCGAGCCGCGTCCACCGCCACCGCCGCCCCCGGATGACGCTTCGCTGGTGGCCGATCCCCCCGCTCCCTTCTGGGCATCCACGAGGGACACCCCGGCATTGCCGCCGGCGAAGGGCGAGGTTGTCCACCCATCAGCACCGCGGTAGCTCACTCCGCCCACACCGCCGAACCCGCCCTGGCCAGCACGGGAGGAGAGAATCGCCCCATACGCTCCGCCCTTGCCCCCTTGGGCCGACACCACGGGAACGAAGTTGCGATAGATCTCCGTATTCGCGCCATCCCCGCCGGGCGATCCGGTCGCACCGGATTCCCCACCGCCCGAGGATCCCCCGCCGCCGGCCTGGGCCTCGATCTGGATGCTGGTCACGCCCGCGGGCACCACCCAGGTGGTGGGCCCGGGACCGAAGATGAGGGTCGTCATGGCAGGGGCGATCTCCTGGCGCTTGAGGGCGCCTGTCGGGGTGACGACCAGCGGCACGTTGGCGGTCGCCTGGGGATTGGCGAGACTGGCCAAGACCAGGTCGGCGAGGATGCGGCGGATCGCCATGGCGGGGGTAGGTGCCGGTCAGCGCTGGATGACCACGCGGAAGGCGTTCACCCCCGGCACCAGGATGCCGAAGTCGATGAGCACCGCGTCGCCCGAGGGGCGGGTGACGCGGCACTCCACGTCGGCGAAGTCATCGGCGGCATCCAGCACCGCCACCTGGACATCGCGGGTGTCCATGCCGTGTTCGAGCAGGAAGTTGGAGGCTACCCCGTTGCCGATGTCGGACTGCCATGACAGGACGACGTTGCCGGTCATCCCGTCGACCGAGATGACGTACCCCGAGGCCCGCAGTTCGATCCAGTTCCCGACCTGAGAGGGGTCGTCGGTGGCCAGGATGAAGGACTTGTTGAGGTCGGTGCGCACCGCCACGTCGCCACGCTGGGCGATGAGCCCCAGCATGGCCGCCTCGCTGCCCACCACCTGGGTGTCGGTGATCGCCAGGGCGGGAATCTGGCCGACGTCCAGCTTGCCGTCGATGTCGAGGGTGGCGTAGCCCCCGGGCAGGCCGCGCTGGGCCGCCACATCGGCCACCGCCCCGGTGCGCGCCTGCATGGCCAGGGTTTCGACGAAATCCTTGTTGGCGGCATCGTCCCCAGCGGTCGGGGTGGCCAGGTGGCGGATGGCGAGCCCCATCATATCGATGGGGACGGCGAACTTCTTGATGGGATCGGCCATGGGGTGGGTCCTTTCGGGGGTTATGAGAGGTCGGCTGTGCCGCTGAGCGGCAGGTCGAAGTGGATGTGGGTGGTGAGCGCGTCCGGGTGGGTGACCACGCCTTCGACGGGCGCACCGGCGTCGTCGGTCACCTGCACCCCGGCCGGGCGGAAGCCCAGGCCGTGGGCGATGACCCAGAGCTGAGCAGGGGTGTCCTGGTGGTGCTGGTAGCCGAGGCGCGGCGGCGTGCCGCCACCGCCGCCGGAGCTGCCTCCTCCGAAGAAGGGCGGCGCCATCACCAGGTCCCGCCGACCAGGGTCAGCACGTCGCCGGGGGTACCGCGGACGCGGATCGCGCCCAGATTTACCCGCACCAGGGTGTGGTATTCGCCCGGGATCCAGGCCACCGTGCTGCCATCATCACCGGTGAAGATCACCGGTCCCTGGTTGGACGGGGGAGCGGTGATATCGACGGTGGCGACCTCGACATCGCGGGGTGATAGGGGGCGGAACTCAGCCGTCATCGCGAGGGTGCGCAGGATTGCATTGTTCACGGCGCCACGCTGCCCGCCGGCTGAGGCTGGTTGAAGGTGCGTTGGAGGCGGCAAGGCATGGGGCATTCCTGAGGTGGTGATTGCCGACAGACCAGGTCGATCATCCTGCGCCCAGGAGCTTGCTATGCTGCCCACCCTGGCCCCCATCGCGCACCTGTTTGGCCTCAACCTGTGGGCCCTGGATCGATGCGTGGGTGATTTCCAGCCGAGTGATGGGCTGGTGCGCGACCCGGCTGGCCACGATGCCCGTTGGATTGCCGGTCATCTCACGGTCTACCGCCGGCGTCTGGTGGCGATGATGGGGCTGCCGCCCTTGAGCGATGCCTGGGACACCGCGTTCCAGAAAGGCACCACGCCGGATGCTGTGCCCACCGAGTTGGATGGCGCCCAGATCGTGCGCGCCTTCCACGATGCCCATGGGGTGATGGCTCCCCGCTGGGAGGCGCTGACGGAGGCGGATCTGGCCAAACCGCTGGGGCGGACCCTGCCCGATGGCGGGAACACCATCGGCGCCGGCCTGCGCTTCCTGCTCTGGCATGAGACCTACCACCTCGGGCAGTTGGGCCTGCTGCGCCGCCTGGCCGGGAAACCCGGTATCGCCTGAATCGGGTCCGGGCCGCATCACGCCTCCCAGGTGCGGTAGGTGACCGCCAGCACCGAGGTGAACTGGCGCAGTTCGTTCAGGTGCTCAGGGGCGACCAGCGGCGCGTGCTCGGTGCCCACCCAGGCAGCCTCCGGCAGCCCGGGGAGATGCCCTCCCCGCAGGTGGTCGGCGATCTCCTCGACCAGGGCCAGGAGCGGGTCGCACTGGGTGGTCCCTTCGCCGGTCAGTTTCTGCTGCACCGCGATCTCGATGCGGTGGTCGACCTGGAGCAGGTCCCGGCTGGCAGGCTGGACGGTGCGCCCGGCGGCCACCACGGTGACGTGCAGATCGGCCATCTGCCCGAGGTCGAACAGCGGCAGGTAGGCGCGTGCCGCGGTGAACGGACGGGAGAAAACCCCGGTGTTCAGGCTGGCCACCACCGCTTCTGCCAGGTCAGCCGCGGTGGCCATGGGCCTCCTCCACGGCGCGCAGCCGGCGGGTGGGCGCTTGGCGCGGGTCCATCCCCGTCTCCATCCAGCCGGCCATGCGCTCCATGGCGGCGGCATTGCGCTCCAGCGCCTGCACCAGGGTCTCGCGGATCCACTTTTGCTGGCTGTCGATGGCGGCACCCAGGCGCTTCTCGCGCTGCCAGTCCCGCCACAGGACGTAGGCGATCACCACCCCCGCCAACCCCCATTGCGCCCAGAGCGACGGCTCCGCTGCATCGATCGGGGTCGCGGCCGCGAAAAGGGCGACCATGCTCATCTTGGCGACGTTCTCAATCACGGGATGGTCTCCGTGGTCAGGAGCTTGGTGTGGATGCGGTAGGTGCGGCGGTCAGGATCAGACCAGCGCCAGGGCGGCTCGCGGCCGGGGGCGAGCACCTCGTAGGTGTGGCGCTGGCCACCGGCCTCCTCGACCACCCGGTCCCCACGCTGGGGGAGGCCGAGGGCCACCAGGTGCGCCGCGGTGATCAGGTAGTCCCGGGCCTCAACCCGTTCGACCGCCCCCATGCCCATCTCCAGGCGGAAGACGGTGCGGCCGACGGTGGCCGGGACCGTCACCTCCTGGGCTGGCAAGCCGCCTACGGCGGGGCGCCGGTAGATCACCGGCCGGGCGAGGAAGCGCTCGCGCTGTTGGTCGAGCCAGGCGAGGCCGGCGCCCAGGAGGTCGGTCATGGGGTGCTCTGCCCCCAATCAGCGGTTGATCAGCACGCGGGCCGCGGCGTCGGCAGCAGCCAGCGGCCGCACCAGGGTGCCCGCGCGCAGGCCGGTAGGCGCCAGCACCGGGTTGGTGGTGGCCTGGGCAGATCCCGGTTCCCAGAAGACGGTGGTGCCCGGCACCGCCGTCCCCCCGGGGATGACCGGCAGGTCGAACACCCCTTCGACTGCCAAGCTGCCCAGGCTGAGGGCGGGAATCGGCCGGGCGGTGATGCCGATCAGGGCACCCAGCACCACCACCGCCCCGGCGGGGAGGTCGGTGGACGGGATGTGGTCGATGCAGTCGTCGTCGTGGATGAAGGTCGCAGGCATGGGCATCTCGGGTAGGGTGGTGGGAGATGAAGCGGGGGGGGACTTACGCTTCGCCCTTGGACTTCATGCCGGCGCGCGGCTCCTGCAGGGCGACACCGAAATCGTGGTAGCCGCGCATCTGCACGCCCAGCACGTTGAAATCGGCGGTGGCCGTCTCGATCACCGGAGCCTCCTGGCCGTTGAGGAACACCACCTCGATCACCGGCAGGTCGGCGGGGTCGGCCAGCAGGTACCAGGCCTTGGCCGAGTTGCCGGCGTACTGCGGGTTGGACAGGTAGCGGCTGACCTCGACCCGGAACTTGCCCTGGTGGGGGTTGGACACCGGGTACTTGCCGCCCGGCGAGGCGTCACGCAGCTCCAGCGACTTGAACAGCTGGGTGCCGTAGGCCGACAGGGCGGGCGGCACCAGGATGATCGACGGCATGGTGCCCAGGGGCTTGCCGTCCGGGTCCACCTGCTCGAGGAAGGCGGTCTCGGCCTTGGTCAGCCCGTCGATGGTCAGGGCGGTGTCGGCACCCGCGAGCAGGTTCTTGTTGGCCGCAGAGAAGAAGGCGCCGTGGTTCAGGAAGGTGGTCCAGAACACGTCGTTGATCTTGAGCCCAGCCCCGCGCCCGAGCTTGCGCGGCACGGTGGTGATGGCCCCCAGGTCGTCGTTGATCAGATCGCGGCGATCGATCGCCAGCATCAAGCCGTAGGTATCGGCCTGGTTCTGGTACTTGGTCTCGCCCAGGGTGCCGTGCTTGAGCTGGCCGCCGGGGGCGACCTGGTCGTACTGGTCCTTGCCGATCAGGCGGTAGCGGGTGATGGCCTTGAAGTCGGTGACCGGGCCGACCACCGCGATGTTCCGCCAGGTGCTCTCGACCGAGCCGAAGCCATCCAGGAGGAAGCGGTTGGCGACGTTCGAGAGGATACCGCCGATGTCGATGGTGCTGAGGCCACCGGCCTGGATGCCGCCGGGGAAGGCGGCGCGCAGGATCTCGCGGGTGTCGCGGAAGCTCCGGCCGGTGTAGCCGTTGGCCCAGGCCGCCTCCAAGAGCAGCTCCTGCAGGCCGATGCCGCCCCGGAAGCGCCGCTGGGCGGAGGTGAGCGCCTGCTCGCTGCACGCCTCCTCGACCTGAGCGTGCTGGGCCGAGAGCAGGCAGGCCGCCTCCAGCACCTCCTGGGTGAGCTCCGGGGAGCGGATGTGGGCCGCCGGGGCGGTGGGACGGGCGGCGCGCAGCACCTCCAACTCGGTACGGGTGGCATCCCAGCCCTCGCGGATGGCCTGGGCCTCGATGGCGGAATGCTCGCCGTGGCAGAGCTTCCTCACGGCGGCGATGCGCTCGGTTTCCTGGACGGCGGCAGCACGCAGGTCGGCGACGCTCGCGCCGGCAGCAGCCGTCGGGGCCGATGCGGTGGCCTGGACGACGGGGACGGGCTGAACGGCGGGGGCCCCAGCCTGGGCGGCCGGCGCAGCCGGGGTGGCGGCGGCCTGCACCGCGGGGGCGGCCGAGGCCGCAGCTGCCGCAGCCGGAGCCGCAGGAGCGGTCGGAGTCGCGGTATCGGCCGGAGCCGCGGCAGCTGCCGCCGAGGTGGAAGGAGCGGCGGCAGAGGCGTTCTTCACGAGGGATTCTCCGGAATCGATGGGGGACGGGGTGGCGGCGGGGGTGTGGGCGGTGACCAGGGCGCTGGTGTTCCCGTCGGCGCCCAGATCCACGAAGCTGATCTCGCCCAGGCTGGAACGACGGACGACGTTGACCGGTCCCGGCCAAGCGCGGCCGTTCACGTGCACGGTGCCACCCTCGCGCACGAACTCGTGCTCCTCGACCGCGGCGCCGATCGACGCCTGCCAGGGGAAGCCGTTCTTGGACGAGATGACCACCTCGCGGGCGGCACTGGTGTCGCGGGACACCACCCCGGCGGCGATGAGCTTGCCACCCTCGACGCGCAGGCTGTCGGTATGGCCAACCCCATGGGCGGCATCATGGCCGAGGCGGATGGGCCGGTGCTGGGTGGGGATGACGAGGCCGGCCAGATCCACGATCACCGGGTGCCGCCAGCCCTGGAGCCGCATCGGCCCGCCGGTGTAGGCCACCATGCTGAAGCGGGGCAGAACGGCCTTGGCTGGCTGGCCATCAGCACCGGGGGCGCCGGCCTCGGCCGCCAGCCATTCCGGGGCGCAGGCGAAGGCGACCACCTGCGCCGGGTCGGCAGGAGCCAGGGTCGGGGCGGCGGCGAGGATCTTACGCGGCGCGGGCATCAAGGTCGTCTCCTGCATCGGAATTGGGGGTGTCGGGCGAGTCGGGGCTGGCGGGATCGACGGGGGATATCGCCGGCCCATCGGCGGGCTTGAGCTCCAGCCCGAGGTCGCGCATCAGCTGCTGCTCGCGGGCGCGCTGGCGTAGCTGGGCCTCCCAGTCCTGGCCTTTGCGGGCGTACTCATCGGCCAGGGTGGTGGTGTGGTTCTCCAACCGCTTGGCCTGGGCGTTGGCCTCCTTGAGCGGGTCGAC
>JAKLKR010000239.1 GCA_023150565.1 Planctomycetota bacterium
ATCCAGCCATTCATGGTGGAGGGAGCATGCACCGCTCATCGCTGAGGAGGTGAACGAGGCGCTCTTGATCAGCGCAGGGATGTCGGTGCCGGCATCAGCCATTTGGGTATTGGTGGCGGGGTGGATGGATCCACGAACCGCATGCGTGGGTGATAGCTCCGCCACGGTGGGCGCGCAAGGGCGGTTCCATCTTGCCCATGGACGGCTCGCGACACATTGGCGCCGCCCCAACGGCAAGGAGCAAATCACGCATGGGCCTCAACGTCGCCATTGTCGGCGCCACCGGTGCGGTGGGTGTCGAATTCATGCAGGTGCTTGAGCGGCGCCGCTTCCCGATCAAGGAGCTGCGGCTGCTCGCCTCCAAGCGCAGCGCCGGCTCGAAGCTCGCCTTCAACGGCCAGCAGCACACCGTGCAGGAGCTCACCGCCGAGTCGTTCAAGGGCTGCGACCTGGCGCTGTTCAGCGCCGGCAGTTCGGTGTCCAAGCAGTACCGTGAAGCCTGCGTCAAGGCCGGCTGCCTGATGGTCGACAACTCCTCGGCCTTCCGCATGGAGGACGGGGTGCCGCTGGTGGTGCCCGAGATCAATCCCGGCGAGGCGGTCAAGGCGCTGCAGAAGAACGGCGGCAAGGGCGTCATCGCCAACCCCAACTGCGTCACCATCATCGCCCTGGTGGCGCTGGCGCCGCTGCACAAGGAGGCGGGCATCCGCCGCCTGGTCGCCGCCACCTACCAGGCCTCGTCGGGCGCCGGCCATGCCGCCATGGTCGAACTGCAGGAGGGCACCCGCGCCTTCCTCGACAACAAGCCCTTCACCCCCAAGGTCCTGCCCTGGCCGTACGCCTTCAACCTCTTCCCGCACAATTCGCCGTGGATGGAGGACAAGGGCTACTGCGAGGAGGAGATGAAGCTGCTCAAGGAATCGCACAAGATCCTGGGCGACACCAGCCCGCGCATCACCGCCACCTGCGTGCGGGTGCCGATCCTGCGCTCGCACTCCGAGGCGCTCAACGTCGAGTTCGTCAAGCCGTTGAGCGTGGCGCGCGCCTACGAGATCCTGCGCCAGGCCCCGGGCGTGACCGTGCTCGAGGATCGCAGCAAGAACCGCTGGCCGATGCCGATGGACGTGTCGGGCAAGGACAACGTCTATGTCGGCCGCATCCGCGCCGACCACAGCAACCCCAACACCCTCGACCTGTGGGTGGTGGGCGACCAGCTGCTCAAGGGCGCCGCGCTCAACGCGGTGCAGTGCGCCGAGGTGGCCCTGCTGGGCAAGCTCGCGCCCAACGCCAACCCGTGACCCTGCAGCATCGGGGCGGAATCCGTCCGCCCCGGTGCTGCACGGCGCACCGTTGCCCATGAACCTGTCACCGGCCACTATCCTCTACCCCTGACGACCCCCGAGGTTCCCATGCCCGAGTTCGCCACCCTGACCGTGGACGGCAAGACCATCCAGCTGCCGATCGTCCGCGGCACCGCCGGCGAGGCCGGCCTGGACATCACCAAGTTGCGCGACCAGACCGGCTATCTGGCCTATGATCCGGCCTTCGGCAACACCGCCTCGTGCACCTCGCGCATCACCTACATCGACGGCGACAAGGGCATCCTGCGCTACCGCGGCATCCCCATCGAGCAGTTCGAGAGCCATCCCAACTTCGTCGAGGTGGCCTACCTGCTCATCTTCGGCCGTCTGCCCTCGGTCGATGAACTGGCGCGCTTCAGCGCCCGCCTGACCGCCAACGCACCCCTGCACGAGGGCATGAAGCACCACTTCGAGGGCTTCCCGGTCAATGCCCCGCCGATGGCGATCATGTCGGCGATGATCAACGCCCAGTCGTGCTTCGACCCCGAATTCCTGCATCTGGGCGATGACGACGAGAAGTTCACCGAGGCCGCCGCGCGCCTGATCAGCAAGGTGCGCACCATCGCCGCCTACTCGTATCGGCGCGCCCGCGGCATGCCCTTCGTCTATC
This sequence comes from Planctomycetota bacterium, assembly GCA_023150565.1. Classification (GTDB taxonomy): domain Bacteria; phylum Planctomycetota; class UBA11346; order UBA11346; family UBA11346; genus JAKLKR01. The sequence continues at coordinate 1,972 of JAKLKR010000239.1, forward strand.
CCGACCCGCGCCTGCGCTACTGCGCCAACCTGCTGCACATGATTTTCTCGATGCCGTACGACCAGTACATCATCGACCCGGACATCGAGGACGCGCTCAACCTGATCTTCATCCTGCACGCCGACCACGAGCAGAACTGCTCGACCTCGACCGTGCGCATGGTGGGCAGCGCCAAGGCCAACCTCTTCGCCAGCTGCGCTGCCGGGGTGAGCGCGCTGTGGGGTCCGCTGCACGGTGGCGCCAACGTCGAGGTGCTCGAGATGCTCGACGCCATCCACAAGGGCGGTCTCAGCCCCGAACAGGTGCTGGCCAAGGCCAAGGACAAGAGCGACCCCTTCAAGCTGTTCGGCTTCGGCCACCGGGTGTACAAGAACTACGATCCGCGCGCAAAGATGCTGCAGAAGGTCTGCGAGCGGGTGTTCGCGCACATGAACCGCCAGGACCCGCTGCTCGACATCGCGCGCAAGCTCGAGGAGCTGGCGCTCAAGGACCCCTACTTCGTCGAGCGCAAGCTCTACCCCAACGTCGACTTCTATTCCGGCATCATCTTCCGCGCCATCGGCATCCCCACCGACATGTTCACGGTGATGTTCGCCATCGGCCGCCTGCCGGGCTGGATCGCGCAGTGGAAGGAGCAGCACGACCTGGTCGGCGGCCGCATCGCGCGTCCGCGCCAGGTCTACGCCGGCACCGCGCTGACCGACTTCGTGCCGATGGACAAGCGCCCCAAGTAGGCGGGAAGGCGCCCGCTGGCAGGCCGGCGGGCGCCGGGTTCAGGTCTTTTTGAGATTTCCCTGGTGCAGCCCGCACTCCTTGTGCGCGGCGTCCTCCCACCACCAGCGTCCTTCGCGCTCGTGCTGGCTGGGCAGGATCGGCCGGGTGCAGGGTTCGCAGCCGATCGAGACGTAGCCGCGCCGGTGCAGCTCGTTGAACGGCACCTCGAGGGCGCGGATCGCCAGCCAGACGTCCTCGCGGCTGGTCTCGGCCAGGGGATTGAACTTCACCAGTTCGCCACCGTCCTGGCCGCGGAAGGCGCTGTCGACCTGCACCCGCGGCACCTGGGTGCGGGTGGCGCCCTGGTCGCGGCGCTGGCCGGTGATCCAGGCGCGCAGGGTGCCGAGATGGCGGCGCAGCGGCTCGACCTTGCGCACCCCGCAGCATTCGCCGTGGCCATCCTGGTAGAAGCTGAACAGGCCCTTGGCGCGCACCAGACGTTCCACCGCCGCCCCGTCGGGGAACAGCACCTCGATGCGCAGGCGGTAGCGCTCCTCGACCTGGGCGATGAAGCGGTAGGTCTCCGGGTGCAGGCGGCCGGTGTCGAGGCAGAACACCCGGAAGGGCAACCCGCTCTGGGCGGCGTATTCGATCAGCAGCACGTCCTCGGCCCCGCTGAAGGCGATGGCGGCATCCTGGCCGAACTCGCGCAGGGCGCGGGCGATCACCGTGGCGGGATCGGCGGTGGCGAGGTCGGTGGCGAGGGCGTCGATGGGCATGGCTTCCTTGTCGCGCCCCCCGCCGAGGCAGGCAAGCCCCGTGCGCGCATGGCGCAGGGATCAGCTGCGGGTCACCGCGCCCAGGCGGTCGAGGGCGGCGGGGGCGATGCGCTGCAGGCCGGCGAAGGCGGTGGTCAGCAGTTCGGCCTGCTGGCGGAAGTTCTGCTGTGCGCGGTCGCTGTCGAAGCCGATGCGCTCGACCTCGGCGAGGGCGGTCCACAGCGCCGGCAGCACGTCGGCCAGGGCCTCGGCGGCGCCGGTAGCGCGTTTGATCACCGCCAGCGGCGGCTTGGAGTACTCGCGGCTGGCCACCGCCCCGACGCGGATGTGCGGGCTGTTGGCCGGGGTGCTGTCGGCGAGCGGGGGGGCCTCGTCGCCGCCCTCATCGGCACCGGTGATCAGCGGGCCGCCGTCATCGTCGGTGAGGGCGGCGGCGCGGGCGCCCTCCAGGCGGGCGGTGCGGGCGGCGACCGGTTCGGGCAGGGGGTCGGCCTCGGGCGCCTCGGCGAGCGAGGCGATGCGCGCGGCGCGCACCGCCTGGCGCAGTTCGCGGGTCGGCACCACCCGTCCGTCCTCGCCCACCGCCTCCTGCTCCAGCTTCTCGCGCAGGGCCTCGTCGAGCGGCATCAGGGTCTTGAGGTGGCTGACGGTGAAGCCGCGTTCAATCAGGGTGGTCAGTTCGTCGGCCTTGTAGCGGTCGTAGATGCGCTGGGCGAGCTGGAGCTGGGCGACGGTGGCTTCCTGGCCATGGTTGCGCAGGGCCTCGGCGAAGGAGCGCGCGGTGCGGCCAGGGCAGCGACCTTCGGCGGCGGCGATCTGGAAGCGTGCGAACAGTTCGCCCAGCCGCCAGAAATGGCTCAGCAGGTCGATCTGGCCCCGGCGCAGGGTGGCGGCGGCCTCGGCCACCAAAGCGTCGAATTCGGGTGCCTCGGAGGCGGCAGGGGGGTGATCCATGGGGCGGGCGGTTGTGCCCGGGGGCGGGGGCTGTCAACCCGAGGGGTCGCCGAACCCGAACGGACCCATGCGTGCGGGGGAACGTGTGTCGGTCCGCTACAGTTGCATGGCAGTTGACGGATGGAGTTAGGACGTAAGCAATAGGCGGAGATTCCCCCCATGGCTTCCATCGACATCGGTTCCACCCTGTCCAAGTCGATCGCCCGGCTCAAGGCGAACCCCGGCTTCCACATCATTTCCTGCCTGCTGGTGGGGATCATCGGTAGCGCGGTGTTCGGCCTGCTCCAGGGCCCGATGATGGTCGGCTACTTCAAGGCCCTGGAAAAGGAGGATCGTGGTGAAATGCCGGAGATCGGCGATGTGTTCAAGGGGTTTGACGACTTCGTCCCGGCCCTGATCGCCGGGGTGGTGGGCGGGCTGGTGGTGGGCATCGGCTTCATGCTCTGCCTCATCCCCGGCATTCTCATCCTGCCGCTGTTCCCTCTTGCGCTGTATTTCGTCGCCAAAGGCGAGAAGGACGGCATCAACGCGCTCAAGCGCGCTTGGCCGCTGGTCAAGGCCAGCCTGGTGCCGGCTGCGCTCGCCGCCCTGGTGGTCGGTCTGGTCGGCTATGTCGGCATCATCCTGTGCTTCGTCGGCGTGATCCTGACCATGCCCATCGCCATGATCGGCTTCTATCTGATCGCCAAGCAGTTAGCCGAGGAAGCCCCCGCTGCCGGTGCCCCCGCCACCACCTGAGCGTCTGTCCCGCGCCGCGCTGGTCACCCGCGCCGTGCTGCTGCTCTGCTGGCCCCTCGCCATCCTCTGGGTGGCGTGGGGTTCTGCTTTGGCGCCGCACGGGATCTGCCTGTTCCGCATCCTCAGCGGATGGTTGTGCCCCTTGTGCGGCGGTACCACCGTCTGCGGGCACCTCCTTCATGGTGGCCTTGGTGCAGCCTGGTCGGTGCATCCGCTGGTGGTGATCGGGCTGGGTTTGGCGGCGGTCCATTCCCTGCTCGTGGTGGCCGAAATGGCCACCCGCCGGATCCTGGTGCCAGCCTGGGGCTGGAGCCGCCCATGGGCCTGGTGGGGGATGGCGACCGTGCTGTGGTGGATCTGGCGCCTGGCGACAGGGCGGGTCTAGAGGCGGCGCTCCCTTGGTTCCGCGGCAGGGGGCCTAGCATCCGCGCCCTCCCGGAGATCCCATGCCCTTCAACTGCGGCATCGTCGGCCTGCCCAACGTCGGCAAGAGCACCATTTTCAACGCCCTGACCCAGACCCAGGCGGCCCAGGCGGCCAACTACCCGTTCTGCACCATCGAGCCCAACACCGGGATGGTCAATGTTCCCGACCACCGCCTGGCGGTGCTCAAGGACATTGCCAAGACCCAGCGCGTGATCCCCACCCAGATCGAGATCGTCGACATCGCCGGCCTGGTCAAGGGCGCGCACAAGGGAGAGGGCAAGGGCAACGCCTTCCTCTCCGCGATCAAGACCGTCGATGCGGTGCTGCACGTGGTGCGCTGCTTCGATGACGGAGACGTGGTGCATGTCGACGGCCGCGTCGACCCGGTCAGCGACATCGAGATCATCGACCTTGAACTGATGATGAAGGACGAGGAGACGGTGAAGGCCAAGCTGGACCGCTGCAAGAAGCGCATCCACGACAAGGAGGCCGCCGCCGCCCTGCCGGTGCTGGAAAAGGTGCTCAAGGGCTTCACCAGCCTGCAACCGGTGCGCGCCATGGGCCTGAGCGAGGACGAGCACAAGCACCTCGCCGACTGCCACCTGATCACTGCCAAGGCGATGCTGTTCGTGTGCAACATCGGCGAAGGCGACATCGCCACCGGCGGCAACCGCCACAGCGCCGCGGTCGAGGCCCATGCCGCCAAGGTCGGCGCCCGCACCATCCGCATCAGCGGCAAGGTCGAGAGCGAACTGGTGGGCCTGGAGCCGGGTGAGCGGGCGGCCTTCATGAAGGACCTCGGCATCACCGAGGCCGGGGTCGACAGCCTGGTGCGCGCCGGCTACGACCTGCTCGGCCTGCAGACCTACTTCACCGCCGGCGAAAAAGAGGTGCGCGCCTGGCAGATCCAGCGTGGCTGGAAGGGTCCCCGCTGCGCCGGGGTGATCCACACCGACTTCGAGAAGGGCTTCATCCGCGCCGAGGTCGCCTCGTACGACGACTTCGTGGCATTTAAGGGTGAAAAGGGCTGCCGCGAGGCCGGCAAGCTGCGCGCCGAGGGCAAGGACTACGTGATGAAGGACGGCGACGTCTGCCACTTCCTGTTCGCGAAGTGACTCCTCGGCAAGGCCGGGACGCGCCTTGGCCGGCGGTCATGTCGATGAGGGTCCCGCGCTGTTCTTGGTATTAGCGATAGCGTAATGAGAATAGTTTGCAGAAGCGTCCCGGCTGGGATAAGCTGATGCCGATGTCCGAAAATACGCTGTTCCGCCTGCGCTCCGGTGGGGTGTGCCGGGTGAGCGGGATCCATGGCGCCGGTGCCGGCCGCCGCCGTCTGCTCGAAATGGGTCTGGTGCCGGGCACCGAGGTCCAGGTGCTGCGCCGGGCTCCCCTGGGCGACCCCATCGAGATGTCGGTGCGCGGCTACCTGCTCAGCATCCGCGGCGACCAGGCGCGCCAGGTGGCGGTGGAGGACGTTCGGTGATCATGCCGTCGGTGGCGGCGGAAACCCAGGTGCTGGCCCTGGCCGGCAACCCCAACTGCGGCAAGACCACCCTGTTCAACGCCCTCACCGGCATGCGCCAGCGGGTCGCCAACTACCCCGGGGTGACGGTCGAGAAGAAGACCGGCCGCTGCCAGCTCGGCAACGGCCGCCAGGTCGAGGTGGTGGACCTGCCCGGCACCTACAGCCTGCGTCCGACCTCGCCGGATGAACAGGTGGCGATGGAGGTCCTGCGCGGGCTGCGCGACGACACCCCGGCGCCGCAGGTGGTGGTGGCGGTGGTCGACGCCAGCAATCTGGCGCGCAATCTCTACCTGGTCAGCCAGCTGCTCGAACTCGGCCGCCCGGTGGTGGTGGCGCTCAACATGACCGATGTGGCCGAACGCCGCGGGCGTCCGGTCGACGCCGCCTCGCTGGCGGCCGAACTCGGGGTGCCGGTGGTGGCGGTGGTCGGCCGCACCGGCGCCGGTGTCGACCGCCTGCGCCAGGCCCTGGCCGCGTTGGCGCCGCCGGCGCCGCCGGCGGTGGACCTGCCCGCCGCCCTGGCCGCCGAGCGCGACGCCCTGGCGTCCCTGATGGGCGCGGTGCCTGGGCGGGCCAATGCCGCCCTGCGTCTGCTCACCGGCGATGACGCCGAGGATCTGCGCCATGCCCGCGCCCATGTAGGCGGCGCGGTGGCCGAGGCGCGTGCCCGCCTGACAGTCCAGGGCATCGATGCCGAAGTCGCCGAGATCACCGCCCGCTACCGCTGGATCGACGGCGTGGTGGCGCGCTGCACCGCCCCCGTCCCGGCCGGCGGCCATGAGCGCACCCTGACCGAGCGGGTGGACGCGGTGCTGGTGCACCGGGTGTGGGGCCTGCTGATCTTCGCCGCCATCATGGCTACCCTGTTCGTGGGCCTGTTCCTGGCCGCCGAACCGTTGATGAACGGCATCGAAGCGCTGGTCGGAGCCCTCGCGCAGGCGGTGACCGGCGGCATGGCCGAGGGCACCCTGCGCTCGCTGCTGCGCGACGGGGTGTTCGGCGGCGTCGGCGCGGTAGTGGTGTTCGTGCCCCAGATCGCGATCCTTTTCCTTTTCCTGGCCCTGCTCGAGGACAGCGGCTACCTGGCGCGCGCGGCCTTCCTCATGGACCGTCTGCTGGCCAAGCTCGGCCT
>JAKLKR010000023.1 GCA_023150565.1 Planctomycetota bacterium
AAACCCGTTAGCTTCCCCACCCCTGCGTACTGGGATGTCGTCTAACGGTAGGACAACAGATTCTGGCTCTGTTTATCGGGGTTCGAATCCCTGCATCCCAACCAAATGAAGAGGCCCGGCGTTACCGCCGGGCCTCTTCATTTCGCGGCCCTGGGTCGCGCGTCGGGCGCCCCGGTACCGCGAGCATCCGCTCAGCCCGAACAGCAGCCCGGGGCGCAGCAGGCCTTGGCGCGCATGGCGGCGATGTCCATGCTGGTGATGTAGTCGGCGGGGCCGCTGCCGGCGGGCAGCGCGGCGGCCACCTCGCGGTAGAGCGGGTCGTCGCCGGCGGTGAGGGTGGCGACGTACTCCGGCTTGGGGGTCAGGCGGATGTCCGCCAGGCCGGCGGCGGCCATCATCGCGCGCAGGTCGTCGACCAGGCTGGCGCCGGCGATGCAGCCGATGTAGGCCTCGATGGCGGCGCGCACGCCCTCGGGCAGCGGCTTGAGCAGCACCATGTCGCTCACCGCCACCCGCCCGCCGGGCTTGAGCACGCGGGCGATCTCCCGCCACACCTGCGGCTTGTCGGGCGAGAGGTTGATCACGCAGTTGGAGATGACCACGTCGACGCTGGCGTCGGCCACCGGCAGGTGCTCGATCTCGCCCATGCGGAACTCGACGTTGGCGAGTCCGGTGCGCCGGGTGTAGCCGGCGGTGTTGGCGCGCGCCTTGGCGAGCATGTCCGGGGTCATGTCGACGCCGATGACGCGGCCGGCGGCACCCACCTTGGGTCCGCACAGGAACACGTCGAAGCCGGCGCCGCTGCCCAGGTCGAGCACCGTCTCGCCGGGCCGGAGCGCGGCGATGGCACCGGGATTGCCGCATGACAGCCCGAGGTTGGCGCCCTCGGGCAGGATGCGAGCCAGGTCGCCGGCGTCATAGCCGATGGCGGTGGCGAGGGCGGCGGGATCGGCGGCCGGGGCGCAGCAGCCGGTGGTGGCGGGCCCGCAGCAGGAGGAGCCGGCGCGAGCCATGGCGCCGTACTTCTCGCGGACGGTGGTACGGATGTCGTCGGTGGCCATGGGGATCACCCGCAGCAACCGGCGCTCGCCGCGCCCTTGGACGGTGCACAGCAGCCGGCACCTGCATCCGCCACTACTGGCGCGCTGCAACCAGCCTTTGCGGGAACCCCCTGGGCGAGCAGGGCGTTGGCGGTGTCGAGGGCCTTGCGCGCCGGAACCTGACGGATCTTGTCCGCGAGCCGGAACACCTCGGCAAGCTCGACGTCGCTGATCCCTGCGTTCCGGGCCAGCGGCAGGTGGTACTCGATGCAGGGGGCGCAATTGCTGCCCAGGGCGGTGCCAAGGGCGACCAGTTCCTGGTCGCGGGAAGAGAGGATGGCGGTCATGGGATGCTCCGGTGGTGGAAGGCGGTGGATGGGGTCAGCAGCACGCCGCGAAGGCGGCGCGGGGTTCGCAAGAGAGGGGATGCCCGCGCCCATCGAGGTCGACGGTGCAGCAGCGGTCAATGATGTCGCGCAGACGTTGGCGCCCGCGCCGCAGCCGGGCCTTCAGTGCGGGTAGACCAAGCCCGAGCCGCTCGGCGGCCTCCATCGGGGCCATGCCGACGACGTCGACCAGACGGATGGCCACAGCCTCATGGGCAGGCAAGGCATCGATCTGGGTGTAGACATAGCGGCCGAGGGGGATGGCCTCGGCCAATGAGGCATCCTCCTCTTCAGGCAGGACCGCAGCGACCTCCGTGACCGGCACGCCGGGGCGACGGCGGCGCAGGTGGTCGATCAGCACGCTGCGGGCGATGCGCATGGTCCAGGGGCCGAAGCGTTCATCGCTGCGCAGATCCTCGCGGTGGTGATACAGGCGCAGAAAGCACTCCTGCGCCAGGTCGTCGGCGGTGGCCTCGTCGCCAGCGAGGCGGCGGAGCAGGTAGCCGCGCACAGCGGGTGCGATGCCTTCCCACTCCCGTTCCTGGTCGATTCGCTCCATCGTCGCTCCTCCCCTTATGGACGCACGCCAGGTCGGCTGGATACCGGATTTCTCCCGGTCACCCGCCGCTCAGATTCCGAGCCATGAACGTCGCTGTGGACGGGCATAGGCCGCGGAACTGGGCACTGGCGCGGATGCCCTCCGGCGCCGTCGCGCGTCCGGCTTCACTCCAACCCAGGGCGGTGAAGAATCCGGCGGCGGTGGTGGTCAGCAGGTGGAGGGTGCCGAGACCGCGCTCCCGGGCGGCGTTCTCGGCGTGACCCACCAGCCGCCGGGCGAAGCCGTGTCTGCGCCAGCCAGGATCCACCGCCAGCGAGCGCAGCTGGGCGGAACGGCCGTGCCACTCCAGCCCGACGGCGGCCACCAGGCGGTCAGCGTCGTGAACGCCGAAGAATGAGCGTTCCATCGGCTCGGCCAGGTCCGCCACCGGCAGGCCGCAACCGGCCAGCAGGTGCCGGAGGACCTCGTCGCAGGGGATGGGCGCGATCGCAGGCTCCATGGCGCCGCCCTCAGGCCGGGAGCGAGTCAGGCAAACCGGCGACGAAGTCGCGGATCTGGTCGCGCACCCGGCGGTAGTGGCCGAGGGCCTCCTCGGGGGTGGCGGCGCCCTTCTCCAGCTCCGGCGGGTCCTCGAAGCCGACGTGGACCACGCGCGTGCGCCCGCCGGGGAAAACAGGGCAGGTCTCGTGGGCGTGGCCGCAGACGGTGATGACCAGGTCGAGCTGGACCCCGGCGGCGAGCACGCTCGCCAGGGTCTTGGAGGTCTGGTGGATGGCAGGGTCGATGCCGACCTCCTTCATCACCTGCACCATCTTGGGATTGAGACCCTTGGCGATGGTGCCGGCGGAATACGCCTCGTAGAGGTCGGACTTCATCGCCCGGGTCCAGGCCTCGCCCATCTGGCTGCGGCAGGAGTTCCCGGTGCAGAGGAAGAGGATGCGTTTTTTCATGGCAAGGTCCTTGCAGGTGGATCGCAGGCGGGGCAGGGGGCGGCGGCGGCGATCGCGGCCGGCTCGCCCGGCCACCAGCGGCGCTTGAGCCAGAAGGCCACGCTGACCAGGGCGATCAGCGCCGGCACCTCGGCCAGGGGACCGATCACCGCGGCGAAGGCCGCGCCATGGGCCAGGCCGAAAGTGGCCAGCGCCACCGCGATGGCCAATTCGAAGTTGTTGCCGGCGGAGGTGAACGACAGCGTCGCGCTGACCGCGTAGCCGGCGCCGGCCCGGCGCGCCAGCCAGAACGAGGTGAGGAACATGATGGCGAAGTAGAGCAGCAGCGGCACCGCGATGCGCAGCACGTCGAGCGGGCTGGCGAGGATCCGCTCGCCCTGCAGCGAGAACATCACCACGATGGTGAACAGCAGGGCGATGAGGGTGATCGGGCTGATCGCCGGGATGAAGCGCTGGTGGTACCACGCCTTGCCCCTGGCCTTGACCAGGGCGAAGCGGGTGAGCATGCCGGCCAGGAAGGGGATGCCGAGGTAGATGAACACCGACAGCGCGATGTCGGCCATGGTGACGTTCACCACCACCCCCTGGACCCCGAACCAGCCCGGCGCCACCAGCAGGAAGAACCAGGCGTAGGCGGCGAAGAACAGCACCTGGAAGACGGCGTTGAAGGCGACCAGGCCGGCGCAGTACTCGCTGTCGCCCCTGGCGAGGTCGTTCCACACGATCACCATGGCGATGCAGCGCGCCAGGCCGACCAGGATCAGCCCCTGCATGAACTCCGGGCGGTCGTGCAGGAAGATCAGCGCCAGGGCGAACATCAGCAGCGGCCCGACCAGCCAGTTCTGCACCAGCGACAGGCCCAGCACCTTCCAGTCCTGGAACACCCGGTGCATCTCCTCGTAGCGCACCTTGGCCAGGGGCGGGTACATCATCAGGATCAGGCCGATGGCGATCGGGATCGAGGTGGTGCCGACGGCGAGGTTGTTGATGCCCTGGCCGAGCTGCGGCGCCACCTGGCCCAGCCCCAGGCCCAGGCCCATGGCCAGGAAGATCCACAGGGTCAGGTAGCGGTCGAGGAAGGAGAGGCGGGGCTGGGGGTCGTTCATGTGTTATTCGTCGATATACGATGATGTTGGTCCGCAAAAACGCCGGCTCAGAGGCCGGCGACCAGCACCTTGAGGCGCTTGAGCTTGGCCGCGTCGACGCAGTAGCACACGCGCGGGCCGTCGATCTCGCCCTGGATCAGCCCGGCCTCCTTGAGCTGTTTGAGGTGCTGCGACACCGTCGATTGGGCGAGCGGCACTTCACCGACGATATCCCCGCAGACGCAGGCCTGGTGCTCGCTCAGGATGCGCAGGATGCGCACCCGGGCGGGATGGCCGAGGGCCTTGGCCAGGTCGCCCAGCTCCTGCTCCTCGCCGGTCAGGGGCTCGGGGGCGCGCACCGGACGGGGCACGCAGACGCCAGGAGGGCAGGATTGATCGCTCATCGTAGATTTACGATATTGCAAGCCAACCACTGTCAAGCCCGCAGCCAGCAGCCACATTCCCGCCATGGCCGAGCCCGATGCGGGATCTCCGCTGCCCTGGCGCACCATGGTCGCCGCCGCCCTGGCCGCGGCGGTGGCGCTGGTGCTGCACGCCCTGGCGGTGGCGCGCACCGGCACCGTTGTCGACGGGACCATCGACTGGCGCAGCCTGGAGGACGCGGCCGTCCACGAAGGCGCCAGCGCCACCCCCCTGCGCTTCGCCATCGCCCCGGTGGTGTCGCCGGAATCCAGCCTGCGCGGCTACCAGGCGCTGGTCGACGAGGTCGGCCGGCGCTGCCGGCGCCCGGCGCGCTTCATCACCCGCTCGGGCTACGCCGAGATCGGCGAACTGCTGCGCCAGCGCCAGTGCGACCTGGCGCTGGTCTGCACCTACGTCTACGTGCGCGGGCAGCACGACTACGGCCTCGCCGCCCTGGCCGCCCCGGTGGTGCGCAGCGCCACCGCCTACCACTCCGAGATCATCGTCCCCGCCGGCAGCCCGGTCGGCGGCCTGCTCGACCTGGGCGGCCGGCGCTTCGCCTCCTCCGACCTGCTCTCGACCAGCGGCTGGGTGTGGCCGGCGCAATGGCTGCGCGAGCAGGGCCGCGATCCCGGCGCCTTCCTCGGCCGCCATCTCGTCACCGGCAGCCACGATCGGTCGGTCGAGGCGGTGCTGCGCGGCCAGGCCGACGGCGCCGCGGTCGACAGCATCGTGCTGGCGGGCATGGCCGCCGCCGACCCCCAGGTGGCGGCGGGGGTGCGGGTGGTGCAGCGCTCGCCACCCTTCGGCATGCCCCCGGTGGTGTGCCATCCGCTGCTCGACCCGGCCCTGCGCCAGGAGCTGGGCGAGGCCCTGCTCGGCCTGCACCGCGACCCGGCCGGCCGCGCCGCCCTCGCCCAGGCCGGCTTCGACCGCTTCGCCGCGCCCGACGAGGCGCTCTATGACGGCGTGCGCGCCACCGCCGCCGCCTGGGACGGGCGATGACCCCGGCTGTGCTCCTGCGCCGGGTGCGCGCGGTGCCGATCCTGGTCAAGGTGCTGGGCATCGGCGCGCTGGTGGCGGCGCTGTTCGGCATCTACGCCCTGGTGGTGGCGCGCGCCGCCATGGAGGGGGTGCTCGACGACCTGGTGCGCGAGCGCGCCCTCGGGCAGGCGCGCGACCTCTCCCACCTGGTCGAACGGCCGCTGGCGGTGGGCGACGTGGTCGCCCTCGACCGCCTGCTCGCCAAGCTGCGCGCCAGCAACCCCGAGCTGCGCTATGCGGTGGTGCGCGACCAGCGCGGCTCGGCGGTGGCGCACACCTTCCCCGACCGGCCGCCGCGCGCGCTGGCGGTGGCGGTGGCCGGGGCCGAGCCGGTGCTGCGCCGGCTGGCCAGCGACGAGGGCGGGGTGGTGGACGTGGCCGTAGGAGTGCTCGACGGCCAGGCCGGCAGCGTCCAGGTCGGCCTGCTCGACCGCCGGGTGGGCAGCGGGGTGGCCAGCCTGACCGGCAGCCTGGCTTGGGGCCTGGCGCTGTGCGCCCTGCTCGGCGCCGGGCTGGCGGTGCTGCTCGCCGACGCCCTGGTGCGCCCGATCGCGGTGCTCGGGCGGGCGGCGCGTGCGATCGCCGCCGGCGACCTCGCCGCCCGCGCCGGCAAGGCCAGCGACGACGAGGTCGGACGGCTGGCCGACGACTTCAACCGCATGGCGGCGGCGCTCGAGGGCCAGCGCGCCGACCTCGCCGCGCGCACCCGCGACCGCGCCGAGCTGATGCAGCGCCTGGTCCAGGCCCAGGAGGACGAGCGCCGCACCATCGCCCGCGAGCTGCACGACCACCTCGGCCAGCTGCTCACCGCCCTGCTGCTCGACATCGAGCGCCCGGCCGCCGACGAGGCCGAGGCGGCGGCGCGCCTGCGCCTGGCGGGACGGGTGCGGGTGCTGGTCGAGGAGGTGCGGCGCATGGCCTGGGGCATGCGCCCGTCGGTGCTCGACGATTTCGGCCTGGTCACCGCCCTCGCGCGCCAGGCCGAGGACCTGGGCCGCACCGGCCCCCTGCGCATCGCCTGCGAGGCGGTGGGCCTGGGCGAGGGCGAACGCCTGCCCAGCGCGGTCGAGACCGCGCTCTACCGCATCGCCCAGGAGGGCCTGACCAACTGCCTGCGCCACGCCCAGGCGACCAGCGCCAGCGTGGTGCTGGTGCGCCGTCCGGGCCAGGTCAGCCTGGTGGTCGAGGATGACGGCCGCGGCCTGCCCGCCGAGCCGCCCGCGGGCCGCCACCTCGGGCTGGCGGGCATGCGCGAGCGCGCCGGCTTGCTGGGCGGGACCCTGACCATCGAATCGGCGCCCGGCCAGGGCACCACCCTGCGCGTGACCATCCCCCTGGCGGACGCCCCATGAGCCGGCCCCCGAGCATCCTCATCGCCGACGACCACCCGGTGTTCCGCAGCGGCCTGCGCGGGGTGCTGGAGCGCGACGGCTTCACGGTGGTGGGCGAGGCCGCCGACGGCGACGCCGCCCTCGCCGCGGCCCTGCGCCTGAACCCGCAGGTGGTGGTGATGGACCTCTCGATGCCCGGCCGCCCCACCCGCGAGGTCGCCGCCGAACTGCTCGCGCGCCTGCCCGGAAGCGCGCTGGTGATCCTGACCATGCACGAGGATCCGCGCTACCTGCGCGAGTTCCTGCGCCTGGGGGTGCACGGCTACCTGCTCAAGAAGTCCACCGGCGGCGAACTCGCCCAGGCCATCCGCACCGCCCTGGCGGGCGGCCGCTACGTCGACCCGGCGCTCGCCGGCACCCTGCTGGGCGGGATGCTGGCCCCGGCCCCGGCGGCCGGCGCCGCCCCCGCCGAGGAGCCGAGCGCGCGCGAACGCGAGGTCGGCGGCCTGCTCGCCCTCGGCCACACCAACCAGGAGATCGCCGAGCGCCTGGCGCTGTCGGTGCGCACGGTCGAGAGCCACCGCGCCGCGCTGATGCGCAAGCTCGGCCTGGCCACCCGCGCCGAACTGGTGCGCTGGGCCCTGGCCCAGGGGCTGCTGGACCGCGCTCCGTAGTTTCCCGCAGTCCGGTCAGTGGAGGACCGCAAACCGCCCACCCCGGGTTCCTGCTAGCCCGCATTGAAGGCCTCCTGCTGCGCGGGTATGCATGACGACGCATCCCGACCCCGGAGGTACGCGCCATGCCCATGACCCGCCGCGAAGTGATCCAATCCGGCATAGCGGTCGGCGCCGGCGTGGCCGTATCCGGCGCCGCCATCGTCAGCGCCCGCGGCAAGCAGGACCATGCCGACGCCAGCGGGCCGTCGACCGTGCGCAATCTCGACACCCTGAAGAACATCCCCGCCAAACCCGGCGAGGACCCGCTCATGCGCATGCAGCGCGACCTGGTCAAGGCGATGGCCAAGCCGATGGAGCAGCGCCATTGGGTGATGGTCATCGACCAGCGCAAATGCGTCGGCTGCCACGCCTGCACCGTGTCCTGCATCGCCGAGAACCACCTGCCGCCGGGGGTGGTCTACCGGCCGGTGGTGATCGAGGAATCCGGCTCGTTCCCGAACATCAAGCTGGAGTTCACCCCGCGGCCGTGCATGCAGTGCGACCAGCCGCCCTGCGTGCCGGTCTGTCCGGTGAGTGCGACCTGGAAACGCGCCGACGGCATCGTCGCGGTCGACTACGATGCCTGCATCGGCTGCCGCTACTGCCTGACCGCCTGCCCCTACGGCGCCCGCACCAGCGACTTCGGCGAGGACTACCAGGCCAAGGCTGCGATCGGCGCCGATGGCCAGGCCGTGGCCGGCGCACAGGCGACGCCCAACGAGGGCAAGCCCAGCCCGGAATACGGCAAGTCCTGGGACCGGAAGGGTCACGCATCCCCGGCCGGCAACGCGCGCAAGTGCCATTTCTGCCTGCATAAGCTCGAGAACGGGCAGCTGCCCGCCTGCACCAGCACCTGCATCGGTCGGGCGACCTACTTCGGGGACTCCAACGATCCCGACAGCCTGGTCAGCGAGCTGATCACCAAGCACAACGTGCAGACGCTGCTGCCCCACAAGGGCACCAGGCCGCGCGTCTACTACATCGTCTGAGGAGCGTACCATGAGCGACAGCACTCCCGCGTCCGCACCGCTTGCCCGAGCCACCCTGTGGGGCCTGTGGGCGATCCTCCTCGGCCTCGGCTGCATCGGCATGTGGCTGCGCATCACCCAGGGCCATCTGCCCGCCGGCTATGGATCCTACGCCCCCTGGGGCCTGTGGATCGCCATCTATTTCCACGGCGTCGGCATCGCCGGCGGCGCCTTCGCCCTCGGCGCCCTCGGCTACATCCTCGATTGGCCGGGGTTCACCGACCGCAAGGCCCTGCGCACCACCGTCATCCTCAGCTTCGCCGCCTTCATGCCCGCCTTCCTCGGCGTGTGGCTCGACCTCGGCCACCCCGAGCGCGCCGCGGCGATCCTGCTGAGCCCGAACTTCACCAGCATGATGGCCTTCAACGCCTGGATGTATAACGGCTTCATGGTGGTCGCCGGCGCCGCCTTCCTGCTGTCCTACGCCAAGCAGTCGAGCTGGCTCAAGCCCCTGCTGTGCCTGGCCGGCGTCCTGTCCCTGATGTTCCCCAGCCAGTCCGGCGCCTTCTTCGGCGTGGTCGATGCCAAGCCGTTCTGGAACAGCGCCTTGATGCCGATGCTCTTCCTCACCGGCGCGGTCACCGCCGGCGCCGCCATGCTGCTGGCGGTGCGGGGACTGGTGCGCGGGGGCGACGAGGATCATGCCATCGCCCGCCTGCGCACCGTGGTGCTGGCCGGCATCGCCGCCTACGCCGTCTTCGAGTTCGCCGAGTTTTCCATCGCCCTATGGAATCCCTCCGTGCACGCCCCGGAGGTCGAACTGATCATGTGGGGCCCCTTCTGGTGGGTGTTCTGGATCGTCCATCTGGCGGTCGGCATGGCCCTGCCGGCCCTGCTGCTGCTGAGCCGCTCGCGCCAGGCCTGGTGGTGGGGCGCCCTGCTGGTCTCGATCTGCTTCATCAGTTCGCGCCTGAACGTGCTCATCCCCGGCCAGGCGACCGGCGATCTGCTCGGACTGCAGAGCGCCTTCCAGCACGAACGCCTGACCTTCGTCTACCAGGCCACCGCCATGGAGTATCTGGTCGGCCTGTTCCTGGTCGCCCTCGGCATGGGCGTCTTCTGGATCGGACAGCGCATCGACTCCCTCCTGGCCGCCAAGGCCGGAACCAACGCCTGAGGTGGACATGAGCAACGACAACGACCAGGCCCTCAAGACCCGCCGCGGCTTCCTCGCCGGCGGTGCGCTCCTCGGCACCGGGCTCTTCGCGTCCATCCTGGGTGCCAGCGAAGACCGCCAGGTCGCCACCGGGGCGGCCATCCTCGACACCACGAGGCCGGACAGCCCGGATCCGCGCGTCGACGGCGGCAATGTCATCCTCACCGCCTGCCTGCAGTGCAACACCGGCTGCGGGATCAAATGCCGGATGCAGGACGGGGTGGTGACCAAGATCGACGGCAACCCCTATGCGCCGTGGACCCTGCTGCCGCACCTGCCCTACGCCACCAAGGCCGCCGACGCCCTGCCGGTGGACGGCGGCATCTGCCCCAAGGGCCAGGCCGGGCTGCAGAGCGCCTACGACCCCTACCGCATCCGCAAGGTGCTCAAGCGCGCCGGCAGGCGCGGCGAGAACAAGTGGGTCAGCATCCCCTTCACGCAGGCCATCCAGGAGATCAGCGACGGCGGCAAGCTGTTCGCCGACGTGCCGGGCGAAGCGGACCGCGTCGTCCAGGGCCTCAAGAGCCTGATGACGCTGACCGACGGCAAGCTGGCCAAGGCCATGGCCGGCGCGGTCAAGAAGATTTGGGACGAGAAGGACAAGGCCAAGAAGGCCGCGCTGGTGGCCGCCTTCAAGAGCGAGTTCGCCGCCCATCTCGACAAGCTCATCGACCCCGACCACCCGGACCTCGGGCCGAAGAACAACCAGATCGTGGTCAACTGGGGCCGCCTGAAGGACGGGCGCGGAGACTTCTACAAGCGCTTCGCCGCCGCCCTCGGCACCACCAACGCCCACGGCCACACCACCGTCTGCCAGGGCTCGCTGTACTTCACCTGCAAGGCGATCTCGGAGCAGTACATCGGCGGCAAGTTCAGCGACGGCCAGAAGTTCTACTGGCAGGCCGACACCGAGAACAGCGCCTTCATCCTCTTCGTCGGCGCCAACCTCTTCGAGGCCAACTACGGTCCGCCCAACCGCACCGTGCGCCTGACCGGCAACCTGGTCAGCGGCAAGACGCGGATCGCGGTCGCCGACCCGCGCTTCTCCAAGCTCGCGAGCAAGGCGTGGAAGTGGCTGCCGCTGAAGCCGGGCACCGACACCGCGGTGGCCATGGCCATCATGCGCTGGATGTTCGACGAGAAGCGCATCGATGCGAAGTTCCTCGGCTGCGCCAACAAGGCGGCGGCGAAGGCGGCCGGCGAGGATTCCTGGAGCAATGCCACCTGGCTGGTGGCGATCAAGGATGGCAGACCCGGCAAGCTGGTGCGCGCCGCCGACATCGGGCTGATCGCCGCCGAGAAGCGCAAGGTGGTCGACAAGGAGACCAAGGAGGAGAAGGAGTACGACGAGAAGTTCTTCGTGGTGATGGTCGGCGGCAAGCCGACCGCCGTCGACCCCAATGACGACAAGGCCGCCGTCACCGGCGACCTCTTCGTAGACGCCACCCTTGCCGACGGCACCAAGGTCAAGAGCGGCCTGCAGATCCTGCGCGACAACGCCAGCGAGAGGTCGGTCGCCGAATGGGCCGCCATCGCCGACGTCAAGGCCGACGATGTGATCGCCGTCGCCCGCGAACTGACCAGCCACGGCAAGCAGGCGGCGGTGGACATCCACCGCGGTCCGGCGCAGCACACCAACGGCTTCTACAACGTGCTGTCGTGGATGAGCATCAACATGCTGCTGGGCAACTTCGATGCCAAGGGCGGGATGATCAAGGCGACCACCTACGACACCGGCGGCAAGGGCAAGTGGTTCGACCTCAAGGCCCATCCCGGCAAGGTCGCCAGCTTCGGGGTCAGCTCGATCCGCCACGGGGTGGACTACGAGAAGACCACGCTGTTCAGCGGCTATCCCGCCAAGCGCAACTGGTACCCGCTCTCCAGCGACATGTACCAGGAGGTCATCCCCTCGATCGGGGACGCCTACCCCTATCCGTGCAAGGTGCTGTTCACCTACATGGGGGCGCCGACCTACGCCCTGCCGGCCGGCCACACCAACATCGAGATCCTCTGCGATCTGGAGAAGGTGCCGCTGTACGTCGCCAACGACATCCTGGTCGGCTCGAGCTCGATGTATGCCGACTACATCTTCCCCGATACCAGCTTCCTGGAGCGCTGGGAGTTCCAGGGCAGCCACCCCAGCATCCCCAACAGGGTCCAGCCGGTGCGCCAGCCGGTGATCCCGCCCATCCCCGAGGACGTCACCGTCTTCGGCCAGGCCCACCCGGCGAACCTTGAAGCGATGATCCTCGGCTTCGCTGAATACCTCAAGCTGCCCGGCTTCGGCGACCACGGCTTCGCCGAAGGCAAGCCGCTCAAGCACCAGGACGACCTGATGCTGCGCGGAGTCGGCAACCTCGCCTTCGGCGAGAAGGCCGACGGCTCCGCTTCGCTGCCGGATGCCGATGAGGCCGAGATCGGGATGTTCCTCCAGGCCCGCCGCTTCCTGCCCAAATCGGTCTTCGATCCCGAACGCTGGAAGGCGACGGTGGGGGCGGCGATGTGGCCCAAGCTGGTCTACCTGCTCAATCGCGGCGGCCGCTTCGAGGACCACGAGAAGGGCCACAAGGGCGAGCGCCACGCCCATCCCTATGCCGCGCTGCTCAACCTCTACCAGGAGAAGACCGCGGGCACCATCCACTCGGGCACCGGCAAGCCCAATCCGGGGGTCGCCACCTGGCTGCCGGTCCGCGGCTACGACGGCAAGGAGCCCGAGGCCCTGCGCCAGGGGCACGACCTCGCCCTGGTCACCCACCGCACCATCACCCAGACCAAGAGCCGCACCATCGCCGACCCCTGGCTGTCGCCGGTCATGCCCGACAACGGCATCCTGGTGCATCCCGACGACGCCGCCCGCCTCGGACTTGCCGCCGGACAGCTGGTGAAGGTGGTCAGCGCCACCAACCCCGGTGGCGAATGGCCGCTGGGCGCCGGCCGGACCAAGGCCATGGTCGGCCGGGTGGTCACCACCCAGACGGTGCGCCCGGGGGTGATCAGCTTCGCCCTCGGCTTCGGCCACTGGTCGACCGGCGCGGGCGACCTGGTGGTCGATGGCCACCTGATCAAGGGCGAGCCGCGCCGCCAGGCCGGTGTCCACGCCAACGCGGCCATGTGGATCGATCCTGCGCTCAAGAACACCTGCATGGTCGATCCGGTGGGCGGCAGCGTGAGCTTCTATGACACCCAGGTGAAGCTGGTCCCGGTGGCCCTGGCGACATGATCCAGATCAAGGACAGCCCCCGCCCGGCCACTACCCTGCCCATCTGAACCCGGATCCGATCCCGGCCGCCTACCGCGCCTCCCGGCGCCATGGCGGCCGGGACGGGGTCCCGCCGGAAACGGCGGCACCTCCCATGACGCCCGCCCCGCGGGCCGAGGAAAGGACTCCCTGATGTACCTCCGCGTGTCGGTCACCGACCGCTGCAACCTGCGTTGCACCTACTGCCTGCCGGAACGGGCGCGCTTCGCCCCCGACCCCGCTGCCCCCGACGAGATCGACCGCCTGATGGCGGCGGTGTGCGCCGCCGCCGGGGTGCGCAAGATCCGCATCACCGGCGGCGAACCGACCCTGGCCCCGGCCCTGCTCCAGCACATCCGCACCGCCGCCTGGCTGGTGCCGACGGTGGGCATGACCAGCAACGGGGTGCTGCTCGCGGGCATGGCGGGCGAACTGCGCGCCGCCGGGCTCGGCCGGCTCAACATCAGCCTCGACGCCGCCGATGCCGCCGGCTTCCGGCGCGCCACCCGCCGCGACCGCTTCGCCCAGGTGGTGGAGGGCATCCGCGCCGCCCGCGCCGCCGGCTTCGCCCCGCTCAAGCTCAACGCGGTCGCCACCACCGACACCGACGCCCCCGCCCTGGCGCGCTTCGCCATCGCCGAAGGCGTGCACCTGCGCTTCATCGAGCTGATGGACATCGGCGAGGCGCACACGGGTTGGGCAGGGCGCCATGTCGCCTCGGCGGCGCTGCGCGACCGCCTGGCCGCCGCCGGCCTGGCGCTGCGCGAGGAGCCGGAGCGCGACGAGCCCACCAGCCGGGTGTGGACCATTCCCGGGGTCGACCCGGCGCGCACCACCCTCGGCTTCATCACCACCGTCAGCGACCCCTTCTGCGCCACCTGCGACCGCATCCGCCTGAGCAGCCGGGGCCGCCTGCACACCTGCCTGTTCGACGAGCGCGGCACCGACCTGCTGGCGCCGCTGCGCGCCGGCGACCTCGCCGGCCTCGACGCCGCGATCCGGCGGGCGGTGGCGGCCAAGGCCCCGCCCGCGCACTTCCGCCGCGAGGGCGTGATGGCGGGCATCGGCGGCTGATCAGCCGGAGCCCATACGCCAGCCCACCGCCAGCAGCAGCAGGGCCTTGCCGCGCTTGTCGGCGCTCGGGTGGTGGAGCCAGGCGGGCAGCAGCTCGAGCCCTTCGCGCAGGCGCGCGCTGAGCGGGTCGGCGTCGGACAGGCCGGCCAGGCGGCGGTCGAGCCATTCGCGCAGCAGGTCGGCGCCCAGGCGCAGGTCGCTGCGCACGGTGCGCTCGGTCAGGCCGAGCCGGCGCGCGAGTTCGGCCTGGGTGGCGTCCTCGGCCAGCACCGCGACCACCACCGACACCGCGCGCGCGGCGTCGGCGCGGCGCGGCGCGGTGTCGGCGGAGAAGGCCGCCAGCGCGGCGCGCCAGTCGTCGGCGTGGCGCTCGACCTCGGCGGCGGGATCGATGCGCTCGGCGGGCGGCCCGCCGCCCGCGGCCGGGCGCCCCAGGCGGTCGCGCACGAAGTTGACCAGGGTGCGGCCGAGGTAGGGGCGGAAGGCCCCGCGCGCCGGGTCGTAGCGCCGGCGCAGGCCTTCCTTCCACGCCCGCCCGCTGTGCTCGCCGCGGGTCAGCGGCTGCTCCAGCTCGCAGAAGAACTCCTGCACCAGGTCCTCGAGCTGGTCGCGCTGCAGGCGGAAGCGCTGCGCCACCAGGTCGAGGCAGGGGTCGAGGTAGTATTCGGCGAAGCGCAGCGACTTGGGCGCGTCGGGATCGGTGCGCGCCAGGGCCACGCTGGCGCGGGTGTCGGCCTCGTCCCAGGTGCGCGGACGGGCGTCGGGGTCGGCGCCATCGCGGTAGAGCAGCTCCAGGCAGGCCGCCGCCTCGGCCACCCCGTTGTGCGCCGCCTTGCGCAGCCAGCGCGCGGCCGCGAGCGGATCAGCCTCGACCCCGCTGCCGGCGGCGTGCAGCAGGGCGAGGTTGAACTGCGCCACCCCCAGGCCGCCGCGCGCCGCCTCGGCGCACCAGCGCGCGGCGACCGTGGCATCGGCGGCGGCGCCGGCGCCGCCCTGGGCATGGAGCAGGCCGAGCAGGAAGCAGGCGCGGGCATGGCCGGCCGCGGCGGCGGCCTCGAGCAGGGCGCGCGCACGCCGCCGGCCGGCGGGATCGTCGCCGGCAAGCAGCAGTTCGGCCAGGCGGAAGCGCGACGGAGCGTGCCCGGCGCGGTCGCCCTGGTCGAGCAGGTCGGCGGCCTCGGCGCGCGCCGCCTGGTCGCCGCGGGCGAGCAGCTCCTTGGCGCGCAGGTAGCCGGCGTCGGCGTCCATGGTTCAGAACTCGAAGCCGCCCTGGAGGGCGTAGGAGCGCCCGATCTTGCTCGGCCCTTCGAGGGCATAGCCCTTGCGCAGCACCCATTCCGGCTGCTCGGCGACCTCGTAATGGCCGGTGCCGAACAGGTCGAGGGCCGCCAGGCGCAGGAAGCTGGCGCGGCCGGGCACGAAGTTCCAGCCCACGGTGAGATCGCAGGTGGCGTAGGCGGGGATCTCGCTCAGCGCCACATAGCTGCCATCGAGCAGCACCGAGTCGGCGATCGAGAGCGCGGTGCGCCCCGACACCACCCGCCCCACCAGCGAGCCGAACAGGTGGCTGTGCTGGAGGTCGAGGCCGAGGTTGCCCTTCCATTCCGGCGGCCCGCCGACCTCGCGCCCGAGGTCGTTGTAGAAGCGGAACATCGGCGGATAGCCCGGCACGGTGAAGCCGTCGCTGGTGAAGGTCAGGGTGTCCTTGAATTGGAAGCGCTGCCAGGTGCCGTTGCCCCACAGCCACAGCGGCCACGAGCCCAGGCGTCCGCGCGCCTGGCCTTCGATGCCGCCGCTGAGCACCGGGTTGTCGAGGTTCTGGTAGGCCAGGAACGGCCCCGGCTGGCGGGTGATGTCCGGGCCGGTGGCGTACCAGCGCGCATAGTTGGCGCCCGCCGCCGATCCCGACAGCGGCAGGGGCATGATCAGGTCGTTGGCGCGGCTGCCGAAGGCCTCGAGCCCGTAGTCGAGGTCGAGCGCACGGTGCTTGCGCCGCCACGACAGCTGCAGGGTGCTGATGCGCTCGACATCGAGGCTGGGCGAGGAGGTGAAGTAGTACTCCTCGAGGAAGGACTCGATCGGCGAGGGCTGGCGGTAGCCCGACGACCATGACAGCAGCACGAACTGCTCGCGGTCGGGCGACCAGTTCACCGCCAACCGGGGCGACCAGTGCAGGCCGACCTCGCTGTGATGGTCGGCGCGCAGGCCGGCGGTCAGGGCCAGGCGCGGCGACAGGCGCAGCTGGTCCTCGACGAAGCCGGCGGCATTCACCGTCGACACCGTCTTCCAGGTCGATGGCAGCTGGTACCAGCCGTCCCACAGGTTCGAGGTCGAGCGCCAGTGGCTCCATTCGCCGCCCAGCGACAGGGTGTTGCCGCCGGTGTCGATATTGACCTGTCCGCGCACGGTGTCCTCGTAGTCGAGGAAGCCGGACTGGACGTAGGCGAAGTCGCGCGCCGGGACGTAGAAGGCCTTCTGGTTCTGATAGGCCTTGTCGGCGCGGTGGTGGCGCCAGCTGAGGTCGAGCACCGGACCGCGCACCGCCACCACCAGGTCGTCGGTGCGGGTGTTGGTGGCGTTGGAACCGACGTCGAAGTCGTCGACCAGCTCCCAGGTGCTCTGGTCGACCATGCGCCAGGTGACCTCGGCGCGGTGGTCGTAGGGCAGGCGGACCCCGAGGGTGGCACGCGCCCGCGCCGTCACCAGGTCGCGTTCGCCGGTGCGGCCCATGCGGGCGGCATCGATGCTGCCGAAGCCGCTGTCGGAGGTGTCGGGCAGGTCGTCGAGCCGGCTGCCGCCGGCGCTGACCTTGTAGTAGAAGCGCTGGCCGAGCGGACCGAGCACGGTGGCATCGGCATCGCCCAGGCCGGGCACCCCCAGCCAGCCGACCCCGTAGGCGCGGTGCACCTGGTCGGCTTCGCGCTCGATGATCGCCACCGCGCCGCCGAAGGCGTTGGCGCCATAGGTCACCGAGGCCGGCCCCTTCACCACCTCGATGCGGCGCACATCGCTCTGGCTGACCGACCCCACCCAGTTGATGGCGCCGAACTCCTCCTGGCGGTATTCGTGGCCGTCGAGCACCACCAGCATGCGGTTGTTGAGCAGCCCGTT
This sequence comes from Planctomycetota bacterium, assembly GCA_023150565.1. Taxonomy (GTDB): domain Bacteria; phylum Planctomycetota; class UBA11346; order UBA11346; family UBA11346; genus JAKLKR01. The sequence continues at coordinate 17,142 of JAKLKR010000023.1, forward strand.
CCAGCCATTGAGACCGACGTCGTACTGGCCATGACGGGCCTGGTAGACGTCGACCCCGGGCACATAGCGCAGGCGGTCGGGGATGGTCCAGGCGGGGGTGGCGACGAGGTCGGCGGCGCTGATCACCGCCACCGCCTGGGGCGCGGTCTCGATGCGCTGGCGGCGGCGCGAGACGGCCTCGACGAAGCCGCTGTCGTCGACCAGCGCGGCCTCGTCGACCGGGGCGCCGGCACCCGGTTCGGCAGCAGCGAGCGCGCAGGGGAACCCCGCCAGGAGCGCCAGCAGGACGACGGGGCGGGACATCGGACGGGCCTTGTAGGAGCGGGCCCGCACCCTGGCAAGGACACGCCTCCCGGCCGGGGGCCAGGCCTACCACTCGCCTTCGTCGTCGAGCACCTCGGCCAGCCAGCGCTGCACGTCGCCGAGGGCGCCCAGGCCGCGGGTGCGCCAGGGCGCCACCACCCGCCAGAAGGCCCCCGCCTCGAGCCGGCCGGGGTCGGCCACCCGCAGCAGGCGGTCGCAGGAATCGGCGCATTCCCACGCCAGCAGCGCCAGCGCGGCGAGATCGGTGGTGATGTCCGCGGTCACCGCCTCGGCGTCGGGGTCGAGGACGTGGCCGAGGCGGCGGTAGGCGGTGGGCAGGTGCAGGCGGTCGGCCCAGCGCTCGATGCGCGGCCGCCAGTCCGGGCCGGGCTCGGGCGCGGGCGGCTCGCCGCCGTCGCGCGGCCCCGGCGCCATCGCCAGGTGCAGCAGGCGGTGGTCGGCGCGGTGCAGGTGCAGGCGCAGCTGCGCCAGCTGCTCCTGCCAGCGGCGCAGGGCGTCGGCGAAGGCGGGGTTCCCGGGGCCGTCGTCGGGGCAGGTCTCGGCGAGGTCCGCAAGCCAGCGGCGCTGGCACAGCAGCAGGGCGACCAGATGGCGGCGGAGGTCGTCGGCGAGCTCGCTGCGCCCGGGGCCGCCCTCAGGCGTAGGCATCGAAGCGCACGCCCGGGGCATACAGCGCCACCGGGGCCGAGGAGTCGCTGCGCGCGGCGTCCTCGCTGGCCAGGGCGCGGGCGGCGGAGCTGAAATAGGCCACGTCGGCCCCCGGCGGCTGGCCGATGATGTCCACCTGGCGGTCGAGCCGGCGGGTGGCGGGCGGCGCCTGGGGCCGATGGACGGTGGCACTGACCGGGGAGCTGCTCACGCGGGTTATCATAGCTGCACGCTGCGGCAAGGCCATCGGCACAAGCCTGGACGCCTGGGCAGCCACCGCCGGCGATCCTGCCCGTTCCCCCCCTTCCGCCCGCCTCACCACCCCCTAGAACGCACGGCGTCATGGCGGACGACCTCTTCTCCCGCTTCAAGGGTGGCGCCCGCCCGCCGCAGCGCCCGGTCACGCCGGGCATCGATGACGACGATTCCGGCCTCGCCCATCGCGGCCCGGCCATGGCCCACCACGTGCCCGAGGCCGACGTGATGCTGGCCATCGAGCGCATCCCGGCCATGCCGGTGGTGGTGCAGGAGCTGCTCTCCCGGGTCGGCAACGCCAGCAGCAATGCCTCCGACCTCGAAGATCTGATCAAGCAGGACATGGCCATCGCCGCCCGCCTGCTCAAGCTGGTCAACAGCCCCTTCTACGGCCTCGGCCGCCCGGTTTCCTCGATCGGCGAGGCGGTGCAGATCGTCGGCTTCTCATCGCTCAAGTGCCTGGTGGTGGCGGCCTCGACCGCCAACCTGCTGGCGGTCGACCTCGCCGCCTACGGCTTCTCGGAAAAAGGCCTGTGGCGCAATTCGGTGGCCACTGCCGCCCTCGCCCGCGCGGTGGGCATGCGCAACGGCAGCCGCCCGGAGGAGGCCGAGGAATACTTCGCCGCCGGCCTGCTGCGCGACATCGGCATGCTGGTGCTGGGCCCGTTCATGACCCAGCGCAAGGTGTCGCTGCGCGCGGTCGCCGACGGCGAGAGCGACATCCTGCGGCGCGAGCGCCAGGCGATCGGCCACGACCACTGCTGGGTCGGCGACCGGGTGGCGGAAAAGTGGTCGCTGCCGCCGGTGATCCGCCTGTGCATCGCCCACCACCACCGCATCCCGCCCACCGCCACCCCGGCCCAGCTGCGCCTGCTCGCCTCGGTGCGCCTGGCCGAGCGGCTGGGCTATTCGCTCGGCATCGGCGTGGTCAAGGACCACCCCTTCGAATCGCGGCCCGACCCCCTGCTGATCCAGGCCTCGGGGCTCGACCACCAGCGCTTCCAAGAATTGGTGAAGCAGGTGCCCGAGGTGGTCAAAAGCGTCGACATGAACCACTGAGCGCCGCGCGCCATGCCCCGCGACAGCGCCTCCAACATCATCGCCCAGGTCGCCGACGCCCTGCTGGCGGCGGAATCCAGCCGCGGCCTGGTGCAGTGCCTCGACGAACTGCTCGAACTGCTGCACGCGCGCCCGGCGCTGCTGTACATGGCGGATGGGCGCAACGGGGTGTTCTACCCCGCCGCCGGCCTCGGTCGCGAGAGCGAGGACGCGCCCGAGCTGCCCTTCCCCGCCGCCGGCGAGGAGCACCCCCCCGGCCACCTGCCGCTGCACAGCCAGGGCGAGGTGGTGGGCCTGCTGGCGGTGCCGCCCGAATCCGCCTCGGCCACCCTCCAGCGTCTGGCCGCCATGCTCGGCCCGGTGCTGATGCACCTGCACCGCCAGGAGAGCGCCCAGCGCGACCTGCGCCACAGCCGCCAGATCATCGCCAACCTGCTCGCCGCCGGCGACCTGCTGCTGCACCTCGATCTCGACGTGCTGCTGACCAAGATCCTCGAGACCATGCTCTCGGCGGTGCAGGCCCAGGTCGGCGCGGTGCTGACCCTGGACGAGAGCGGCCTGCCGGTGCCGCGCGTGACCTGGGGCCTGCGCGAGGACCACCTGGCGCGCATCCGCACCCGCGAAGGCCGCCCGATCGCCGAGCAGGTGCTGGCCGACGGCGCCCCGGTGTGCCTGAACGCCGAGGACCTCGCCGCCGGCGCCCTCGACCTCTCCGGGCTCGACGCCCACCTCACCGGCCTGCTCGCCCTGCCCCTGACCTCGCGCAACGCGGTGCGCGGGGTGGTGCTGCTGGCCAACCCCGAGGGCGCCTTCGGCGACAACCAGCGGCGCCTGGCCGAGATGGTCTGCACCCTGGCGGCGATCGCGCTCGACAACGCGCTGCTGGTCAAGGCCATGGTCGAGGGCGAGCGCCTGCGCCAGGAGCTCGACCTGGCCAAGAAGGTGCAGGAGGGCATGTACCCGGTCGGCGGCCTGCGCCTCGACCGCCTGGCGATCGAGGGCGGCTCGCGCCCGTGCTCCGAGACCGGGGGCGACTACTACACCTACACCACGCGCCAGGGCCGCGCCCTGGCGATGATCGGCGACGTCAGCGGCCACGGCCTCGGGGCCGCGCTCTACACCACCATGGCGCATGTGATCGTGCAGCAGCAGTTGCGCGCCGGCGCCGCCCTCGACCCCGCCTTCCGCCAGCTCAACGAGACCCTCTACCACGCCCAGAGCGGGCGCTTCATGACCGCCGCCCTGGTCGAGGTCGATCCCGCCGACGGCGCCATGCGCTACGTCAGCGCCGGCCACAATCCCCTGCTGTGGATCCACCAGGGCGAGGCGCGCTGGCTCGAGAGCTCGGGCCTGCCCCTGGGCATCCTCGCCGACAGCGAGTGGCCGGAGAGCGCCCTGCAGCACCTCACCCCGGGCGACACCCTGGTGCTGTACACCGACGGCTTCGTCGAGGCCAGCGACCCGGCCGGCGAGGTGTGGGGCGACGAGCGCTTCGCTGCCGTGCTGCTCGAAGGCGTCGCCCGCGGCCTGGGCGCCGCCGAACTGATGGCGCTGGTGCACCTGGCGGTCGACACCTGGTCGGGCGGCCAGGCGCACGCGGACGACCTGACCCTGGTGGTGATGCGCTACGGTTGAGGCACGCGCAGGCGTGGCGCCTGCGTGGCGGGCTGTAGCATCCCGGCCCATGCCCGTCCGCCGCCTGTCCGCCACCCTCCTGCTCCTGGCCGCCACCGGCCTGCGCGCCGAGGACGCCCCGCTGCCCTTCCCGGACATGTGCCCGACCGTGGGCGCGTTCGTGCAGAAGCACTACTACGACCGCGCGCGGTTCCGCCCCCGCCTGATGGTGACGCGCGGCCTGCGCGCCCTGCAGAACGCCGAGATCGGCATCCAGGCGGTGTGGAACGGCGCCACCGTGGTGGTCACCGCCCCCGGCCTGGCCGAGCCGCAGCAGGTGCCGGCCACCGAGCCCACCGACGTGGCCCAGGCCATGGCCATCCTCGAGAACGTGCGTCTGGCGGTCGAGGGCAGCGAGCTGCCGGTCGAGCGCAAGCGCGAGCTGGCCTACCACATGCTCAACGGGGCCCTGCTCAGCCTCGACCCGCACACCAACATCGAGCCGCCGGAGCCGGCCAAAGAGATGGTCGAGGGCCTCGCCGGCGAGTTCTACGGCATCGGCGCCTACCTCACCCAGGACGAGGGCGTGATCGCCATCGAGCGGGTGATGCCGGGCATGCCCGCCGAGCGCGCCGGGGTCGAGGACGGCGACATCGTGCTCGCGGTCGACGGCGAGAAGACCGCCGGCCTGTCGCTCGACCAGGCGGTGCGGCGCATCAAGGGGCCCAAGGGCACCACCGTCCAGCTCACCCTCGAGCGCAAGGGCCAGGGCGCGCCGCTCGGCATCCCGGTGGTGCGCGACCTGGTGCAGATCGTGCGCACCCGCTACTGGCGGCGCGGCGACATCGGCTATCTGCGCATGGACGAGTTCAACGCCAAGCTCGCCAGCGACGTGCAGGCGGCGCTGGGCGAACTGCAGCGCCAGGGCCCGCTCAAGGCCCTGGTGCTCGATCTGCGCTTCAACCCCGGCGGCATCCTCGACCAGGCGCAGGAGGTCAGCGACCTGTTCCTGCCCGGCGGGCTCGAGATCGTGCGCACAGTCGCCGCCGAGGGCAAGCCGACGGTGCTCAAGAGCTCCTCGCGCCAGGCCATCGACGTGCCGATCGCGGTGCTGGTGTCGGGCGGCAGCGCCTCCGCCTCCGAGATCCTCAGCGGCTGCCTGCAGCGCAACGAGCGCGCCCTGGTGGTGGGCGTGCCGACCTTCGGCAAGGGCTCGGTGCAGACCCTGCGCCCGCTGCGCGACCGCAGCCGCCTGCGCCTGACCATCCAGGAATACCGCCTGCCCGGCGACGTCTCGATCCAGGGCACCGGGGTCACCCCCGACCTGCGCCTGGTGCGGCGCAGCACCGGCCGCAACGGCCGCATCGACCTGGTGCCCTTCACCCTGATGAAGGAGAAGGACGACGAGTTCGCCATCCCCAACACCCACGCCTGGCGGCACGATCCCGCCTACGTGATGGGCTGGCTGGCGCCGCGCCTGGGCAAGGAGGAGGGCAAGCGCTCGTCGATCGCCTCGCCGGACTTCCGCCCCGATCCCGAGGCCATGCTGGTGGTCGACCTGCTCGCCGAGGCGGTCGCCGCCGAGGGCTGGGACGAGGGCGCGCGCGCCGCCGCCGCCGCCAACCGCCAGCGCCCCTTCCTGGTCGAGCGCCTCAAGGACCCGGTGGCACGCCGCGCCGAGCGCGAATCCCAGGCCCTGGGCGAGGCCCTCGCCCACCGGGGCGAGGCCGCCGGCGGGCCTGTCGCCTGGGGCCCCGCCGCCCCGCCCGCGCCGGGCGCCATCGCCATCGCCTACCAGGGCCCGGCCCGGCTAACCGCCGGGGCGGCGGCCGACCTGCCCTTCCAGGTCAGCAACCGCGGCCCCACCCCGGTGGCGCGCCTGTACGGGGTGGTGAAGACCGACGTGCGCAGCCCGCTGTGGGAAGACGAGGTGGTGATCGGCGAGGTCCCGGCCGGCGGCGCGGTGGTGCGTCCGCTGCGCTTCCGCGTGCCCCCGCGCCTGTTCCCGGGAGAGGAGCGCTTCACCGTCGAGGTCTTCGCCGACGGCATCCGCGAGCCGCTGGCGAGCGTGCCGGTGGCGCTGCAGATCGACGCCAAGGAGCGCCCGCGCTTCGGCTTCAGCTGGAAGATCGAGGACAACGCGGTGCTGCGCCCGGGCGACGCCGCGGTGGTGGCGATCGAGGTCTTCAACGAGGGCGCCGGCGCCTCCGGGCCGGTGGTGGCGCGGGTGTTCAAGGCCAACGACCCCTTCCTGCAGCTCGGCGAGACCCGCTTCAAGTTCAAGGAGGGCATCCCCGCCGGCGGCCGCGTGGCGCTGCGCGTGCCGGTGACCATCCGCGAGAAGACCCCGGGCGGGCGGCCGTTCGCCGCCAAGTCGGTGAAGCTGCAGTTCAACGTGCAGGAGGACTTCAGCGCCGCCAGCGAGCCGGGAGACGGCGACGACGCCGCCGATGAGGTCGACCACCGCTACCGCGCGGCGCTGTTCAGCACCCTCACCATCCCGGCCGGCGAGCCCGCCCAGGGCCGCACCGTGCACCAGCCGCTCATCCGCCTGGTCAAGGCCGAGACCCTGCCCGGCAACCAGGCCCACCTCACGGTCGAGCTCGAGGACGACAACCCGCGCTGGCTGACCCTGTTCGTGGGCGAGGACAAGCTCGACCTGCGCCCGGTGCTCGCCGAGGACATGAAGGGCGGCAAACTGACCTACGACAAGCGCTTCCCGCTCAAGCCGGGGGTCAACCAGGTGCGCGTCGAGGTCGCCGACCACGACCAGGTGGCCGCCGCCCTGCCGCTGCGCCTGTGGGGCGAGGGCGAATCCGCCGCCCCCGCCACCGCGGCCGCCACCGGCACCGGCACCGCCGGGGTGCCCTGATGCTGGCGCGCCCGCGCCGCAACCGCGTCTCGCCGGCGGTGCGCGCCCTGGTGCGCGAGACCTCGCTGACGCCAGCCCACCTGGTGCTGCCGCTGTTCCTACAGGAGGGCGATGGCGCCGCCCCCATCGCCGCCCTGCCCGGGCACGCCAGGCTCGGCATCCCGCGCCTGGTCGAGGCCGCGCGCGCTGCCGCCGACGCCGGCATCGGCGCGGTGGCGCTGTTCCCCGCCATCCCCGCCGCGCTCAAGGACCGCACCGCCAGCGCCAGCGCCGACCCCGCCGGCCTGCTGCCGCGCGCGGTGCGCGCGCTCAAGGCCGCGCTGCCGGCCCTGCCGGTGATCACCGACGTGGCCATGGACCCCTATTCCAGCGACGGCCACGACGGCCTGGTCGAGGGCGGGGCGATCGCCAACGACGCCACCCTGCCCATCCTGGCGCGCATGGCGGTGGTGCAGGCCGAGGCCGGGGCCGACCTGGTGGCGCCCAGCGACATGATGGACGGCCGCATCCAGGCGGTGCGCGAGGCGCTCGACGCCGCCGGCTTCCCCCACGTCGGCATCGTCAGCTATTGCGCCAAGTACGCCTCGGCGTTCTACGGCCCCTTCCGCCAGGCGCTCGACAGCGCGCCGCGCGCGCGCGACGGCATCCCCGGCGACAAGCGCACCTACCAGATGGATCCGGCCAACGGCCGCGAGGCGCTGCGCGAGGCCGCCCTCGACGAGGCCGAGGGCGCCGACTGGCTGATGGTGAAGCCCGGCCTGCCCTACCTCGACGTGGTGCGCCGCCTGCGCGAGGCCACCGCCCTGCCCATCGCCGCCTACCACGTCAGCGGAGAATACGCCTGCCTCAAGGCCGCCGCCGAGCGCGGCTGGCTGGATTTCGACCAGGCGCTGCTGGAATCGCTGCTGGCCTTCCGCCGCGCCGGCGCCGACGTGGTGTTCACCTATGGCGCGCTCGAGGCGGCGCGCCTGCTGGCGCGCTGACGGTCAGGGCGGCGGCAGCAGGCTGACCACGCTGCGCCGCGCCACCGTCAGCCCGATCTCGGCCCAGGCCGGTCCCGGACCCGCCAGCACCTGGCACGGCAGCGGTGCGCCGTCGGCCACCGCCCGCCAGGCGCCCGCCGCCGGCAGCGGCACGCGCAGCAGCACCGCGCGCGCGGCGGTGGGCGATTCGCAGGGGTTCACCACCAGCGTCGCCGTGCCGTCGCCGCGGCTCGACGCCGCGACGTAGATGCCGCGCAGCAGCCCGCCATCGGCCGCGACCATGCCGGCGTCGAGGCGGCGGGCGTCCGGCCCGCCCAGCGCCAGGTAGTCCTCGACCACGCGGTAGGCCGGGCGCGGCACCCCGGCGGCATCGATGCAGCCGTAGGGGTGGTCGTCGCCGCCGGCATGGAACACGCTGACCCGCACATGCCCGGCCGCCATCAGGCGCGCCAGGCCGATGTCGACCGCCGCCGCCTGGCGCTGCGGGGTCCAGTCGGGCGGGCCGCTGAACCACTCGGCATTGCACCACGGGAAGCCCTGCTCGTTGGCGTGGATCGGGGTGGCGACGCCGCGGTTGTAGAGCATGCCCTCGAGCCGGCCGTTGCCGCGCTCCCACATCGGGGTCTGGGCGGCGTAGCAGTGGTTGGCGATCCAGGTCGCCTGGCGCAGCGCGCCGGCCTCGTCCAGCGCCTCGACCACCGCTTCGCCCTGGCTGGCCAGGCCGGCGGTGAACACCGGCTTGCCGGGGTCGAGCCGCTGCAGCAGCGGCCAGGTGGCGCGCCACAGCTCGGCGTACTGCGCCGGGGTGCCGATCCAGAACTGGGCGATGTCGACCTCGTTGCCCACCTCCCAGGCGGCGACGCGGTCGCGGTAGCGCGGCACCAGCTCCTCCAGCATCGCCGTCCACAGCTCCAGGCGCGGCACGGCGATGTGCGGGCGCTTGCGCGCGAGCGACACCCGCCGGCTGTCCTCGCTGGCCATCCACGGCGGGCATTCGCTCAGCAGCAGGTGCAGCGGCGCGCCCAGCGCGACCGCGCGCTCGACCTGGCGGTCGAGCAGCGCCCAGCGCCCGGGGTCGCCGGGCGGGCCGACGAGGCGCAGGCGGGCGTCGGCGCGGAACGCCCCCCAGCCGCGGCCGGCGCCGGCCGGCAGCGCGCAGGCGCGGTCGGGGAAGGACAGCCCCATGCCGGTGTTGAAGCCCACCAGCACCGGCGGGGCCGGGCGCGGCCGGCGTTCGATCTGCAGCGCATCGAGCCACACCGGCTCGCGCCCCGGATTGCCCAGCACCAGGGTGCCGGCGGCACCGGGCGGGATGAAGGCGATGCGGCCGATCTCGACCGCCTGGCGGGCGGTCTCCACGCTGTGGTTGCTGGCCCCCTGGAGGTCGTGGGCGATGAACTGCTCGGCGAGGATGCCCCGGCCCCCGACCGCCACCGCCAGCGCAGCATCGGAGGCGCAGAAGGCCAGGCGCACGCGCAGGAACAGCGGTCCGGCGCCCAGCTCCGGCAGCGGCGCCTCGACCTCGGCCCCGGGATCGAGCCGGCGGGGCAGCGGGACGCCGGCGGCCAGCACGGTGCGGCCCGGGGCCGCGGCCGGCGGCCCCAGCTCCCAGCCGGTGCCGTCGAAGCGTCCGAAGCGCGCCACCGGCTCGGCGCCGTCGGGATCGACCCCCGTCCCGGCCGGGCGGCCCAGCAGCGGCTCCGGCGCGGCCTGGGTGGGGGCGAGGTGGATGGCGTCGGCGGGATCGAGCGCCACCGTGCCGGCGGCGAGGTCGAGGGCGAGCCGCGCCAGCGCCTGCACCGTGCCCTCGCACTGCGGCCACCACGGCTGCTGGGGCGCGGCGCCGGTCCATTCCGGCTGGGTCGCCACCACCGCGGTGCGCCGGCCGAAGCGCGCCACGTACATCGCCGGGATCACCGCCTGCCCGTCCACCCGGCGGCTGTCCATCAGCGGGTGGAAGCCGGTGCTGCCGGCGCCATCGGGCATGCCGCACAGCCAGGAGTGGGGCAGGCGGCGGCGCACCGGCTGCGCTCCCGGCAGGTAGCGCAGCAGCAGCGGGGTCGGGGTGTGCGCCAGACCCTGGTCGTGCAGGGCCGGCTGGTAGAGGTAGCGGATGCCGAGCGCCTCGCGCAGGGTGGGGACCTCCCAGGCGAACTTCGGCGCGGGGGGATCCACCGCCCATCCCGCCGCCCCCGCCGGGGCGATGGCGGTGGTGAAGGGCAGGCGCGCCGCCAGCGCCACCAGCACGCCGCCGGATTCGGCATAGGCCATGAGCGCCGGGATGGCGCCGCGCGGCACGGTGTCGCCCGGCATCACCAGCACCGGGATGCGCGCCGGAGCCGGCCCGGCCGCGATCTCGGCGGTGGTCAGGCGGCAGGTCGGCAGCCCAGCCGCCGCGATCCAGCCCGCCACCCGGTCGAGCCAGGCGGTGTCGATGGTGAAGCGCTCGGCGATGCAGCCGACCCCCGGATCCCAGACCGCGACCGAAGGCGCGACCGGCTCCGCCGCGCCCAGCGGCAGCAGCGCCAGGAGGACGAGCAGCGGGCGCATGGACTTCTTCATGGCGGGTTCCAGCCGGCGGCGGCGGGATTGCCCACCCCCAGCCAGGGGCTGGCGGCGGGGGCGATGGCGGCCACATGACCGTCGAAGAACGAGTGCACCGCCCGACCGCGATGGCGGGCGGGGTCGCCGATGCCGGGATTCCAGTCGCTCAGCCCGGCATTGACGTTGAGGAAGAATTCGCGCGCGTCCGCCAGCAGGATGCGGCGCGACACCGCGCTGATCTGGCCCAGGGCGAACTGGCGGCTGAACGGGGCGGTGAGCATGTTGTGCCAGCCGCTGGCCAGGCCGTCGGGCAGCTTGGTCATGCCATAGCCGGGCTTGGAGCCGTTGGCGGCCTTGGCCAGGCTCCAGTTCGGGCAACCCCAGATCACCGTGCGGCCGGCCGAGGTGGCGAGGAAGTTCCAGCCGCTGGAGGAATCGGTGGGGAACATCGCCACCGTGTCCGGCAGGTCGAGCTGGGGCGCCACCAGCTGGAACCACAGGTGGTGCCCGGCATTGCTGTTGACGGTTGGCGGCAGCAGGCCGTCGTTGTCCTGGCTGTAGGCCAGCACCGCCAGGGCCAGCTGGCGCTGGGCGCCGGCGCAGGTGGTCTGGCGGGCAGCCTCGCGCACCAGCCCCACCGCCGGCAGCAGCATGCCCGCAAGCACAGCGACGATGGTGATGACCACCAGCAGCTCGATCAGGGTGAAGGCCGTCCGGACCATGATGCGTCCTCCGCTGTGACAGTTGTATATGCTGCCATATAGCAGTTACCAGGGATTTGTTGGACGTAGCGCAAGAAAAAGAACATAGCACCATAGAGCGCAATGGATTCCACCGTCGACCGCAGTTCCGGAGAGCCCGCCTTCCTGCAGCTCAAGCAGCGCCTGCGCGAGGCCATCCTCAGCGGTGCGCTGGGCAACCGCCTGCCCTCCGAGCGCGAACTCGCCCGCCAGCACGGGATCGCCTACATGACCGCGCGGCGGGCGGTCGACGCCCTGGTCGCCGACCGCCTGGTGCACCGCGTGCCCGGGGTCGGCACCTTCGTCTCGCGCAGCGACACCCGCCGCGCCCGCGCCGACAACCTCGGCATCGTGCTCGCCGCCGGCATCCGCTACGGCCTCGCCAACCCGTTCTACGGCCCGGTGGTGGTCGGGGCCCTGGCCGCGGCGCGCGAAGCCGGCATGTCGGTGTTCGTGTGCACCACCGGCGACGAGCTGCTGCCGCGGCGCGACGACCACGACTCGCGCCGCAAGGTCGACGGCCTGGTCTCGTTCGGGCGGGCCGACGCCGCCGGGCGCGCCGCCCTGGCGGCGGCGGCGCAGTTCGTGCCGGTGGTGGCGCTCAACGACGAACCGGTCGCCGCCGGCATGGCCGCCCTGCGCAGCGACGACCACGGCGGCGGACGCCTGGCCGCCGACCACCTGCTGGCGCGCGGCCGGCGGCGCATCGCCTGGATCGGCGCCCGCGATGCGATGAGCTCCGACGACCGCTTCGCCGGCTTCCGCGCCGCCCTGGCCGAGGCCGGCTTCCCGCTCGCCGGGCTGCTCACCCGCCTGGGCGACTACGAGGTCGAATCGGGCGAGGCCATCGGCCGCGAGCTGCTCGCCCTCGCCGAGCCGCCGGACGCGATCGCCTGCGCCAACGACGCCATGGCCTGCGGGGTGATGCGCGCCGCCCACCAGGCGCAGGTGGCGGTGCCCGCCCGGCTGGCGGTGCTCGGCTTCGACGACCTGCTGCTCGACCGCTACCTGCCCCAGCCGCTGACCTCGATCGGCATCGATGCCGAGGGCGCCGGACGGCTGGCGGCGAGCACCCTGCTGGCGCAGCTGGCCGGCCACGCGGTGGCGGCGGCGCAGGCGCTGCCCTTCCGCCTGAACGTCCGCGCCACCACCTGACGGCGTTCAGCCGGCGGGCGGCACCAGCCCGGCCGGCAGCCGCGCCGGGCGGCCGGCGCGGTCCACCGCCGCCACCGTCACCTGGGCCTCGGCGCGCAGCTCGGCGCCGCAGCACACCCTGGTGGTGAAGCGCAGGCGGCTGGGGCCCAGGGCCTCGGCGGTGGTGACCAGCTCGAGCTGGTCGTCGAAGCGTGACGGGCGGCGGTAGCGGACGTTCAGCTCGACCACCGGCATCAGCACGCCCTGCTCCTCGAGCGCGCGGTAGCTGCGGTCCTGGGCGCGCAGCCACTCGATGCGCGCCTCCTCGCACCACACCACATAGGCGCTGTGATGGGCGTAGCCCATCTGGTCGCTCTCGGCGTAGCGCACGCGGATGGGATGGCGGTGCTCCACGGCGGCGGCTCAGCGGGCGGCGATGGCGGTGGGCGCGGCCGGGGCCACCGGCCGCGAGATCAGGTCGGGGCAGAGCATCAGCAGCACGGTGACCGCGGCCGCGCCCGCCAGCGCCCAGCGGCCGAGCAGGTCGGGACCCTCGACCGCGCTCTCCTTGGGCTGGCCCGACCACACCGCCACCAGCAGCTTGAGGTAGTAGCCGGCGGCCACCACCGCCATGACCATGGCGATGACCGCCACCAGCACATGGCCCTTGCCCACCAGGTCGCCGAACACCAGGAACTTGCCCAGGAAGCCCACGGTCGGCGGCAGGCCGGCGAAGCTGGCCACGAACACCGTCAGCACAGTGCCGTGGAAGGGCGAGGCGCGCCCCTGCCCGGCGAGTCCAGCGAGGGTGTCGTCGCCGTCCTCGCGCCCGGCCATGGCGGCGATGGCGGTCATGGCGCCGGCGGTGGCCACGGCATAGCCGACCGCGTACAGCCACAGGGCACCGAGCGAGAAGGTCTCGTCGAGCGAGGACAGCGGCAGCACCAGCGCCAGCAGCATGTAGCCGGCCTGGGCCACCGAGCTGAAGGCCACCAGGCGGCGCGCCGAGGTCTGGCGCAGGGCGCTGAAGTTGCCGATCAGGATGCTCATCAGGGCGAGCAGCAGGAACAGGGTGGTGAACACCAGCAGGCCCTTGGCCGCGGCCGGCGTCACGATCACCGCGGCATCGAGCGCCAGCACCCCGCCGGGGTGGGTCCCGGCGCGCGCCGCCACCAGGTTGAGCCACACCGCGCCGAGGGCGGCGAAGCCGGCGACCTTGATCACCGCGCCCATGAAGCCGGTGACCGCCGCCGGGGCGCCGGTGTAGGCGTCGGGCGACCAGAAGTGGAAGGGCACCACCCCGACCTTGAACAGCAGCGCGACCATCACCAGGGCCTGGCCCATCAGCCAGAGCTGCTCGCGCCCGGCCAGGGCGGCGGCGCCCAGGCGGGTGGTGCCGGTGGCGCCGTAGGTCAGCGCCAGGCCATAGACGAACACCGCGCCGAACACCGCGCCCATGACGAAGTACTTGAGCAGGGCCTCGTTGGAGTCGCTGCGCTGGCGGCGCAGGCCGACCAGGCAGTAGACCGCCAGCGAGGTGGTCTCGAGCGCGACGAAGAGGGCGATGAGGTCGTTGCTCATCACCATGAGCAGGGCGCCGGCGCTGGCGATCAGGGCCAGGCCGTAGGGCTCGCCGCCGGCGAAGCGGTCGCGCCCGAGCGACTGCTGCAGTCCGCCCACCGCCACCAGGGCCGAGGCCACCACCGCGGCGCCCAGCCAGCGGCGGGCGCCGTCCATGGCGAACACCCCGTGCAGATGGCCGGGGGTGGCGAAGGCGAGGGCGGCGCCGGCGGCGAGCAGGGCGATGGCGGCCACCCAGGGCAGGGCGTCGTGCTTGCGGCGCTCGCCCAGGAAGGGCTCGGCACCGATGCAGGCGAGGGCGCCCGCCAGCACCAGCAGCACGGGCAGGGTCAGGCTGATCACGTCGGCGTGGGGCATGGCGGCGGCTTCAGCGGGCGGGGATGGTGGCGGCCACGGGGCCGAGACCGGGGAGCGGGACGGGGGCGGCGGTGACCGCGGCGCCGATGGCGGCCGGGCAGCCGGCGCGCTGCTGCAGCTGGCGCGCGGCGGCGGCCTTGTGCCCGAGCGCGGCGCACACCGCGCCGGCGCTGTCGGCGACCGGGGCCGGGCGCAGGCCGAGGACGAGGAGGGCGATCAGCAGCGGCACCACCGCCACCGTCTCGGCCCAGCCCAGCTCGGCGACCTCGGGGCCGCCGGTGCGGGCACGGCCGTACAGCCATTTCTGCAGCAGCACCAGCAGGTAGACCGCGCCCAGGATCACCGCCAGGCCGGCGATGGCCGCGGTCCAGGGACCGGCGCCGCGCCAGAGGCCGAGCAGCAGGGCGAACTCGCCGGCGAAGTTGAGGGTGCCGGGCAGGGCGGCGCTGGCCAGGGCGGCGCAGGTGAACAGCAGGGCGAACAGCGGGGCCTTGTTGGCCAGCCCGCCGAAGTCGTCGAGCGCCACCGAGCGGGTGCGCGCCTCGACCGCGCCCACCAGCACGAACAGGGCGGCCACCGACAGGCCATGCGCCACCATCTGCAGGGCCGCGCCGCGCAGGGCGGCCTCGTCGAAGGAGAAGATGCCGGCCATCACCAGCCCGAGGTGGCTGAGCGACGAATAGGCGAGCATGCGCTTGGCGTCGTCCTGGGCCATCGCCACCAGCGCCCCGCCCACCACCGCGATCAGCGCCAGCACGGTGAACAGGCCGGCATGGCGGGCGCAGAGGTCGGGGAACATCGGCAGCACGAAGCGCAGGAAGCCGTAGAGGCCAAGCTTGGACATCACCCCGCCGAGGATCACCACCGCGGCGCCGGGGGTCTCGGCATAGGTGCGGGCCTGCCAGCCATGCAGCGGCACCAGCGGCACCTTGACCGCGAAGGCGAGCACGAAGGCGGTGAACAGCCAGCCCTTGGCCGCCGGGGTGAGCATGTGCGCGGCGGATTCGCTGGGCGGGGCGGCCAGGCCGGCCACCACCCGCGCCAGGTCGGTGGTCTGCAGGGCGGCGGCGAGGTACCAGATGCCCACCAGCATGAAGGCCGAGCCGGCCATGGTGTAGATGAAGAACCACAGCGCGGTGGTGCGGCGGTCCTCGCCCCCGAGCAGGGCGATGATCACCAGCATCGGCACCAGCATGGCCTCGTAGCAGAGGTAGAAGACCACCAGGTCGCGCGCCAGCAGGGCGCCGATGATGAAGGCCTCGCACAGCAGGATGCATGCCACGAACTCGCGCATGTGCCGGCCGACCTGGCGGCGGGCGGCGATCAGCGCCACCGGGGTCAGCCACGCCGCCAGCTGGATCAGCCACCCGCTCAGGCCGTCGCTGGCCAGGGCCAGGGTCACCGTCGCCCCGGTGCCCCACAGGGTGAACCACGGCAGGGTCAGCGCCGGGGCGGGCATGCAGGTCACCAGCGGCAGGGCCAGCACCGCCACCACCAGGGACAGGGCGATGCCGATACGGTTGGCCGAGTCGCCATCCTTGCCCGAGGCGAGGAAGCTCAGCCCGGCGGCGGCCAGGGGAGCGGCGATGAGCGCGAGGAGGTAGTAGTTCATGGCTCGGCTTCAGAGGGCCCAGGCGATCACCGCGACCACGGCCACCAGGCCGAGGACGCCGAGGGCGAGATGGGTGCGCAGGCGCGAACGCTGGCTGAGGGCGAAGCCGGCGCCGCACACCCCGGTGGCGACCATGCGCACCGCCTCGGTCAGGCCGGCGACCAGCAGCAGCTCGACCAGGAAGTAGAGGGCCAGGGCGGCGCCCTTCACCGGCTTGACCACGCACAGGTCGTAAACGCGGTCGAAGGCGAAGGTCCACGCCCCGCCGAAACCGCCCGGGACGCTGGTCGGCCGCTGCTCGACGCTGGGCCCGGTGGGGCCCTTGCGCCACAGCAGCCAGGCCACCACCCAACCGGCCGCCGCCAGGCCGGTGCCGAGCAGCGCCACCACCACCGCCGGCAGGTGCAGGCCGTGGCCGTGGGCGGCGGTGGCGACCTGCTGGGCCGGGGCCAGCACCGGCGCCAGGAAGCCGGGCAGCAGGTGGCTGTTGAGCACCGCCACCGGCAGCTCCATCCACACCAGGCCGGCGAGCAGCGAGCCGAAGCCGAGGATCACCAGCGGGATGGTCATGGTCACCGGCACCTTCTGGAGGTGGTGGCGGGCCTCGTCGGTGACCCGCGAGCCGCCCCAGAAGGTCAGCACCATCAGGCGGGTCATGTACACCGCGGTGAGGCCGGCGGTGCCCAGGGCGAGGGCGCAGGCCGCGACCCCCACCGGCCCGGCGGCGGCCAGGCGTTCGAGGATGAGGTCCTTGGAGAAGAACCCGGCCCCGCCCGGCAGGCCGATGATCGCCCACCAGCCGTAGGACATCGCCAGGTAGGTCCAGAACAGCCCGCGGTCGCGCTTCAGCCCGCCCATGCGGCGCATGTCCTGCTCGTGGTGCAGGCGGTGGATCACCGCGCCGGCGCCGAGGAACAGGGTGGCCTTGAAGAAGGCGTGGGTGAAGACGTGGAAGATGGCCACGTCGAAGGCGCCCACCCCGGCGGCCATGAACATGAAGCCGAGCTGGCTGACGGTGGAGTAGGCCAGGGCCTTCTTGATGTCGTTCTGGAACAGCCCGGCGACGGCGCCGAAGAAGGCGGTGGCGGCGCCGGTGACCAGCACGATCTGCAGCACCCAGGGCGGGCAGTGGGCGTAGAAGTCGCCCAGCCGGCCGACCAGGAACACGCCGGCGGTGACCATGGTGGCGGCGTGGATCAGCGCCGAGACCGGGGTGGGGCCGGCCATGGCGTCGGGCAGCCAGGTCAGCAGCGGCACCTGCGCGCTCTTGCCGGTGCAGCCGAGGAAGAGCAGCACCCCGGCCAGGGCCAGCACCCCCGCCTTGGCGGCGATCAGCCCTTCGTTGCCGCCATCGCGGAAGAAGGCGGCGATCTGCTGGTAGTCGAGGCTGCCGGTGACCGAGGCGAGGGCGAAGGCGCCGAGCAGGAAGCCCAGGTCGCCGATGCGGTTCATCACGAAGGCCTTGCGCGCGGCGTCGTTGTACTCGTCGTTGTGGTGCCAGAAGCCGATCAGCAGGTACGAGCAGAGGCCCACGCCCTCCCAGCCGATGAAGGTCACCGGCAGGCTGCCGCCCATCACCAGCACGATCATCGAGGCGAGGAACAGGTTGAGGTAGGCCATGAAGCGCGCGAAGCCGCGGTCGGCCCACATGTAGCCGACGGAATAGAGCGTGATCAGGGTGCCGATGCCGGTGACGAACAGCAACATCAGGGCGGTGAGCGGGTCGACCAGGACGTTGAGGGCGATCGACAGCCCGCCCAGGTGCATCCATTCCCACAGGGTGTGGGCCAGGGCCGGGGCGGTGGCGCCGGGGCCGGCGGCCGGCAGCGCCAGCAGCGCCGCCACCGAGAGGGCGAAGGCGGCCGCCGGCAGCAGCACCGCCACCAGCGAGACGAAGCCGCGGGCGGGGCCGTTGGCCGAGCGCGCGCCGGCGAGGGCGAGGGCGCCGTTCACGACCGCCCCGATCAGGGGCAGCGCAGGGATCAGCCAGAGCAGGGAGGCGCGCACCGGATCACTCCTTCATGTCGGCGAACGCATCGCCATCGACGGTGTCCTTGACCCGGGTGATGCAGATCACCATCGCCAGGCCCACGCACACCTCGGCCGCCGCCACCGCGATGGTGAACAGCGGCACGATCTGGCCGTGCAGGCCGGCCCCGCCGGGGAACTGGCGCGAGAAGCCGACGATCGAGAGGTTGGCGGCGTTGAGCATCAGCTCGACGCCCATCAGGACGAAGAACAGATTGCGGCGCGCCAGCGCGGTGCCGAGCCCGAGGGCGAACAGCACCGCGGCCAGGATCTGCACGTCGAGGGGATCAATGTGCATCATGGCCGTGCTCCTTGTCGCCGCCTGCGGCGGCCGCCTCGGCCCGGCTGGTCAGCTCGCGCTTGGCGAGCAGCACCGCGCCCACCGCCGCCACCAGCAGCAGCACGCCGGTGACCTCGAACAGCAGCCACCAGCCGCCGGCGGTGGGGGCGAGGTCGAACATCGCCGCGGCGATCGCCTCCGGCTCGCCGCGCACCGCCTCCGGGCTCGGCGCCATGGGCGTGCGCGCCAGCACCCGCACCACCCCGGCGGCGAGCGCCAGCGGCAGCGGCAGCACCAGCAGGCCGTACCAGTCCACGCTCGGCACCTCGTGGTCGCGGGCGCGGTTGAGCACCATGATCACGAACACCACCAGCATCATGATCGCGCCAGCGTAGGTCAGCACCTGGATCACCCCCAGGAAGGGGCTGCCGAGCAGGGCGTAGAGCCCGGCCAGGGCGAGCATCACGCCGATGAGGTTGATGGCGCCGTTGAGCGGGTGGCGGCTGAGCAGCACGCCGCCGCCGCACACCACCGCCGCGAGGGCGAGGAGCCAGAAGGTCAGCGGCGCCAGGATGGGGTCGAGCGCGGAGAGCATGGCATTCTCAGTGGTGGGTGCCGGACTTGAGCGCCGCCCGGGCCTCGGCGTTGCGGGAGCCGCCAGGGGCCTCCTGGCTGCGCAGGTCCTCGGCCGGGTAGTCGGCGGGGTTCCAGTCCAGCAGCTTGGCCTTGTCGATCACGAAGCCGGCGCGGCTGTCGCCCACGATCACCGCCTTGCCGGTGTCCATGCGGATGGCGTCGCAGGGGCAGGCCTCGACGCAGTAGCCGCAGAACACGCACAGCAGCAGGTCGATCTCGAACTTGGCGGGACGCTTCTCGATGTGGTGGTCGGGCGACTCCTCGGCGACGATGCTGATGCAGCGCGCCGGGCAGGCGGTCGAGCACATGTAGCAGGCCACGCAGCGCGATTCGCCGTCGGGGCGCTTCATCAGGCGGTGCTGGCTGCGGTAGTCGCGCGGCAGGCGCGGCTGCTCCTCGGGGTAGTCGAGGGTCTGGAAGCCCTCGGGCCGGGCGAGGTTGCGCACCGCGTGGCCGAGGGTGGTGGCGAGACCCTTGAAGATCTCGATGAAGTAGACGCTCTCCCAGAAGGAGAGGTCGGGCCGGGCGACGACCTTGGCCATCAGCGCACTCCCTTGAGGACCTGGAGCACCACCGCGGTGACCACCAGGTTGAGGATCGCGAGGTTGAGCATGACCTTCCAGCCGAGATCCATGATCTGGTCGTAGCGGAAGCGCGGCAGCGTCCAGCGCACCCACACGAACAGCCAGGCCACCGCCAGGGTCTTGCCGACGATGACCGCGAACTGCACCGCGGCGGTGAGCAGGTTGACCCACAGCGGCCAGGCCCCGGTGGCGGGGTCGAGGGCGGGCTTGAGCAGCGCGCAGGCCGCCCCGGCGGCGCCCAGGCAGGCGAGCGCGCCGAACACGAAGGCGGCGATGTAGAGGCCGTATTCGCGCCCGCGCAGGGCGCGGTTGCTGCCATGGCGGGCGAGCACCGCGGCGCGGCGGCGGCGCACCAGCTCGGCCGCCACCAGCAGCACCACCGCCTTGATGGTGAGCAGGGCGGCGATGACGGTGCCGACGTGGGCGCTGACCCAGGTGCCATCGAGGTGGACCCAGTCCCGGCCCAGGCCGTCGAGCGGCAGCGGCATGGGCAGCAGCTGGTAGCCGCCGAGGTAGACGGTGGCGATCAGCGCCGAGGCCACCAGCAGGTGCAGGTATTCCGCGCCCATGATCGCGGCGAAGCGCGCGGCGCCGAATTCGGTGATGAAGCCGCCGACCAGCTCGCTGTCGCCCTCGATCACGTCGAAGGGGGTGCGGTTGCACTCGGCGAACATGGCGGTGACGAAGAGCAGGAAGCCGAGCGGCTGGACCACGATGCCCCAGGTGTGGCCGCCCTGC
>JAKLKR010000240.1 GCA_023150565.1 Planctomycetota bacterium
ATAAGCCCCCTCCCATGACCACGCCGGCCGCCGCTCCCGACCTCGCCACCATCCTCAGCCGGCTCAAGCGCCCCAGCCGCATGGTGGTGACCGCGGGCATGCCCTACGCCAACGGCCCGCTGCACGTCGGCCACCTCGCTGGCGCCCACCTGCCCGCCGACATCTATGCGCGCTGGTGCCGCATGCTGATCGGGGCGGACAAGGTGCTGTTCGTGTGCGGCACCGACGACCACGGCTCGACCTCCGAGCTGGCGGCGGCCAAGGCCGGGGTGCCGATCGCCGGCTTCCTCGCCGGCCTGCACACGCTGCAGAAGAACACCCTCGCCCGCTACCACATCAGCCTCGACACCTATTCCGGCACCTCGCGGCCGGAATGCTTCCCGCGCCATGCCGCCCTGTCGCAGGACCTGCTGCGGCGCATGCATGCCAACGGCCTGCTGACCAAGAAGCGCTCGCGCCAGTGGTACGACCCCAAGGCCCAGCGCTTCCTGCCCGACCGCTACGTGCGCGGCACCTGCCCCAACCCCAAGTGCAACGCCGACGACGCCTATAGCGACGAATGCGAGCGCTGCGGCCACCAGCACGACCCCACCGAGCTGATCAGCCCGCGCAGCGCCCTGTCGGACGCCACCCCCGAGATGCGCGAGACCGCGCACTGGTGGCTCGACATGTGGGCGGTGTCGGACGTGCTGCGCGGCTGGCTCGAGGGCAAGGAGAAGACCTGGCGGCGCGGGGTGGTGGCGGACTGCCTCGACCGCGTGCGTCCCGGCCTGCACTTCGCCAACAGCGACGAGGCCGCCTACCGCGGGATCAAGGCCGAGCTGCCGCCGCACAAGGGCAAGTACACCGCCGGCAAGCGCGTGCTGCTGCAGTTCGCCGACAAGGCCGCCCTGGCCCAGGGCCGCGCCGCCCTGGCCGCGGCCGGGATCGAGAGCGTGGTCGCCGACGAGTGGGCGCACCGTTCGATCAGCCGCGACATCGCCTGGGGCATCCCCCTGCCCGACGTCGACCCCGAGCTGGCGGGCAAGACCCTCTACGTGTGGCCGGATTCGCTCATCGCCCCCATCGCCTTCACCCAGGTGGCGCTGGCCCAGCTCGGCCGCGACCCCGCCGGGTGGAAGGACTGGTGGTGCGACCCCCAGGCGCGGGTGGTGCAGTTCCTCGGCCAGGACAACGTGTTCTTCTATGTCCTGATGCAGGGCGCGATGTGGCTGGCGGCGCAGGCCGACCCCCAGCGCATGCCGGTGGCGGGTGAACTGCAGATGACCGACATCATCGCCAACTGCCACCTGCTGGTGGCGGGCGAGAAGATGAGCAAGAGCCGCGGCAACTACTTCACCGGCGACCAGCTCATCGACGAGAAGGGCCACGACCCCGACCAGGTGCGCTATTACATGGCGATGCTCGCCCTGGCCGAACGCCCGAGCGATTTCGACTTCGCCAAGTTCGCCGAACGCAACGCCTTCCTCGCCGGCCCGCTCAACGCCTCGTTCGAGAAGCCGATCTCGGCCGCCCACAGCAAGTACGGCGGCAAGGTGCCGGAAGGCCGCCTGCTGGACAAGGTCGCCGCCGACACCACCCGCATCATCACCCGCTACGTCAAGGCGATGGAGCGCGCCGACTACCCCACCCTGCTGTTCGAGATCGAGAACTACGCGCGCACGGTCAACGGCCTGTTCGCCCAGCACAAGCCGCACGACGACCGCTTCCCGGAGGAGGCGCGGCGCGACGCGCTGTTCTCGTCCTTCCACGTGGTCAAGACCCTGATGATCATGCTGCACCCGTTCGTGCCCGCGACCATGGAGCGGGTGCGCCAGTCGCTCAACCTGCCGGCCACGGTGTTCCGCGTCGACGAGCTCGGCACCCCCATGCCCGCCGGCCATGCCATCGGCGCCATGGGCACGTTCTTCCCGGCGGTGGCCGAGGCCGCGGGCTGACCGCTCAGCCGGGGCATCCCCGCCACCAGGCGGGAGGATCCGGCGTCTCGTCGACAACGACACCCTGCACCACGCGGGCGACCAGGCGGTAAGGCCGGCCCAGGTCATCGTTGTCATAGACCACCACCGCCGACAGCAGCGGCAGCGCGGCATGCAGGTTGGCCAGGGTGCGCGGATAGCGGGCGATGAGACGATCGGGCGGCACATCGTGCCCGCCCTGCGACACCCGCATCGCCACGCGCTCATCGCTGCGCTCGTGGCCGCTGACCCCGATGTAGATCAGGACCACGGTGTAGCCCTGGGCCATGGCCCGGGTGAAGACCTCCAGCTTGGCCCCGACCGGATCAGAGAACACCGTCTCGGTGATGAAGCTCTCGCCCTGGCGGATGAGTTCCGCGCGCAGGGCATCGGCGGCCGCCGCCCCCTGGCGGGCATCCAGCTCCAGCTCACGGGCCAGGCGGTCGGCATTGACGAAGCGCAGCCCGGCCGCCGCCAGATGGGCCTGGAAGAAGGTGGTCTTGCCGGCGCCATTGGGACCGGCGAGCACCAGCAGCAGCGGCCGCCGCAGCAGCACATCTTCGAACTGTCCGGACTCAGCCATCCGCATCCGCCACCGGGGTGAAGGTGCGCTGGATGAAGCGTCCGACGGCGCGGGTCCCGTCGGCCTCGATTCGGACAAGCAGGCCAGGCCGTTGCGGATGCGGCTGGTAGTGCGGGAAGGGCAGGCCGGCGAGATGGGCGGCCAGCCGCTGGTGGCCGACCGGCGTCTCCACCTCGGCCAGCAGTTCCGCCAACGGCCGGCCGCCGCCGCGCCGGCTGGCCACCAGCGCCTGCGCCCCGTTCAGCACCGGATCGACCGCCCGGCCCAGGCGGGCCCAGAATTCGACCTGGCTGGCGATGCTGCGTTCCATCGCCTCGCCCGCCAGGCGGGCATCCAGGACCAGGCCGTCGGAAAGTTTGACCGGCATGCTCATGAGTTCATGGTAGCAAAATACTACCCAGCTTCAATCTGCCGTGGTTTCACCGTTGGCAGTTGAGGGTTGATGGTTGCAGCACAACCGCACTCTGACCAATGGACAATAGGTAACCCATTGGCGTATAGCGGGATAACCATCGACCGCGAACCATCAACTGATCCTGCGGCACAACTAATTGTAGTGGTAGCGCACGCACTGCCCCACCGCCCCGGCGTCGGTCAGCAGCAGCGGGTAGTCGAGCACCGGCACGTCGTGCAGGACCAGCCAGGAGCGGAAGCGGTCGCGGCGGTCGGGGCGTTCCCAGCTGGTGGGGGCGTAGATGCGCCGGGTCACCGGGTCGATCAGCACCGGGCGGGCGAGGCCGTCGGGATGGCCGTAGGCGCGGGCGTCGAAGGCGATGGTGACGTCGGCGCGCACCGGGGCGGCGCCGTCCTGGGTGTCGCAGGCCTGGTGCCAGGCGAACAGCGGCACTCCGGCGCGGCGGAAGCCGAGCGAGAACGGCTCCGCCAGGCGCGCATGGGCGTCGTGGGGCGCGATCTCGCAGCGATGGTAGGGGTCGGGGCGGATATCGCCGGCGAGCAGGGTGCACAGCCCCTGCATGGCGTGGTAGGCGAGCTTGGGGGTGTAGGTCTTGCCGTTGAGCAGGCCGAGCTTCACCGGCGGGCGCACCGTGCCGGCCGACTGGATGTAGGGCGTCTCCATCAGGTCGCAGAGGTGGAAGTAGCTGCTCAGCTCGAGGTCGTGGTAGTGGTCGAGCAGCACGCGGCGCACCAGCCACTTGGCCTGGCTGCGCTCGCTGGAATCCCACAGCCGCATCCAGCCGGCGTCGTGGTGGCCGGCGGTCTCGGCGGGGGCGCCGCATTCGCCCTGCCACAGGCGCACGTGCGGGGCATGCTTGGCGATGCTGCGGCGCATCTCGGCCACCGCCCAGCCGAACTCGAACTCGGGGATCTGCTCCGGGCGGTAGGGATGGAATGAGAAGATGTCGATGTGCGGACCGATGCCGGCCTCCAGGCAGGCGCCGACGAAGTCCGCGCTGGCGCCGGCGCAGCAGGCGGCGATCTGCGCGCCCTCGCCGGCCTCGGGCCGGATCGCCTGCGAGGTCAGCGCCACCAGGCGGGTGTATTCCACCCCGGATGACTTGTGCTTGGGATGCCAGAACTCGGGGATGTTGGGCTCGTTCCAGATCTCGAAGTGGCGCACCCGGCCACGGAAGTGGCGGGCGAGCGCGCGCACGAAGCCGGTCCACGCCGCCACCCCGGCCTCGCCGTCGTAGATCGGCACCTGGCCCACCGCCGAGTCGTGCGGCGCGTCGGGGCTGTAGAGGCGGTTGCCGTAGCCAACGTTGAACCACGGCGTGACCCCGGCGGCGATCACCTGGTCGACCAGGGCGTCGAGCCAGGCGAAGTCGTAGACCCCCTTCGCCGTCTCGCAGCGCGACCAGCCGGTCTGCACCCGCGCCCACTTGGCGCCGAGCGCGCGCAGCGGGGCGATGACCTTCTCGGGCAGGTACATGCGCCGGTCGAGGCACTCCATGCCCACGCTGATGCGCGAGGAGGCGATCGCCGGGGCGTCGAGCACCGCCAGTTCGCCGAGCGGGCGCAGGGCGAAGGCGGTTTCGTGGTCGGAGAGCAGGTGGTGGGGCATGGGGCTGGCGTCCTTCAGCGCAGGTCGATGAGCGAGCGGTCGGTCAGCAGCAGCGGGCTGGTGCTCACCGGCACCGGCTTGAGCACGCGCACCCCCTCGGCGGCGGGGTCGGGGTGCATCCAGCTCTCGGCGCAGGTGCGGCGGTCGCGCTCAAGCGGCAGCGCGAACACCTCCTGGGTCAGCGGATCGATGATCACCGGCTGCTCCAGCGCGAGGTCACGGTCGACCCACAGGTTCATCTCGGCGCGGCGCAGCACCGGGTCGTCCTCGAGCGAGTCGGGGATCCACCAGGCGTGGATCGGCACCCCCCCGCGCACGAAGTTGGCGTGCCAGGTGAAGACCTTGGTGGCGCGCGGATCGTCGGTGTCGTCGAGCACGCTCATGTGGCAGGCGGTGCGCCCGGCGGCCGGCTCGGCGGGGTCGCAGAGCAGGGTGGCGAGGGTCTGCAGCGCGGTGTACGAGGGCTTGGGCGAGCCGTCCGCCAGGCGCACCAGGCCGTAGTGGAAGGTCTCCTTGAACTGGGCGTAGTGCGCGAAGTCGGCCATGTGGAACCAGCTGCACATGCCGGTGCCGTTGTGCAGTTCGAGCAGGAAGCGGCGCAGCAGCATGCGCGCCTGGATCGGCTCGGTGTTCTTCATCGCCGACAGCGCGCCCACCCCCTTGGCCTTCTCGGGCACATGCGACTGCATGCCGGCCTCGCCCTGCCAGCAGCGCAGGCGGGGGTTGTAGCGGCGCAGCAGGTGGGTGAACGCCGCGATCTCCTGCTGGCTGTGGCGCTCGGGCACCGACTTGTAGCCGTGGTAGCTGACGATGTCGATGAGGTCGCCCATGCCGGCGCGCAGGCAGTCCTCGAGGAACTTCAGGCTCCACACCGTCTGGCCCCAGGCGATGGCGCCGGCGATGAGGGTGGCGCCGGGCTGCTCCTCGCGCAGCGGGCCGGCGGTCAGGCGCACCAGGTCGACGTAGTCGGCGGCGCGCGGCCCGCACTTCCAGAAGCTGGTGAGGTCGGGCTCGTTCCACACCTCGTAGTGGGTGACCCGGCCGCGGAAGTGCCGCACCAGGGCGCGCACGTAGGCCTGCCAGGCGCCGCGCGCGGCGGCGGTGTGGATGGGCGGGAAGCCCACCCCGAAGGGGTCGTTGCAGGCCGAGTGGCTGGGCGGCAGCCCGGGCGGGGCGGTGTTCATGCCCTGGATGTGCACCGGGTTGCCGTAGCTGAAGCTGATCCAGGGCTGCACGCCGTGGCTGAGCAGGCGGTCGACGATGTCGTCGAGCCAGGCGAAGTCGTAGCTGCCGGCGGTCTTCTCGCAGCGCGCCCAGCCCGACTGCACCCGCGCCCACTTCACCCCCAGGGCGCTGAGCACCGGCCAGGCCTGGGCGGGATCCCACATCTGGCGGTCGAGGGTCTCGAAGCCCACCCCCAGGCGCGAGGAGGCGATCTCGTGGCTGGTGCGGGTCTTGAGCAGGCCCAGGCGGGTGAGGTTGGGGAAGGCGGCGAGGTCCATGGGTGCTCCGGAATCAGGGTTTCTGCTGGCCGTACCAACCGGCGCTGTCCTTGGGACGGATCATGGTCAGGTCGCCGTTGTAGTGGCGCAGGTTGTGCGGCTGGTAGGGGTGCTTCAGCACCTCCTCCTCGTTGATGTCGATGCCCAGACCCGGGCGGTCGGGGATGGACATGAAGCCGTCCTTGAACTCGATCTGCTCGGTGGTGAGCAGGTGCCGGTAGGGCACATCGTTCGACATGGTCTCGAGCAGGTGGAAGTTGGGCGTGCAGGCGGCGATCTGCAGGGTGGCGGCGTTGGTGATCGCGCCGATGGGATTGTGCGGGCACACCGGCAGGAAGTGGCACTCGGCCATGGCCGCGATCTTGCGCAGTTCGAGGATGCCGCCGGTGTGCGAGAGGTCGGGCTGGAGGTAGTCCGCCGCCTTGCGCTCGAGCAGCTCCTTGAAGTCCCAGCGGGTGTACAGGCGCTCGCCCGCCGCCACCGGGATGTTGATCCGGCTCTTGACCTCGGCCAGGCCGGCGAGGTCGCCGGGCGGCAGCGGCTCCTCGAACCAGGCGATGTCGAAGCGCTCCAGCGCCAGGCCGACCTTGACCGCGGTGGGCACGTTGAGCCGCCCGTGGCCCTCGATCAGCAGCAGCATCTCGGGCCCGACCGCGGCGCGCACCGCCTCGACGCAGTCCATCGCGGTGCGGAACTCCTGCGCGGTGAGGGTGAGGTAGGCCGAACCGAAGGGGTCCCACTTGAGACCCTTGAAGCCGAGCTTGGCGGTGGCCGCGGCCTTGGCGGCGAAGTCGGCCGGGGTGCGCGAGCCGGCGAACCAGGCGTTGGCGTAGCACGGCACCCGGTCGCGCACCTTGCCGCCCAGCAGCTGGTAGACCGGCACCCCCAGGGCCTTGCCCTTGATGTCCCACAGCGCCATCTCGACCCCGGACAGGGCGGTGGTCAGCACCGGCCCGCCGCGCCAGTAGGCGTCGCGGTGGTTCTCCGACCAGAAGGCCTCGATGTGGTGCGGGTCCTTGCCGACCAGGTAGCGCTCCAGCTCGCGCACCGCCGCCTCGACCGCCAGCTCGCGGTGCTCGAGGGTGGCCTCGCCCACCCCGTACAGCCCCTCGTCGGTGAGCACCTTCACCAGCACCCAGTTGGTGCGGTAGACGTCGCAGATGAAGGTCTTGATGGCGGTGATTTTCATCGTTAATTCCTAAGTTAATAAGCCGAACGCCAAGGCACGGAGGCGCCAAGACGCCAGCGGAATGACTGGGCACCGATGCGAAGTCTTGCCGATCCACCTTGGCGACTTGGCGCCTTGGCGTTGCCACCCCTCTATACTTGAAGTGGGGTGGGCAGCAGTTGGGCGTCGACGCCGCCGTCGGCGACCAGGCGGGCGCCGGTGATGGCGCGGGCGCCGTCGCCGGCAAGGTAGAGCACCGCCTCGGCGATGGCCGCGGCGTCGGCCGGCTCGCCCAGCGGCACGTTGGCGCGGCGCAGGCGGCGGTTGCGCGCGCCGATGGCATCCCAGCGCGGGGTGAGGATGTAGCCGGGCGCGACCTCGTTGACGCGGATGCGCGGGGCGAGGTCGAGGGCGAGGGCGCGGGTGAGGGCGGTGATGGCGCCCTTGCTGGCGATGTAGGCCGGACGGCCGCGGATGGCGCGTCCGCCGGTGTTCGAGCCGATGTTCACCACCGCGCCGCCGGCGGCCATCAGCCGCACCGCCTCGCGGGTGACCTGGAAGGTGCCGGTGACATTGACCGTCAGGATGCGCGCGAACCCGGCGCTGGTCTGCTCGCCGAGCGCCGCCGGCTGGTCGATGCCGAGGTGGGCGGCATTGTTCACCAGCGCGTCGACCGAGCCAAAGGCGCGCTCGACCCCGGCGAAGAACCGCCGAACCGCGCGCTCGTCGGCGATGTCGCAGGCGGCGCCCCACACCCGCGCCGGGTCGGCCGCCGCCAGCTCGCGCACCGCGGCGGCGGCGGTGCGGCGGTCGAGGTCGCACAGCGCCACCCGGGCGCCGGCGGCATGGAAACGCCGGGCGATGGCCAGCCCCAGGTTGCTGCCGGCGCCGGTGACCACCACCGTGCGGCCGGAGAATGGCG
>JAKLKR010000241.1 GCA_023150565.1 Planctomycetota bacterium
GGCGGTGGCGCCCGCCGTCGGCGAGCAGGGCCAGCACCAGCCGGGCGGCGGCGGCGCCGGCCAGCGACGGGGCGAGCGGGCCATCCTCGCCCAGCGCGGCCAGCAGCGCGCGCCACGGGCGGTCGCCCTCCGCCGCCGGCAGCACCGCCGGCAGCCGGCGCAGGGCGGCGTCGAGGTCGCGGCCCAGCCAGGGCAGGGCGGGGGCGAGCAGGCCGGCGTCGAACTGCAGCCACCACAGCTCGCAGGGCTGGAGCACGTCGCAGGCGCCGCCGTGCTCGACCCCCGGGGCGGTGCAGTACCAGTGCCCGGCCGGCACCGTGTGCATGCGTCCGCCGCTCCACCATTCGACCTCGCCGCGGGCGATCAGGCAGATCTCCCACAGATCGTGCCGGTGCGGGCTCAGCCCGGCCTCGGCGGCGGCGCGGGTGCGCGACCAGCCGAGCATGCCGAGCGCAGGGCAGCGGCAGGCCTCTCCGGACAACACCTGACGCATGTTCACCATCCTCCGATCGCCGGGGATGGACGCAACCGCAGCGGTGCAGGCGCAGCATGCCGGCATGAGCGACCTCACCATCCAGGACCTCGCCCGCTACCACGTCGACGGCTTCCTCGCCCGGCCCGCGCTGGTGCCGGCCGACGAGCTGCCGCGGCTGACCGCGATCTACGACGACCTCTTCGCCCGCCGCGCCGGGCGCGAGCGCGGCGACCAGTTCGACCTCTTCGGCGACGACCGCGACCCGCAGCGGCCGCAGGTGCCGCAGATCCTCAACCCCGAGCGCTATGCCCCCGAGCTGGCACAGATGCGCTTCTGGGCGGCGGCGCGCGCGCTGCTCGCCCAGCTGTTCGGACGCGAGCCGGCCTACCTCGGCAGCCACGCCATCTGCAAGCCCGCCGGCTCGCCCCTGCCCACCCCCTGGCACCAGGACGAGGCCTACTGGGATGCCGGCAAGGACTACTGCGCGGCCTCGATCTGGATCCCGCTCCAGCCGGTGGACGAGGCCAGCGGCTGCATGCACTTCGTGGCGCGCAGCCACCTGGGCGACATCCTGCCCCACCGCCATGCCGGCAACGACCCGCGTGTGCACGGGCTGGAGCTGGACGGCGCGGTCGCCGACCTCGCCGGCGCGGTCGCCTGCCCGCTGCCGGCGGGCGGCTGCACCGTGCACCACCACCGCCTGCTGCACTACACCGGCGCCAACCGCGCCGCGGTGCCGCGCCGGGCGCTGATCCTGGTCGGCGGCCTGGAGCCGCTCGCCCGCCTGCGCCCCAAGGACCTGCCGTGGGCGGCGGCGGCGCGCACCGCGCGCGCCGAGCGCGCAGCCCGCGCCGGCGCGGCCTGAGCAGCTGGGGCACGCGGTTGAAGAACCGTTCACCACGGCGACGCGGCGGCGGAAACGCTTCAGATCCAGCCTGGAAGGAGTCGAGCGATCCTGGAAAGAGCAGATGGATCACCGCCACGACGCCACGACGCCACGAGGAAAGGGCTTAGGGAGATCCGCTCCTGCACCTTTTGGGCGAGGACCGGCTTCGATCCAAGTCCATCTCCGGCCGTGGCGTCGTGGCGCCGTGGCGGTCGAATCTCCTGACCCAGGTCAGGCTGGTGCGTCTACCGCCGCGGCGGCGCGTCGAGCAGCCGGCGCACCAGGTCGGCCAGCTCGGGCACCGCATAGGGCTTGACCACCACCGCGTCCATGCCGGCGGCGCGGCAGCGCTGGCGGTCGGACTCCTCGCTGTGGCCGGTCACCGCCACCACCAGGGTGTGCTGGCCGGGGGCCTCGGCGGCGCGCAGGCGGCGGGTGGCCTCGAGCCCGTCCACGCCCGGCATCTGGCAATCCATCAGGATGAGGTCGGCAGGCTCGCGCGCGTGCTCGGCCAGCACCTCCTCGGCCGAGGCCGCACCCACCGCCTGGTGGCCGACCGCCTCGACCACGCGCATGGCGAGGATGCGGTTGACCGCGTCGTCGTCGGCCACCAGCACCCGGCGGCGCGCCCCGGGGAGGGAACCGCGCGGCGGCGGGGCCAGCACCGCGGCCAGGGCTTGGGCGAGCTGCTCGGTGCGCAGCGGCTCGACCACCACCGCCTGCACCCCGGCTGCGGCGATCGCCGCCGGCTCGGGCCGCGCCAGCAGTGGCACCAGCGCCACCAGCGGCAGCCCGGGGTGGGCGGCGCGCAGCGCATCCAGGGCGCCCGAGGACACCAGCGACCAGGGCGCGATGACGGCGGATACCTCGCCGACCAGGGCGTGCGCGGCCTCGGGAGCGGCGGCCTCGTGGCAGGTGGCACCGATCCAGGCCAGGCGCAGGGCCAGCGCCCGTCGCTGCGGTCCGTGCGGGTGCACCGCCAGCACCGCGGTGGCGCGCAGCGCCGGCAGCCGGCCCTCGCTCAGGCGGCCGTCGCCGGCGGTCAGCGGCAGGCGGCAGGTGAAGGTGCTGCCCAGCCCGGGGGCGCTGTCGACGGTGACCTCGCCGCCCATCAGCTCGACCAGCCGGCGGCAGATCGCCAGGCCCAGGCCGGTGCCGCCGAAGCGCCTGGTGGTCGAGCTGTCGGCCTGCACGAACGGGCGGAAGAGGTTGGGCAGCACGGCCGGGTCGATGCCGATGCCGGTGTCGCGCACCGCCAGCTCGAGCGCGCCGCCCGGGCCGCCGCTGCGCAGCTCGACCACCACCTCGCCGCGCTCGGTGAACTTGACCGCGTTCGAGAGCAGGTTGACCAGCACCTGGCGCAGGCGGGTGGGGTCGCCCATCAGCCAGGCGGGGACCTCGGGCTCGGTCAGCGAGGCCAGGGCCAGGCCCTTGGCCGCGGCGCGCTCGGCCACGATCTGCACCGCCTCCTCCAGCAGCCCGCGCGGGGCAAAGGGGATGCGTTCGAGCTCGAGCTGGCCGGCCTCGAAGCGGCTCAGGTCGAGGATGTCGTTGATCAGGGTGAGCAGGTTCTCGCCGCACAGGCGGATGGTCTCGGCGAAGTCGCGCTGCTCGGCGTCGAGCCGGGTCGAGAGCAGCAGCGAGGTCATGCCGATCACCCCGTTGAGCGGGGTGCGCAGCTCGTGGCTGACGGTGGAGAGGAAGTCCTGGCGCGCGCGCGCGGCGTCGACCGCGGTGTCGAGCGCGCTGCGCAGCTCGCGCTCCTGCGCGCGCTCGCGGGTGAGGTCGCGCACCACCAGGCCGATCAGGTGGCGGCGGCCGCGGCGGTCGGTGAGCGCCACCGCCGACTGCAGGATGGGGATGCGCCGGCCCTCGGCGCCCAGCAGCTCGCCCTCGCCGCGCCAGGTGCCGTCGACCAGCGCCTGGGGGATGGCGGTCTCGCGGGTGCGCGCCCAGGCCTCGGGCGGCATCAGCGCGGCGAGGGTGGCCTCGGGGCCGAGCGGGGCGTCGTCGCGCATGCCCACCAGCATGCGCCCGGCGCGGTTGAGGTAGACCAGCCGCCCGCGCGGGGTGGCGATCGCGATCGCCTCCGAGGTGCCCTCGGCGAGCAGCGCCAGCACCGCCTGCTCCTGGTCCTGGCGGCGGCGGGCGCCGCGGTCCTCGATCACCAGCTGGGTGGTGCTGCGGCCGTCGAGCTCGACCACCGCGCCGCGCACCAGGGCGCGGAAGGTGGTGCCGTCGAGCCGGCGCATCAGCCAGTCGCCGCCGTTGGTCGACCACGACGAGGACTCGTCGTCGGCCGGCTCCTCGGTGCCGAGCAGGCTGGCATAGGGGGTGGCGAGCAGGCGGGCGCGGTCGCCCTCGGCGAACAGCCGCACCGCCGCCAGGTTGGCGTCAACCACGCGCTCGCCCTCGACCACCAGCACCGCGTCGGCCGAGCGCTCGAACAGCGCCTGGTAGCGCTGCTGCGAGGCCGACAGCGCGGCCGAGGCGCTGCGTTCGCGCCCGACTGCGCGCGCCACCGCGGCAGCCAGCTGCGCCAGCTCGCCGGCGGGGGCAGGCGGCAGCGCCGCCTGGGGGTCGCGCTCGAGGCTGTCGATGCCTTCGGCCAGGCGGCGGGCGGGGGTCAGGGCGAGGCGGCCGAAGGCCAGCGCCGACGCCACCGCCACCGCCAGCAGCAGGACCAGGCCGCCGGCCACCACCACCCCCGCCACCACCACCCCGTCGCGGTGCAGGTCGCGCGGCCGCAGCACCCGCACCAGCAGCGCCGGCCGGCCGTCGATGCCGGGCAGGGAGGCGAAGCCGGCGACCACGTCGCCGTCGCGCGGCTGCACCAGCGGACCGGGGCCGCCGCCCAGGCGCAGGGTGGCCTGGTGCACCTCGCCGGCGAGGGCGCTGGCGGCCTCCCACGGCTCCAGCGCCAGCTCGACGCGCAGCTGCTCGGCCAGGCGGCGCACCAGCGGGCCGTCGAGCTCGCGCGCCACCACCACCGCGCCGCGCGGCGGATGCACCCCGGCCCCGTCGGTGACCGGCGAGGCGGCGGCCAGCAGCACGTGCGCGCCGCTGGGCACCAGGGCGCCGGCGCGCCGGCCGGCGGCGGTGGCGGCGAGCAGCGGGCCGGTGGGGCAGGACAGGGCGGCGGGCAAGGCCTCCTCGCGGTGGTGGCGGGGCGCCACCACCGCCGCCGCCTCGGCCCCGAGGGCGTCGACCAGGAGCAGGCCGTGGACGTCGATCAGGGCCAGCGCCGAGGGCACCAGGTGGGCGGCGCGGAAGGCCGGGTTGCGGTCCTGCACGAAGCCGTAGGCCTCGTCCCACTGGCCCCAGCCGGCGGCGCGCAGGCGCAGGTCGTCGAGCTCGCGCGCGAGCGCCCGTTCGACCCGTTCGAGGTCGGCCTGCACCAGCGCCGCCTCGGCATGGTCGAAGCGCTCGACCACCAGGCGCCAGGCCAGGGGCGCGCCCGCCAGCCCGGCGGCGAGCGCCGCCGCCAGCGCCGCCAGCATGCCCTTGGTGCGCAGGTCCACCATCGGCGTCAGGCTAGGACGCGCGTCGCCGGGGTGAAGCCCGGGGCGGCGTCGAGGGTGCACACCGCCGGCAGGTGGCGCCAGCGCCCGTCGAGGTCGAGGCCGTAGCCGACCACGAAGCGGTCGGGGATGGTGAAGCCCACCAGGTCGGCGCGCGCCAGGCCGCGGGGGTCGCGCCGCGCCGGCTTGTCGAGCAGCACGCAGGTGGTGATGCCGGCGGCGCCGGCCGCGCCCAGCGCCGCCACCGCCGCCGCCAGGGTCAGACCGGTGTCGAGGATGTCGTCGACCAGCACCACCGGCCGGCCGGCGACCGCCGGCAGGGCGGCGAGGTCGACCGTGCCGGTCGAGGCGGTGCCGCGGTAGCTGCTGGCGCGGGCGAAGCGCAGCTCGAGGGCGGGGATGGCCACCGCGCGCGCCAGGTCGGCGGCGAAGCAGCAGGCGCCGTCGAGCAGGGCGAGCATCACCGGCTCGCTGCCGGCATGGCGCCGGGTCAGCTCGGCGCCCAGCCAGGCCACCCGGCGGGCGATGGCGGCGGCGCTGATCAGCGGCGCGGGCGTCGCGGACATCATGGCCGCGGATGGTGGCGCGGCGGCGGCGCGGGCCACGGGGAAGTGCCGGCTGGCGTCCCTGGCGCGGTCGCTAGGGTGGTCCGCGATGTTCACCGCCCGCCAATTGGCGCTCCATGCCGCCCGCCTCGCCTCCGCCAAGGGTGGCGAAGGCATCCGTGTCCTGCACCTGACCGCCTCCGAGGAGGGCGCCGGCACGGTCTTCGACTATGCCGTGCTGGTCACCGGGCGCTCCGACCGCCAGACCACCACCATCGTCGACGAGGTGTTCCACTTCTGCAAACGCCACAACGTGCCGCGCATGCCGGTCGAAGGCGCCTGCGGGTGGATGCTGATCGACTGCTACGACGTGGTGGTGCACGCGCTCAGCGCCGAGATGCGCGAACGCTACGACCTCGACCGCCTGTGGCCGCACGGCCGCGAGGTCGACTGGGAGCGCGAGGCCGCGAAGCTCGACGACCCCTCTCGTCCTGCCCCCTCCGCGTGCAAGCCCGCCGCCCGCCGCAAGGCCGCCAAGCCGGCCAAGGACGAGGCCCCGGGCGCCAAGCCCGAGCCCAAGCGCCGCCGCGCCGCCGCCCGCGCCCCCCGCCAGCAGGGCTCCGACCAGGACCTGCCCGCCACCCTGCCGCCCGAGTTCGAGCCCAAGCCGCGCCGGCGCAAGCGCTGAGGAATCCCCGTGTTCAAGGCCATCGGCCGCCTCTTCACCAGGGTCAAGGAGGGTCTGGCCAAGACCCGCGCCCGCATCGGCGGCGCCCTGCGCACCCTGATCGGTGCCGGACGGGCGATCGACCGCCAGTTCCTCCAGCAGCTCGAGGACACCCTGCTCGCCGCCGACATCGGGGTGGCCAAGACCGACGAGATCCTGGCCGAGCTCAAGCGCAGCTACCGCGACGGCGAGGTGGCCAAGGGCGAGGACCTGCTCGCCTTCCTCAAGAAGACCCTGCGCGACGAGCTCGCCGCCGAGGGTTCCGACCTGCAGCGCGCCGCCAGCGGCCCCACCGTGGTGCTGGTGGTGGGGGTCAACGGCGCCGGCAAGACCACCACCATCGCCAAGCTCGCCAAGCGCCTGACCGGCGAGGGCCGCACGGTGCTGATCGGCGCCGGCGACACCTACCGCGCCGCCGCCATCGAGCAGCTGGCGATCTGGGCCGAGCGCGCCGGGGTCGAGCTGGTCAAGTCGCACCAGGGCGCCGACGCCGCCGCGGTGGCCTACGACGCGGTCGCCGCCGCCGAGGCGCGCGGCTGCGACTACGTGCTGATCGACACCGCCGGCCGCCTGCACAACAAGGAGCACCTGATGCGCGAGCTGGAGAAGCTGCGCCGGGTGATCCAGAAGCGCATCCCCTCGGCCCCGCACGAGACCCTGCTGGTGCTCGACGGCACCGCCGGCCAGAACGCGGTGCAGCAGGCCAAGGTGTTCAAGGAGGCGATGGGCGTCACCGGGCTGGTGGTGACCAAGCTCGACGGCACCGCCAAGGGCGGCGCCGCCATCACCGTGCGGCGCGAACTCGGGCTGCCGGTCAAGTTCATCGGCGTGGGCGAGGGCATGGACGACCTCCAGCCCTTCGATCCCGACGCCTTCATCGCCGCCATCTTCGGCGACCAGGAGTAAGCCCCGTGGAGCCGCGCTGCGACCGTGCCCTGACCGCCCTGCGCGGCATCATCATCGGCAAGGAGCGCGCCCTGCGCCTGGCGGTGTGCTGCCTGCTGGCGCGCGGCCACCTGCTGATCGAGGACCTGCCCGGGGTGGGCAAGACCACCATGGCGGCGGCGCTGGCGCGCTGCTTCGGCCTGGCCATGCACCGCATCCAGTTCACCAGCGACCTGCTGCCCGCCGACATCATCGGCTCGGCGGTGTTCGACCGCGAGGCGCGCGCCTTCACCTTCCATCCCGGGCCGGTGTTCGCCCAGATGGTGCTGGCCGACGAGCTCAACCGCGCCAGCCCGCGCACCCAGAGCGCGCTGCTCGAGGCGATGGAGGAGCGCCGGGTCAGCGTCGAGGGCACCGGCCACCCGCTGCCCGAGCCGTTCTTCGTCATCGCCACCCAGAACCCCTCGCACCAGACCGGCACCTTCCCGCTGCCCGAGTCGCAGCTCGACCGCTTCCTGATGCGCATCGAGCTCGGCCACCCCGACCGCGAGGCCGAGCGCGAGATGCTCTCGGGCCCGCCCCGGCGCGAGCTGATCGAGCGCCTGCCGCCGGTGTCGTCGCCCGCCGAGCTGATCGCCGCCCAGGTCGCGGCCGAGCAGGTGCACGTCAGCGACGCCCTGCGCTCGTACCTGCTCGACATGCTCGAGCATTCGCGCGCCGACGGCCAGCACGGCCTGTCGCCGCGCGCCGGCCTCGATCTGCAGCGCGCGGCGCGCGCCTGGGCGTGGATGGAGGAGCGCACCTACGTGGTGCCCGAGGACGTGCAGGCGGTGGCGCCGGCGGTGATGGGCCACCGCCTGGGCGGCTGGGGCGGCGGCGACACCCACGACGGCCTGGCGCGCGCCCAGCGCCTGGTGGCGGCGGTGGCGGTCGGCTAGGCGCAATGGCGTTTGGCAACTCTTCCCTCGGACCGCCGGGCTCCAGCCCGGCAGTTTTCCCGCTCGAATTGCCGGGCTGCAGCCCGGCGGTCCCAGGGGCG
>JAKLKR010000242.1:0-243 GCA_023150565.1 Planctomycetota bacterium
GGCCTTGCCCCCGAACAGGCCCTGACGCGGGTGGCCGCCGCCAGCCAGCGCCATGGCCTGCCCACCATCGGGGTGATCGACCAGCCCTTGCCGACCGGCGTCGATCCGGGAACCCTGCTGCCGTTCGCCCAGCTGACCGCTGGCGCCCTCGCCCGGGCCCTGCGCCTGGCCCGCAGCCGGGCCGACGCCCGCACCATCCAGGAGGGCGAGGCCACGGTCGGCGCCGCGGTAGACGCCGCCCTG
>JAKLKR010000242.1:253-8053 GCA_023150565.1 Planctomycetota bacterium
CACCATCGATCACCGCCTCGACCCGATCACCGTCGACCTCGCCCACCTGCGCCGCCAGGTGATGGGCGATCCGCGCGCCGCGCGCCATGCCGAAGCCCTCGCCTTCGGGCTGCGCGCGGTCGAGTCGACCATGGCGGCGGCGCTCGAGGACGCCGCCGGCGGCCTGCCCATCCCGGCACATGCATTGCCCAGCCTGGCCGAGCCGCTGCTCAAGGCCGTGCTGGGCTCGGGTGCCCGCCTGGAATACGACGCCAGCGACGCCCCCCTGGGACTGGTGGCGGCCGACGCCATCGAGCTGCTGGCGCACGCCACCTGCGAGGTGCGTCCGCTGCTGCCGGCCGGCGAGGCGGCCAAACCGGTGGTGCGGGTGGTGGTCGGCCCCTGTCCGACCGGCGGCAGCCGTTGCCGGGTGACGCTGTCCTGCACCCCTCCGCCGGAGGAAGGCGTGGTGATCCGACCGGCCACCGCCGCCGCCGCCATCCGCTGCGGGGGCGAGGCCTCTATCGATGGCACCTCGCTGATGATCTGCCTGCCGCTGGTGCGCCAGACCGCCATCCCCGACCCCCAGGTGCTGGTGGTCGACGACCAGATCGAGGTGGCGGCGGTGGTGGCCGACGTGCTGCGCGACGACGGGCTGACGGTGGCCACGGTGGGCAGCGCCGAGCTGGCGCTCGACCATCTCGCCCGCCACCCCGGCATCCGCGTGCTGGTCAGCGACGTGGCCCTGCCCGGCCTCGACGGCGTCGACCTGGCCGCACGCCTGACGGCGGCCAAGTGCCCGGTGCGCATCCTGCTGATCACCGCCTATGCCGAGGACCGCCCCGAGGCCGCCGAACGCGAGGGCCTGGTGGCCGGGGTGCTGCCCAAGCCGTTCGATCCAGCAGTGCTGCTGGCCTCGGTGCGGCGCCTGCTCTAGGCCTTCAGAGCAGCGAGCGCCTGTTCCGAGGCCGCACGCACCTGACGGTGCAGGCTGCCGCCGCGGCTGTCCATGGTGACGATGCAGGGGAAGCGCTCGACCCACAGGTGCCAGATCGCCTCGGGGCTGCCGAGGTCCATCCAGTCGACCCCGTCGACGCGGGTGATGCGCTCGGCGCACACCTGGGCGGCGCCGCCGATGGCGTGCAGGTAGACGCAGCCGTACTGCTGGCAGCCTTCCAGGGTCTTGGGACCCATGCCGCCCTTGCCGATCACCCCGCGGATGCCGTGGTCGCGCATCACCTCCCACTGGTAGGGCTCCTCGCGCGTCGAGGTGGTGGGACCGGCGGCCTTGCACACCCAGCGCCCTCCCTCCTGCACCATCACCGGGCCGCAGTGGTAGATGATCCCGCCGCGCAGGTCGACCGGCGGGCGCTCGCCGTGGTGGAGGCGGTGGTGCACCGCATCGCGGCCGGTGTAGAGGCGGCCGGTGATCTCGACCGTGTCGCCCACGGTGAGCGAGCGGGCGATGTCCTCGGTGAGCGGGGTGGTGAGCGGAATGACGGCCATGGCGGACCTCAGTAGAGCCAGCGGGCGATGCCGCCGTCGGCGGCGAGATCGACGCCCTGGCGGCGGAAGGCCCAGCACATGTAGGTGATCGAGACGAAGAAGGAGGCGGGCACGCGGTTGAGCGCCCCGGCCTTGCAGCCGAGCAGGGTGGTGGCGCCGCCGAAGCCCATCGGGCCGATGCCGCTCTGGTTGGCCTTCGCCACCACCCGCTGTTCCAGCCCGGCCAGCACCGGGTCGGGGTTGGCGTCGTCGAGCAGGCGCAGCAGCTGGGCCTTGGCGCAGGCCATGCCGGTGACGCGATCGCCGCCGATGCCGACCCCGAGGATGCCGGGGCCGCAGCCCTGGCCCTGGGCCTGCAGCACGCAGTCGAGGATGGCGTTTTCCACCCCCTTGAGGTCGCGACCGCCGAAGCTGGGGTTGGGCAGGGTGTAGGTGGCGCCGACGTTCTCGCAGCCGCCGCCCTTGAGCATCAGCTTCACCTCGACGTGCGGCTGGCGCCACTGGTGGAAGTGCAGGTCGGGGCAGCCCGGCCCGACGTTGTCGCCGCTGTTGGCGCCGGTGATCGAGTCGACGCTGTTCTGGCGCAGGTAGCCCCTGGCGGTGGCCGCGCGCACCGCCGCCTCGGCGGCATGGTGGAAGGCGATCTGGTCGTAGCCGACCGGGGTGTTGACGTAGAGCAGGATCGAGCCGGTGTCCTGGCACAGCGGCTGGCTCTTGTCGCAGGCCAGGCCGATGTTGCGCTCGATGACCTCGAGCGCGTAGGCGGCGTTGGAGCCGGCGGCCTCGGCGCCGCGCGCCGCGCGCACCGCGCGCACCACGTCGTCGGGCAGCTGGGTGGAGGTGCGGCGGATCAGTTCGACCAGGCTGGCCTGGAGCGCGGCATCGGACATGGTGGCGAGCATGGTGGACCGGCGCGGCGGCTCCACCAGGGGTGCGGCGCCGGCGGCCTCCATGCAGGATGCTCATGGAGCAGGGCGCTCAGGCCAGGGCCCCCAGGGGCACGCGCAGCACCTCGATCGCCTCCTTCTGGCGCGAGATGATCACGTACCAGTGATCGCCGTGCACCAGGCTGTGGGGATAGCCGTACTGCCCGTGCTTGGAACGGCCCGGCGTCGCCATCGCCCACGGCTCGTCGGCGACCAGGAACTGGCGGTCGAAGGCCAGGCCGTCGCGCGACAGCGACAGCACCAGCGACGAGCGCACATGCTGCTGGCGCGGGTCGGGGCTGCCGACGTGCCAGAAGCGGCCGTCGGGCAGGCGGCCGAGGTGGAACTTGGTGTCGGCGTCGGTGAAGCCGGTCTCGACCGGCGCCGACCAGGTGACCCCGTCGTCGTGGCTGGCGGTCGCCCACAGCCGGCCGCGGAAGCCGTGCCCGGTGCTGCGCAGCAGCATGCGCAGGATGCCGTCGTCGGTCTGCCACAGCGCGGCCTCGCACAGCGCCACCGGCCAGTCCCGCCACTCGCGCACCCGCCAGAACGAGCCCGGATCGTCGTGGAATCCCGGGCGGTCGAGGGGATGGATCCCGGCCATGTGCCAGCCCGTGAGGCCGCAGGGATCGTCGCTCCACGGGAAGGCCGAATTGCCGGCGATGATCAGCCGGCCGCTGCGCGTCGGCTGCGGACCGTGGTTGGGCGTCACCGGCACGCCCAGATCGCGCGGTGCGCTCCAGGTCACGCCGTCGCGCGAGGTGGCGGCGAGCAGGGTGCAGCTGGCGATGCCATCGGGATAGCTGCCGAGGTAGGCGACCAGCTGGCCGTCGTGGTGGTGCAGGCCGGCGGCGGTGAGGATCATCGCGCCATCGGCGGCGAGCACCTGGGCCGGCGACCACGCCAGGCCATCGGCCGAGGTGCTGACCAGTACCCGCTGCCCAGGGGCGTCCTCATCGCGGCGGCCGTTCGACCAGATGGCGACGAAGCGCCCCGCGAAGAATGCCAGGTGGGCGTGGTGGGCGTAGGTCCAGCCCTCGATCGGCTGCCAGACCAGGCCGCGGGTGACCGGCAGACGTGGCAGCCGGGCATCGGGGTCGAAGCTGCTGGTGATCATGGTGTACAGTGTATACAGTTTCGGCCTGCACTCAACTGTGCGCTGCAACAGGCTGTCGAATAAAACACTACATCGCTTTCCCTGGCCCCGGCATCGCAACAGGTTGGCAGGGGATTGTCGCGCTCATTGGCTCCCCTTGGCCACCACCACCCCGTCGCGGATCTCGACCCACCAGGTCTCGCCGGCCCAGGGCGGGCCGGGGTAGAGCAGGCGCTGGGCGGCGCCGCCGCCC
Organism: Planctomycetota bacterium; assembly: GCA_023150565.1. Lineage (GTDB taxonomy): Bacteria > Planctomycetota > UBA11346 > UBA11346 > UBA11346 > JAKLKR01. Next base: position 4,014 of record JAKLKR010000242.1, read on the forward strand.
GCCGCCGGCGCAGTACCGGCGGGTTCGCCCACCAGCTCGACCAGGGCGGGCCGGGACATGCCGATCTCGACCTCCTCGAAGCGGCCCTCCACCCGCATCCCGTTCATCACCCGCAGCGAGCCGTAGAGCAGCACGGCCGCAAGGATGGCGCCGAGGACGCAGATCACCCATACACGGTAGGATTCCATGGCCGGTTCAGCGGGAAATAATGCGTCCGGTTACACGCCGTCCGCCGCTGCCGACGACTCCTCTCGCCAACCGCGGGAGGGGTCGTACCGCCCCCGGAACGCGCCCGTGGCGACCCCCCAAGCTGCCTGGGGCGGCTTCCCTGAAATCCCAATCGGGCGGCGCTTCATCCCCCGATACCGTGGTGCCCGCCCCTGGGAACACTGCCAATGGCGCCGCTCGTGAGGGAATGCGGATATTAGCCCAGAGGGGGGCGTTCCACGGGCTTCGTGCCGAGGTCAGGGATGGCTCCCTGCGCAACGCTGAACACGCCTGGCTCATCGGCGGCATAGGCGGCCTCCCGTTCGACCTCGCCAGGGTCCTTCGTGCCAACGGAAGGCAATACGCACGGCCCCCTGCCGCGGCGGGAGAGCATCCCAACGCCCAGGGCCGGCCGGTGGCACGAGCGCCATGCGCGGCGACCATGGCGCCATGCAGCGGCGCGATCTCGTGGGTTTGGGGTTGGGGCTGGCGGCGCTGGCGGCGGTGCTGACCGCGCTGCTGGTGTTCAAGGTGCGGGTGTTCGTCGCCGGCGGCAAGCTGATGGTCACCCTGGGGGTGATCGTGCTGGTGGTGTGGCTGATCAGCCGCGCCCGCCAGCCGCACGATTGACCTGGGCGCCCTCGCGCCACCGTCCCCGCCCATGAGCGACGGCGACAAGATCATCCGCTTCCCCGGCCCGGCCAAGCCAGCCAAGCCGGCCGAATCGGCGCCGGCAGCGGCGGCGGTCGGGGCCGACGGGCTCACCGACGACCAGCGCAAGGCCATCCAGCTGATCCTCAGCGGCATGAGCTTCGTGCTGGTGGCGATCAAGCCGACCGACAAGGGCGCCGACTTCTATACCGCCCTGCACGGCGACCACACCGAGCTGCGCAACGCCCAGGAGCACCTGCCCGGGGTGATTGCGCGCCTGTACGACCGCAAGGGGCTCTAGGACGCGGGCCACTCGCCCGAAAAGACCTCCACCGCCGGGCCGGTCATCACCACCTCGGCGTCATCTGCCGGCCAGTCGATGCGCAGGTCGCCGCCGCGCAGGCGCACGATCGCCGAACGCCCCTGGATGCGCCGGTCGAGGATCGCCGCCACCGTCGCCGCGCAGGCGCCGGTGCCGCAGGCGAGGGTCTCGCCCGCACCGCGCTCCCAGGTGCGCTGGTGCAGCACCGGCAGGCCGTCCTGCCCGCCCAGGCGGGCGACGAAGTGCACATTGGTGCGGCGCGGGAAGGCGGGGTGGACCTCGAGCGCGGCGCCGACCACGGCGACCGGGAAGCGCTCGGGGTTCTCGACGAAGCACACCGCGTGCGGATTGCCCATGCCCACCGCGAGCAGGCGGTGGCGGGCGCCGGCGGCGTCCAGGCGCAGCTCCAGCAGGGGGCCGGGGCCGGGATGGTCGACCGGCACCGCCGCCGGGGTCAAACGTGGCCGCCCCATCGCCACCCGCGCGCCCCACACCGCGCCGTCGCGCCGCACCGGCTCGACGGTGAGGACGCCGGCACCGGTCTCGACCCGCACCGGCCCGTCCGCCACCCGGCCGCGGTCGAGGGCGAGCTTGACCGCGCAGCGGATGCCGTTGCCGCACATCTCGGCGGCCGAGCCGTCGGCGTTCCACATCTCCATGCGCGCGTCCGCCACCGCCGAGGGGCCGATGGCGATCAGGCCGTCGGCGCCGATGCCGGTGTGGCGGTCGCTGACCGCGCGTGCCAGGGAGGGGACATCCGCCGGCAGGCGCTCCTGCCAGCGGTCGACATAGACGTAGTCGTTGCCGCAGCCGTGCATCTTGGTGAAGCGCATGGGCCCAGCGTACGACCGCCGCCCGGCGGGCGAGGACGGGGAAAGGGCTGGCCAAGGGCGACCTGCCGCGAAGCTGCGCCCCATCTAGTGGAACCGCCTATGATGATCCGCGCCTGTCCCCTGCTCGCGCTCACAACCCTGGCCGTGGCCGCCGAGGGCGGCCAGCCACTCGCCCCCGCCTGGCATGCCAGCGGCTATCTCAGCGGCCACCATGTGGGGGCCGCCGACTTCAGCGAGCAGCCCGGCCGCCTGACCGTGGACGAGCTGCTGGGCGAGGGCCGGGTGCTGTTCAAGCCCTTCACCGGCACCTTCATCGGCGGCGGCATCGGCGGCGGCCAGGTGTCGTACCGCAGCGACCTGCTCGACCAGCGTTACGGCATCGACGACCCGATGAGCGTGGGCTGGGGCCGGGCCATGGCCATCCAGTTCCTCAGCGAACGTTGGGGTGTGCTCGCCCAGGGCGCCCTGCTCACCGGCGCCGACGGCCACGCCGCCTGGAAGGAGGGCCTCCAGTACCAGATCATGGTCGGGCCGGTGTATGCCACCGGCGACGGCTTCCTGCTCATGGCCGGCGCCTACATCGCCTCGCGCATCGGGCTGCCCGCCACCGTCCAGCCCATCGTCTCGCTCGACTGGCGCATGGCGCCCGCGTGGCGGCTGCGCATCTTCGACCCGGTCGACAACCTCAGCCGCCTGACCTGGGCGCCCGGCCCGCGCTTCGAAGTGGGGGCGCGGGTGGATGTGCGCATCATGGAGTTCGCCCTCGCGCACACCGCGGACTGGGGCCAGGCGGCGGTGCTGCGCGACCGCCGCGTGCTGGTGGCGGCCGAATGCACATGGCGCCCGCTGGCGGACGACCGGCTGCAGATCCGGCCGTTCGCCGGGGTGTCGCTGGGGCGCGCCATGCAGGTGCGCGACCGCTCCGGCAACACCCTGTTCGACGACCATATCAACCACGCCCCCGATCTCGGGGTGACCCTGCGCTCGGACTTCTGATCTGGCGGGCGCCGGCGGCGCGCCACCATCCCGGCCATGCGCATCGACCACCGCCACCTCGACGACGTCGAGTCGCTGCCCCAGGACTGCTTCCTGCCGCCCGCGCAGATGGCGGAGCCCTGGGCCGGCATCTGCAACCACTGGTTCCAGCTCACCGATGGCGACGAGTGGGACGACCGCCGGCTGCCGGGTGCGGCCTCGGTGATCTACGGCGTGCCCCTGCCCGAGCAGATGCCGCGGCCGGGCCAGGTGGCGGGCTGGACCCACCGCGAATGGATCGGCTGGGCCACCGCCCACGGCTTCGAGGAGGTGCCGCGCAGCAAGCACGCCTACCAGTACCGCCACCGACTGGCGCCCTTCCTGCTGCTGTCGATGTCGTCGTCGCCGGGCGACTTCCGCTGGTCGATGGCCACCGCCACCGACTTCCGCTTCGCGGTGGTGTCGGCGCTCGGCCGCCTGGGCGGCAACCTCTATGTCGCGGTGATGACGATGGCGTGCGCGATCGAGCGCCACCCCTCGACCGCGGCGCGCGAGCGCCTGCGCCTGCTGCGCCAGGACCTGCTGCGCCACCAGGATGCCGACGCCGCCCTGCTGGCGGTGGCCAACCAGGGCGACATCGCCTGGGAATCCTTCAACCAGATCGAGCCCGATGCCGACACCGTGGCACGCATCCGCGCCCTGGTCGGCACCCTGCAGCAGGATTTCGCGCTCTCGCCGCGCGCCGCCCTGCGCCGCTGCGGCTACGGCCAGGACGAGGCCGCGCTGCTCGCCAAGCGCCTGGCCGCGAGCGCCGCCAGCGACCTGCTGCCGGGCGAGCTGGAGCTGCAGCTGCAGGACCTGGTCGACGACCTCGCCGACGAGCGCGACCACGCCGAGCAGGCCAAGGAGCTGGCGCGCCAGCGGCGCGAGGCCGAGGCCGCCGGCAGCGAGCCGCCCGCCCCGGCGGCGCTGGCGCCGGTCGAGCCCAGCCGCGAGGCCGCCGCACGCCTCGCCCTGCGCCGGGCGCTCGAGGGCCTGCGCGTGCGCGCCGC
>JAKLKR010000243.1 GCA_023150565.1 Planctomycetota bacterium
CCATCTCCGCCCTCGCCATCGAGCCGGGCGGCGGCGACGTCGGCGCCTTGCGCCGCACCCTGGGCGAACTGCTCCAGCAGGGGGGCGCGGCGGGCGACGGCGCCCGGCGTTCGCCGGTGGCCAACATCTTCGCCGCCCTCGCCAACGGCGAGGTGCTGCCGGTGGTGGCGGGCTGCATCCTGGTCGGGCTGGCGCTGGGCCCGGTGCGCCACCGGGGAGTCGGCGGCGCGGTGGCGGCGATGGGGGTGCTCAACGCCGCCATGCTGCGCATCGTCGACTGGATCCTGCTGCTGCTGCCGCTCGGTCTCGCCGGGGTGGTGGCGGGCATCGCCGCCAGCGTGCCGCCCGCCACCCTGATGGCGCTGCTGCGCATGGTCGGCTCGTTCTATGCCGGCGGGCTGCTGCTGGCGGTGCTGCTGGTGGTGGCCATCCGCTGGGCCAGCCGGCGGCCCTGGTCCGAGGTGCTGGCGGCGCTGCACCGCCCGCTCCAGGTCGCCTTCCTGTCCTCGTCCTCGATCTCGGCCATGCCGCTGGCGATCCGCGCGCTCAACGAGCGCCTGGGGGTCGATGCCCGCCTGGCCGGGCTGGTGGTGCCGCTCGGGCTGACCTCGGGCCGCGCCGGCTTCCCGCTGCTCTTCGCCCTGCTCGCGGTGTTCACCGCCCAGCTCTACGACCAGGCCCTGCCGGTGCCCGCCCTGCTGGTGGTGAGCGCGGCGGCGGCCCTGGTCGGCACCGTGACCAGCGGCTCGCCGGTGGTGGCTTCGGCGCTGTTCGCCCCGGTCGCCGCCGCCGCCGGCCTGCCCGCCCAGCTCGGCATCGCCGCGGTGGTGGCGGTGGCGGTGCTGCTCGATCCCCTGCTCTCGCTGATGAACCTGCTCGGGCCCTGCGCCTGCGCCGCCCTGGTCGGGCGCGCGGGCGGCGACAGGCCGGTGTGATGGGCCATGGTGGCGACCGTACCGCCCTCGCCGCCGTGGCCGGGGTCGCGCCCGCCGGGCTGACCGACTTCTCGGCCAACGTCAATCCCCTCGGCTTCCCGCCCTGGCTGCGCCAGGAGCTGGCGGCGGCGGTGTCGGACCTGGTCCATTATCCCGACCCCGCCTGCACCGCGCTGGCCGCCGCCGCCGCCGCCCGCCTCGGCTGCAGCGCCGGCGAGGTGGTGTGCGGCAACGGCACCAGCGAGCTGATCCAGTCGCTCCCGGCGCTGCTCGGCAGCCGTCGGGTGCTGGTGGTCGAGCCGGGCTATGTCGACTACCGCCGCGCCGCCGCCCTGGCTGGGGCCGACACCGCGCTGTTCGCCCTGGATCCGGCCGCCGGCTTCCGCCTCGACGAAGATGCGCTCGCCGCCGCCATCGCCGCCCACCGCGCCGACCTGCTGCTCCTCGGCTCGCCCAACAACCCCACCGGCACGGTGGTCGATCCCGCCTTGCTGCGGCGCCTCTGCGCCGCCCACCCCGGGCTGACGGTGGCGGTCGACGAGGCCTTCGCCGATCTCGCCGAGGGTTTCGCCAGCCTGGCGGCGGCGCGCCCGGCCAACGCGGTGGTGCTGCGCTCGCTGACCAAGGCGTTCGCCCTGCCCGGCCTGCGCCTGGGGGTGGCGTTGGCGGAACCGGCGCTGGCGGCGCGCTGGCGCGGGCGGCTGCCGCCGTGGACGGTCAACCACCTGGCCCAGGTGGTGGGAGCGCGCGCCCTGGCCGATGCCGCCTACCGCCAAGCCTCGGCGGCGGCGGTGACGGCCTGGCGCGGCGCCCTGCTCCAGGACCTGGGCGCCATCCCGGGGCTGACGGTGGTGCCGGGGGCGGCCAACTTCCTGCTCTGCCGCCATCCCGACCACGGCCTGGCCGTCCGCCTGCTAAGCCGCCACGCGCTGGCGGTGCGCGTCTGCGACGACTACCCCGGCCTCGGCCCGGAGTGGTTCCGGGTGGCGGTGCGCACCCCGGAGGAGAACGCCCGCCTGCTCGCCGCCCTGGCCGCCGAGCTGACCCCCGGCGCGCCGGCGGTGCGGCGGCCGCGCCGGGCGCGGGCGCGGGCGCTGATGGTCCAGGGCACCTCGTCGGGGGCGGGCAAGAGCGTGCTGGTGTCGGCGCTGTGCCGCATCCTGCTGCAGGACGGGCTGCGGGTGTGCCCGTTCAAGGCCCAGAACATGTCGCTCAACAGCGGGGTCACCCGCGACGGGCTGGAGCTGGGCCGCGCCCAGGTGGTGCAGGCACAGGCCGCGCGCCTGGAACCGGACGTGCGCATGAACCCGGTGCTGCTCAAGCCCAACAGCGACACCGGCAGCCAGGTGGTGGTGCTGGGACGGCCGCTGGGCAACGCCGAGGCCAGGCCCTACATGCGCGAGGTGCGCCAGCACCTGCTCGCCACCGTGCATCAGGCCTACGACGAACTCGCCGCCGAGCACGAGGTGATGGTGCTGGAGGGGGCCGGCAGCCCCGGCGAGGTCAACCTCAAGCACGGCGACCTGGTCAACATGAGCATGGCCCGCCACGCCCAGGCACCGGTGCTGCTGGTGGGCGACATCGATCGCGGCGGCCTCTACGCCAGCTTCGTCGGCCACCTGGAGGTGATGGAGGAATGGGAGCGCGCCCTGGTCGCCGGGCTGGTGGTCAACCGCTTCCGCGGCGATGCCAGCCTGCTGGGCGACGCCCACGACTACGTCCTGCGCCACACCGGCAAGCCGGTGCTGGGGGTGATCCCCTTCCGCCACGATCTCGGCCTGCCGGAGGAGGATGGCATCATCCTCGACGAATGGCGGGTGGAGCGCAGCGGCGCCGCCATCGACATCGCCTGCCTGGCCCTGCGCCACACCAGCAACTTCACCGACCTCGACGCCCTGCGCATCGAACCCGATGTGCAGGTGCGGCTGGTGCGGCGGGTCGAGGAGCTGGGCAGCCCCGACGCGGTGATCGTCCCCGGCTCCAAGAACACCCTGGCCGACGCCGAGGATCTCGCCGTACGCGGCTTCGCCCCCGCCCTCGCCGCCCTCGCCGCCGGCGGCCGCTGCGAGGTGGTGGGCATCTGTGGCGGATTGCAGATCCTCGGGCGTTCGATCGCCGATCCCCACGCCATCGAGAGCGGCCGGGGCGGCCGCGCCGGCTTCGGCCTGATCCCGGTCGACACCGTGCTGGCGCCGGAGAAGACCCTGGTGCGCGGCGGGGCCACCCACCTGCCCAGCGGGCTGGCGGTGCGCGGCTACGAGATCCACCACGGGATCACCACCATTCCCGCCGCCCTGGCGCTGTTCGTGCGCACCGATGGTGTGGCGGTGGGCGTCCGCGCCCCCGCGGGCCGCGCCTGGGGCACCTACCTGCACGGGGTGTTCGACGACGACCTCTTCCGCCGCCACTGGATCGACGGCCTGCGCACCGCCCGCGGCCTGCCCGCCCTGGGCGCGGTGCAGGCGGCCTACGATGTCGACGCCGCCATCGACCGCCTTGCCGACCTGGTGCGCGGGTCGATCGACATGGCCACCATCCATCGGCTGATCGGCCTGGGCTGATGCATCCCGCCCTGCTGCTGGTGCTGGCGGTGGCGGTTGACTTGGCGCTCGGCGATCCCCGCTGGCTGCCGCATCCGGTGCGCTGGCTGGGGGCGTGGGTGTCGCTGGTCGAACGCGCGGCCTGGCGGCCATCGTTCCTGGCCGGCATCGCCGCCTGGCTGGCGGTGGTGCTGCCGGCGGCGGTGCTGGCCGGCGGGCTGGCCTGGGTGCTGGCGGGGATCCATCCGTTGGCGTCGGCCCTGTCCGCCGCGGTGGCGGTGTGGCTGGCGGTGTGCGCGCGCGACCTCGCCGACCACGCCGAGCGGGTCCGGCGCCCGCTCGCCGCCGGGGATCTGGCGGCGGCGCGCAGCGCGGTGGGCATGATCGTCGGCCGCGACACCGACGGGCTCGACCAGGCCGAGGTGGCGCGGGCGGCGGTCGAGGCGGTGGCCGAGAGCACCGTCGACGGGGTGATCGCGCCGCTGTGCTGGGCGGCCGCCGGCGCCCTGGCCGGCGGCCATGCCGCCGGTGCGCCGGGCGCCTGCGCCGGCCTGGCGTCCGGAGCCTGGCTGTTCCGCGCCGCCAACACCCTCGACAGCCGCTGGGGCCACCGCGACGCGCGCTACCGGTGCTTCGGCTGGTGCGCCGCCCGTGCCGACGATCTGCTGGCCCTGCTGCCCGCCCGCCTGGCGGCATTGCTCATCACCCTCGCCGCACCGCTCGCCGGCGGTTCGCCGTTGGTGGCGCTGCGCATCTGGTGGCGGGACGCCAAGCTCCACGCCAGCCCCAACGCCGGCCGCCCGGAGGCGGCGATGGCGGGCGCCCTGGGCATCCGTCTGGGCGGCTGCAACCGCTACGACGGTGAAGCTCACCAGGGCCCGCTGTTCAACGCCCCGGGACGGGCGCCGGCGGCGACCGACATCGCCCGCGCGGTGCGCCTGATGCTGGCCGCCACCCTGCTCGCCAGCGCGCTGCTGGCCGCGCTGCTGCTGGTCGTCTAGCGCGTTGCCTTGCGCGGCGACAGCTCGACCCGGTCCAGTTCGCCGCCGTCGGCGCCGATCGCGCAGGCCTGGCCGCGGTCGCGCTCCAGGTCGATGATCCAGGCGTGGTGCACCGCCTGCGACTTCACCAGATAGGGGCGCTGCTCCGGGGTGCCGGGCTGGCGCGGTTCCACCCCCCAGGCGCCATCGCCCAGGTAGATCACCCCGCCTGCCGCCGGCTTGCCGCCGAGCAGGGGGTGGGTGCGCTTGAGCGCGTGGTCGTGGTTCTCGAAGCAGGCGGCGACGCCATGGCGCTCGAACAGCGGCACCCATTCCGCGCGGATCTCGTTCGAGCCCCAGTCGTCGAACTTGCGCACCGACGGATAGGCCGGCACGTGGTACATGGCGAAGCGCCAGCTGCGCTCGGCGCGGACACCCAGGGCCTGGTCGAGCCAGGCGGTCTGCGACTTCACCGGCTCGCTGTGGCCGCTGTCGAGCAGCAGGAACGACAGCCAGCCGCCAACGTCGAGGGCGCGATGGACCGGTTCGGGGAACAGGGCGTTGAAGGGGGTGCCGGCCAGCTGGCCGCGCTTGGCCAGCTCGTGGTTGCCGATCCCGGCCACCACCGGGATGCCCAGCCCATCGGGGGTGGTGGCCGACGTCCACACCGTGAACAGGTCGACCCAGCGGCGGAAATCCGCCTCGTTGGCGTTGTCATAGGCCCAGTCGCCGCCGACCAGGGCGAAGGAGGGCGCCGCCGCCGCCACCCGCGCGGTGGTGCCGGCCATCCACTCCTTGCGGTGGAGCAGGTCGCCGCCGGTGGCGAAGCGCAGCGGCGGCTCGGCGCGCAGGGTCTTGAACCGCGCCAGGGTCTCGCCCGGCCGCACCCCCACCTTCCACTCCGAACCCGCGGCGAGGCCGTTGGCGGTGGCCTCGGCCACCGACCAGCCGGTGGCGCCGATGGCGCGCACGCTCGCCGGCAGCACCAGTTCCTTGCCGTCGGCGCCGCTGAAGCGCAGCTCCTTGGCCGGATCGCGGTCGAGCACCCGCACGGTGAGGCTGGTGCAGGGGTCGCCGGTCCAGGTGGCGAAGGCGAGGGGGCCGCCTTCGGCGGCGATGGCGGCGGAGCCGGCGAGCAGGAGCAGGGAGGTGCGCATGGCGGCAGTGTCGCATCCCAGGCGGACGGGCAAGCAGGCCGGCCGGCTACCCCGTCTGCCGGCCGCGAACGGTGACCAGGCAGGCGCCATCCTGCTCGGCGAACGCCACCACCTCGCCGAGGAAGGCGGCGATGACCGCGGCGTTGGTGCGCGCGTGCTCGCTGAGCGCGGTGCAGCGGAAGCTGCCGCCGGCGCCGAGGGCGAGCGGCAGCAGCAGCTGGTCGGCCAGGTGCTCGCACACCGGCGCCTGGCTGGCGCAATGGCGCGCGACCTGGCGGGCGCAGTCCTGGGCGACCGCCTCCGCTGCCTTGCGCAGCTCGCCGAAGGCGGTGAACACCGCGGTCACCTCGCTGTGGCGCAGGCTGGCGATGACGGCGTTGCCGGGGCCATCGGCGTCCACCTCGCGTTCGTCGACCTCCTGGTGGCTCCAGTGCAGGGCGTGCTTGAGCGCCAGCGCCTCGCGGCTGGCGACATGGGCCGGCAGGTTGGCGAGCAGCACCTCGGCATGGCGGGCGATGGCCTTGCCGCGCTCGTGCAGCGCGAGCGGGATCTGCGCCTGCCCGGGCTGGATGGCGGCGCGGATGCAGCCGCCACCCGCCGGCTGGAAGCCGTGCCGCTCCAGCGCCAGGCTGGCCGAGACGCCCACCCGGTGCAGCACCGGCAGGAAGCTCTGCTGCAGGAATTCCACCGGCGGGGCCATGCTGTTGTGGGTGCCGCCGCGGATCTCGACCGTCGCCGGCCCATCGGCGTCGAGCAGGATGGGCAGCACGGTCTGCAGCACCAGGGTGGTGCTGCCGGCGGAGCCGATGTCGAAGGCGTAGGTGCCGGCGCAGGGCGCCTGCGGCCAGAATTCGATCGCCCCGCTGTGCAGCGCGGCGCCCTCCAGGCGGCCGTTGCACACCCGCGCCGCCGCCTGCACCGCGACCAGATGCTGGCGCTGCAGGCCGGGCTTGGGCCGGCGGGCGCGGATGCGCTCGATCCGCACCGGGGTGCCGGTGAGGGCGGCGAGGGCGAGGGAGGTGCGCAGGATCTGCCCGCCGCCTTCGCCCTGGGAACCGTCGATGGTCAGCATGGCATCATCCCTTCACGCACACGACCTGCTTGAGCGTATGCACCACCTCGACCAGGTCGCTCTGCGCCGCCATCACCGCGTCGATGTCCTTGTAGGCCATCGGGGTCTCGTCGATGACCTCGGCGTCCTTGCGGCATTCGACCCCGGCGGTGGCCTGGGCGTGGTCGGCGACGGTGAAGGTGCGCTTGGCCTTGGTGCGCGACATGGCGCGGCCGGCGCCGTGGCTGCACGAGCAGAACGACTCCGCGCTGCCCTTGCCGCGCACGATGAAGCTGCGCGCCCCCATCGAACCCGGGATGATGCCCATCTCGCCCAGCCCGGCGCGCACCGCGCCCTTGCGCGTCACCCAGCATTCCGCGCCGAAGTGGCGTTCCTGGGCGACGTAGTTGTGGTGGCAGTTCACCACCTCGAGGGTGGCGCTGAAGGGCGGAACGCCGGGCGCGCGCGCCACCGCCGCGACCACGTTCTCGAGCATCACCTGGCGGTTGATGCGCGCGTAATCCTGCGCCCAGCCCACCGCCGCGGTGTAGTCGGCGAAGTGCTCGGTGCCCTCGCTGAAGTAGGCGAGGTCGCGGTCCGGCAGGTCGACGCCGGCCTTGCGCAGGTCATCGCGCGCCATGGTGATGAAGAACTCGCCGAAGCGGTTGCCGACCCCGCGCGACCCCGAATGGAGCATGAACCACACCTGGCCGGCCTGGTCCAGGCAGACCTCGATGAAGTGGTTGCCGGTGCCGAGGGTGCCGAGGTGGTTGACCGAGTTGCCGCGGTCGAGCCGGGGGTACTTGGCGCAGATCGCGGCGTAGCCGTCGGCGAGATGCTGCTTCCACAGGTTGGACACCCGCGGCGGCAGGTCGTGCCAGGCGCCGCGGTCGCCGCGCCCGCCATCGTCGGTGCGGCCGTGCGGCACCGCGCGCTCGATGCTCTCGCGCACCGCGCGCAGGCTGGTGGGCAGGTCGCCGGCGGTCAGCGAGGTGCGCACCGCGCACATCCCGCAGCCGATGTCGACCCCGACCGCGGCCGGGATGATCGCCCCGATGGTCGGGATCACCGAGCCGACAGTGGCGCCGATGCCCTTGTGCACATCCGGCATGACCGCGATGTGGCGGTGGATGAAGGGCATGCGCGCAGCGTTCTGCAGCTGCGCCCGCGCCTCGTCCTCGAGCGGCACGCCGCGCACCCAGGCCTTGATCGGCGCAGCGCCCGGGGTGGTGAAGAGTTCGTGGTTGGACATGGCGGCCTCAGATGATCGGGGTCAGGGTTTGCTGGGGAATGGGATCGCCGACCACCATGAGCTGGTCGGCCGGCAGGGTGGCCTGGCGGACATGCGCCAGGGCCTCCTCCCCTTGCCAAGTCGAGTAGAGCAGG
>JAKLKR010000244.1 GCA_023150565.1 Planctomycetota bacterium
CGCATCGAGGTGGCGCTGGAGCTGGTCAACGACGGCCCCGCCCCGGCGACCCTCACCCCCACCGCGGTGGTGCGCGGGCTGGAGGGAGAACCGCTGCTGGCCCTGGCCGGTACCCCGGTGGAGGTGGCGGCCGGCGCCCGCGCATCCGCCACCCTGGCCACCGACTGGCTCGCACCGCACCAGTGGACCCCCGCCACCCCGGTGTGCTACCGCGCCGAGGCGGAACTGCGCGCCGGGACGGTGGCGGTCGACCGCGTGGGCACCGGCTTCGGCTTCCGCGAATTCACCATCAAGGGCAAGGACTTCCTGCTCAACGGCCGGCGCCAGGTGCTGCTGCGCAACTCCTGGCTGACCGGACCGTCGGCCGGGCCCGAGACGGTCTACGAGCAGCTGCGCGGCGACCTCACCCACTTCAACACCCTGCGCCTGCACCTCGGCTTCATCAACCAGCACACCATCGGCCAGGCTGACCGCGCCGGCATGATGATCATCCCCGAGTTCTGGGCCTGGCCACCGAGACGATGTGGAACGACACCCGGCCGGAATGGATGAAGCTGGCCCACGCCCTGGTCGACACCGTGCGCGCCGCCGATCCCGACCGGCCGCTGCAGGCCGACGCCGAGATCACCTGGGCGGGCAAGCTCGAGACCATCAGCATCCACTATCCCGAGGGCGAGACCGGCACCACCGGCCGCCAGTTCGTCAACAGCGGCTGGGTGCTGCCCAACGACCTCGCCTGGCTGAAGCACGAGGGCGTCAACCGCTCGTGGCGGGCCGAGTTCGCCTGGGACCGTCCGCTGATGATCGGCGAATACTACGCCATGGACGACTTCGAGCCCGAGCACGGCTCGGCCTACATGGGCGACGAGGCCTTCGACCAGGGGCGCTGGCGCTGGGCCACCATCGGCGGACGCGGCTGCCTGCTGCCGCACGCCGACAACGGCGGCTACCAGCTCAACGCGCGCATCAGCAGCGACCACTACCGCGCCGCCGGGGTGGCCTGCCTCAACCCCTGGACCGGCCAGGGCCTCGACATCATCCCGCCGCTGCTGGCGCGGCCGCTCGACTATTTCCCCAACGTGTTCGGCGGCGGCGAGCTGAAGCGGCGCTTCCTGGTCGCCAACGACGCCGGCCGGGCCTGGAACGAGATGCACCTGCAGGCCGGCCTGCTGGTCGACGGCCGCACGGTGTGGAGCGAGGAGAAGATCCCCGCCCACGCCGGCCCCGGCGAACGCCGCGAGGTGGCGGTGGCGATCCGCCCGCCGGCGGTGGCGGCGCCCACCCGCGCCCGCCTGGTGGTGCGCCTGCGCTACGGCGAGTGGAGCGGCGCGCGCGAGCTCTACCGCCACGAGGAGGATCTGTGGATCATGCCCCGCGCCTCGCTCGCCGGGGTCGACCCGGCGGCGGTGGCGCTGGTCGACGGCGCCGACGGCGCCACCGCCAAGGCCCTGGCCGGGCTCGGCCTCAAGCTCACTGCCGGCGGCGCCGGCGACGGAGAGCTGTCCGGCAAACGGGTGCTGGTGGTGGGCGAGGGCGCCGCCGGCAGCGCCGACCTGGCCGCCGCAGCGCGCTTCGCCGAGGGCGGCGGCCAGGTGCTGGTGCTGCACCAGGACGCCTGCGACCCCTTCATCCCCGGCCAGCCCGAGATCGATCCCCGCCACGCCGCCAGCATGAGCTGGCGCCACGCCCGCCATCCCGCCCTCGACGGCCTGGACGACGGCCAGCTGCGCTGGTGGCTGCCCGACCACCTGGTCGCCGACCATTCCCTGGTGCGCGCCGCCGGCGGCCCGGCGCTGCCCGCCAGCACCAGCGGCGGCAGCTTCGGCATGCACTGGTCGCCGCTCACCAGCGTGCGCCACGGCAAGGGCCAGGTGACCTTCTGCCAGTACCGCCTGGCCGACCGCGCCGCGCTCGAGCCGGCGGCGGGCTGGATCCTGGCCCAGGCCCTGCGTCACGCCGCCGGGGCGGCCCCCGCCGCGCCGGCACCGGCCCTGCGCCTGGTGGGGGCGGTGCCCAAGGCCACCCGCGAGGCCCTCGCCGCCGCCAGCGTGGCGGTGAGCGACGGGCTCGACGGCGACGGCCCGGCGCTGGTGGACGCGCGCTCGGCGCCGGACGCCGCCGCCATCGCCCGCCTGCGCGCCCAGCTCGAATCCGGGGCCACGGTGTGGCTGCGCGGGCTCGACGACAAGACCCTGCCGGCGGTGGCGGGGCTGCTGCCCTGGACCCCGGGCTTCGCACCCCTGGCCAAGGACGCGGTTGCGGCCGCGCGCCGCTCCGACCATCCGCTCATCGCCGGCATCGCCAGCGCCGACCTCTACTGGGCGCGCGGCGGCGGCTCGCGGCGCAAGTCCACCGCCCCCCTGGGCGGGCCGGCGGTGGTGCCGCCGGCGCTCGACGCCGCCGTGGTGCTGACCGAGCCCGGCCTGCTGGTGGCGGTGCCGGTGGGCAAGGGCACGGTGCTGATCGACCAGCTCAACTGGGACGGCGGCCTGTCGGCCGAACTCGAACGCGCCACCCGCATCGCCGCCGGCCTGGCGCGCAACTGCGGCGCCGGCTTCCGCATCGCCGCCGCCAAGCGCTACCGCTACGCCCACCTCGACCTCAGCGCCGGCGCCAACCGCGGCTACGTCGACGAGGTCGCCGACGACGGCAAGGGCGGCTGGACCGACCAGGGCGCCAACGACATGCGCTACTTCCTCATCAACCACCTCGGCACCGCCGGCGAAGGCGGCGCGGCGGTGGCGGTGGCGCCCTTCCCCACCGAGGTCAGCCTGGCCGGGGTGCCCTTCCGCCTGGTCGACCCCAAGGCCAACCAGGGGCGCGCGGTGGTGTCGCTGCGCGGCCAGGGCCACGGCGAGAAGGCCCCCGCCGAGGTGCGCGACCTGCCCGCCGGCGGCGCCCGCGCCAACCGGGTGTGGTTCCTCCACGCCGCCGGCTGGGGCCCGACGGGCGGCTACCTCACCGAGGTGGCGCGCTACGAGGTGGTCTACGCCGACGGCAGCCGCGCCACCGTGCCGGTGCGCTGGGGCCGCGACATCAGCGACTGGTGGGACCCCAAGCCGCTCACCGGGGCGCAGATCGCCTGGAGCGGGCGCAACGAGAAGCACGCGCCGGTGGGCATCTACTGCATGGCCTGGGACAACCCCAGCCCGGACAAGGCGATCGCCGCCATCGACGTGGTCGGGGCCCTGGCCGAGACCCAGCTGGTGCTGCTGGGCGCCACTCTCGGGCTCGAAGACGAGCAGGGCGTGCGCACCGCGGCGGCGTGGGAATGCGGCACCTTCGCCGACGGCAAGGTGCTGCCCGGAGCCGGCGGCCAGCCCCTGACGGGCAGCGGCACCCCCGCCTCGCTCGCCAACCGCGCCGGGCTGCGTCTGGCCGGCGGCCAGGCCCTGGGCGCCCGCCTGGGCGCCGGACCTCTCGCCGACGGCACCCCGCTCGCGATCGAGATCGAGGTCGCGCCCGAAGCCAAGCCGGGCGGGTTCTTCGGCGGCCTGGTCGAGGCCGGCAGCTACCTCCAGTCGGGGGTGCGGTTGATGCTGCGCCACGATCTCAAGGTGGTGGTCGAGCACTTTGCCGGCGCCGGCAAGGAGCACGCCACCTATCTTGAGTCGCGCGAACCGCTGCCGCTCGGCCGCTTCAGCACCGTGCGCTACGAGCACGACGGCAAGCGCGCCCGCCTGCTCATCGACGGCCAGCCGGTGGCGGTGGCGGACTGCCCGCCGCCGGCGCCCTGGCGCGGCGACCTGCGCGTGGGCAGCGCCGGCGGCAAGGACTACTTCCTCAACGGGGTGGTCGCCGGGGTGCGCCTGCTGGCGCTGGCGCCGGGGAAGTAGCCCTCCCTTCCGGTCCCACCGCGTCAGGTCACCTGGTCGCGGCCGGGGCCTGGTCGATGCGCAGGACGTGGAACTTCACCACGCAGCCCTGCTGGCCGTCCTTGGCGGGGTCCTCCTCGGCGAGCAGGCGCATTCCGTCGGCGCTCCAGCGCGGTTTGCGCCCGGTGGGCACCAGCAGGCGCGGCTCGGGGCCGGGGTCGAGGGCGGCGATGCGCACCCCGCCCATGCGCTCGGTGACCGCCACCAGCGGATGGCGGGGATGGGGGTCGCCGTCGCGGCAGTTGGCGGCGATCACCCGCACGCTGCCGTCCTGGGCCACCACCACCACATCGGTGCCGCCTTCCCACCAGGGTCCCTTGGCGGGGGGATCGGCGCGCAGCACGGTGGCCACCACCCGGCCGTCGGCGCACCAACGCGCCTGCACCGCCGAAGGCACCTCGGTGATCACCCCCGCGCGCCAGCGGATGGTCAGTCGCCCGCGCGGCGGCTTGCCGGTCCAGGGGTCGTCGTAAGGCACCGGGGTCTCCTGCCAGGCCAGGCCCTCTCCGCCGCGCTGCGGTTCGCCACGGAAGCCCAGCCCTTCGTCGATCATGCGGCCACGACCGTCGATGCGCACCAGGCGGTCCTCGTCCTGCGCCACCATCTCGCCCTCGTGCCAGGGGCGCGGACGGAAGCCCTTGGCCGAAAGCTGCTGGCGGCCGACCGCCGACTTGAAGCCGTTGTCGGTGACGGTGATGATCGACAACCCGTCGGCGGCCGAGACCCAACGCCCGTCGGCCAGGCGGACGACGTTGGCGAGCGGGCCGAAGGCGAACTGGCCGGGATTGATCCAGGCCGGCAGGCCGGTCTCGCGGCGGTCGTCCGAGATGAACACCTCGCGGCGGTCGCGGCCCTCCTGGAACAGGATGAAGCCGTGCGCCACCCGCATCACCACCTGGTAGGTGGCGGGATTCCAGGCCGGTTGGGGATCATCGACGTCGGTGGCGCAGGAATACGAGCGGATCACCGACACGTCCGCCGGCACCGGCGGGACGATCGGGCGGGCGCAGCTGGCGACGGCCAGGGCGAGGATGGGCAGGAGGGCGCGGACGGTGTTCATGGGGTTGCGGCATCCTCGACGGCGATGAGCACGGCGCCATGCGCGTCCAGCAGGCGGCGCAGGCGCCCGTCGCGTCCGGGTTCGACCGTGCACGGGCTGCCTGCCAGGCTCACCGCCGTGCCCTGCCACGACACCGTCGCAGGCGGCAACGGCCCGAAGAAATCGACGCAGCGCCGGCTCGCGGCCCCCTCGGCCCGCCACTGCATGGCCACCAGCAGCGGAGCCAGGCGCAGGTCCCAGGCACGCGGGCCGGGCAGATCGCTCTCGCGGCCGACCGCCTGCGCCGCCACCCCCTCGCCCTCGGTGACCTCGCGCACCACATGGTAGCCATCGCCACGCGGGGTGACCTGGGACAGCCCCTGGCGGCCGTTCCAGGCCACCAGGTTGAGCTGGCGGTCGAGCAGCACGTAGGGGCAGTCGACCAGGATGGTGCCGGCCAGGCTTTCCGGGCGCGGCGGCTCGTAGACCAGCTGCAGCATGCGGTGGCCGCCATAGGCCTTGTCGGGGGCGAGCAGGCGGGCCCAGAAGCGGCCGGCCTCGCCACCGATGCTGCGCAGGGTGCCGTGCAGCTCGATCTGCCCAGGCGCAGCCTCGGGAGGTTCGGCCGCGATCAGCACCAGACCCAGGGTCAGCAGCAGCAGCAGACGTCCCACGATCACCTCCGGCGGCGGATGGCAGCCCACCACAGCAGCCCCACCATCAGCAGGGCCGCCCCGGTCAGGGCGCGACGGCCGGGACGCCCCCCGGCCTCTTCGAGGATGAACGCGGTGCGTTCTGGATCGTTCGCCAGGAACCAGACGGTGCGCCAGCGGTCGCCGGCGAGGATGCCCTGTACCACCGCCTCGGCCTCGGCCGGGGCCAGGGCGGGATCGGGGATCGGCTGGTAGTTCTGGTCGGCCTGGCGGTAGGCCAGCTGCTGCACCTCGACCCCGTCCTGCTCGCCGACGGTGAAGCGGTAGAGCACCGCCACCTGGGCGCGGCCATCGGGCAATGGCACCACCGAGGCGTTCAGCACCACCGCCTGGGCATGCTGGCGGGTGAGCCAGGTGCGCGCCGCCGGCCAGGCCATCAGCGCGCCGGTCAGCACCAGGCAGGCAACGATGGCCAGGCCGAGCAGCCGCCCCACGCCCACCCCTCCGCTCACCCTAGATCCCGCCGTTGGCGGCAGATGGTTCATGGTTGATGGTTGGCGCACAACGTGATGCGACATCCCACCCGTTCACCCTCTGGGTGATCGGATGAGCATCGGGACACACGTTGGCTTGGCGCTGGGAAACCATCAACCACCAACCATCCACCGCACGTTCAAGGCTCACCATTCCCCTGACCAGACCCGGCTCTTGCCGGTCTCGTCATCGAGCGGGCAGCGGTCCTCGGCCTCGCGCCCCTCGATCTCGCCCAGCTCCCAGCGCAGGCGCAGGCAGCGGTGGACCTGGGACGGGGGCGGCAGGTGGCCATGGTCGAGCGGGCAGCGGCGATGCACCCCGCCCCACACGTCCATGCGCTCGCGCCGCACGAGTTCGAGGTTGCGGGTCCAGCCGTGCTCGAACAGGCCGAGCGCCAGGCGGGCCTGGGTGCGCGGCTCGATGCGCAGCTTGAGCCAGTCGAGGTCGAGCGGGCGCTGGCCGAGGAACCAGGCCAGCAGGCGCCCGAGCTGGCGGTCGTCGAGGCCGCCCCAATAGGTCTGCTCGTTGTCGACCACCTCGACCCACGGGCGCTGCTTGGCCTCGGCCCAGGCGATCAGGGTGCGGCCGGTCAGGGGTTCGCCATCGGTCTTGGCGGCGGCGGCGAACACCAGCGAGCCCGAGGCCAGGCCCTCGGTCTGCACCACCATGCGCGCCGACAACGCCTGGCCGACCTGCACGAACACCGGCGCCCCGGCGCGCACGCCGGCTAGCTGGGGCTGGTTGCCCTCGGCGAACAGCCAGCCCGAGGCGATGCCCATGGCCTCGGCCAGGCGCAGGGCGGCGAAGGTGCTCATGTGGGTGGCGCCGACCACCCGGGTGCCGCTGCGCGCGTGGGCCGGGTAGCCGGTCAGGGTCATCGACCAGTTCTGGGTCGCCATAGGCGGGCAACCATACCCCCGCTGCCACGTCGGCAACCTCCCAGGTCCCTGGCGATTCCCCCTTCCCCCTCCTGCCATCCCCCGTCCGCTGCGCGCGGTGCACCTCTACCTCCACATCCCCTACTGCGCAGCCAAGTGCCCCTATTGCGACTTCAACTCGATCGCCGGACGGCACGACGAGCACCGCGCCTATGTCGACGCCCTGCTGGCCGAGGTCTCCCGCCTGCCGCGCGGCCCCTATGCCACCATCTTCATCGGCGGCGGCACCCCCACCCTGCTCGGGGCTGCCCTGCTCGAGCGCCTGCTCGCCGGCCTGCGCCGCCACCTGCTGCTGGCGCCCGGCTACGAGTGGACCTGCGAGGCCAACCCGGGCTCGAGTGACGCCGAGCGCTTCGCGGTGCTGGCGGCGCACGGGGTCAACCGCCTCAGCCTGGGCGTGCAGTCGACCCACGACCACCACCTGCGCTTCCTCGGACGGGTGCATTCCGCCCACGAAGCCGAGGCCGCGCTGGAGGCGGCCGCCGCCGCGGTGCCGCGCCTGAGCGCCGACCTGATCATGGGCCTGCCCGGCCAGACCGCCGCCGAACTGGACGCCGACCTCGAACTCTACCGCCGCCACCGCCTGGAGCACGCCTCGGTCTACCACCTCGCCTACGAGCCCGGCACCGAGTTCCATGCCCGCCGCCAGCGCGGCGAACTGCAGGAGATCGATCCCGCCGCCAGCCAGGAATGGTTCGCCCGCCGCGCCGCCGCCCTCGCCGCCCTCGGGCTGCCCGCCTACGAGACCAGCAACTTCGCCCGCCCGGGCGAGGAATGCCGGCACAACCTCGCCTATTGGCGCCAGCGCGACTGGCAGGCAGCCGGAGCCGGGGCGGTGAGCATGGTGGGACGCGAACGCGCCACCCGCGAACGCCATCCCGCCCGCTACATCGCCGCCATCGCCGCCGGCGGCGACGCGGTCGCCGGGCGCGAGACCCTGGACGACGGCGAATACCTGCGCGAGGCCTGGATGCTCGGCCTGCGCCTGGTCGAGGGCGTCGCCACCGCC
>JAKLKR010000245.1:0-281 GCA_023150565.1 Planctomycetota bacterium
CGTCGAGCCCGGCGACCAGGGCGTGCCCGGCGTCGACCGGGAACATCCGCCGCAGCACCTGGTGGCCGACCCGCCAGCCGATCACCGTGCGCAGCCACGCGGGATCCTGCGCCATCACCAGCAGGCGGCCGCCGGCGCGCACCCACGCCTCGTGCTCGGCCAGCTTCACCGTGCCGCTGGACAGGGCGTTGCGCCCCACCACCCGCACCGGCGACTCGGCGCCCGCCAGCTCCAGCCCCAGCGAGCGCAGCGCCCGGCGCGAGTCGCCGGCGGGGTCGAGC
>JAKLKR010000245.1:291-7934 GCA_023150565.1 Planctomycetota bacterium
GCGGGGAAGACGCGAAAGGCGAAGCGGTCGCGCTGCTCGCGCCCGGCGATCACCGCGCTCAGCCGCACCTCGCCGTCAGAGCGCCGCTGCACCGTCGGCAGCGCCGCGGCCAGCGGCAGCAGGGTGCGGGTGCCGGTGGCGAGCACCGCCTCGGCGCGGTCCTGGGCCACCACCGCCCCCTCCACCACCACCTCCCAGCGCACCTCGGCGCGGGCCTCGGCGCGGCTGTCGTTGAGCAGGGCGATGGCCTTGCGCAGGGTGCCGCCCGCCGGGTAGCTGTGGTCCTGCGCGGTGAAGGCCGCCACGTCGCCGTCCGCCGGCGGGGCGCAGATCCACGCCAGGGTCGGGCCGTTGCAGGCGGCGAAGACCTGGGCGCGCGCCAGCGGCTGGGCCCCATCCGGCTGGAGGAAGCGCGCGGTGTTCAGCGGCAGGGCCGAGAACCACAACCCGCGCCGCCCGGGCTGGAAGGCCGGCGACGGCACGGTGCGCCCGCCGATGTCCTCGCCGGCGGCGTTGCGGCCGCGGTTCCAGCCCCATTCGCCCTCCCACGGCAGGGGCGAGAACGACGCCCCCAGGGTGCGCCAGGCGCGGAACACCGTGGCCAGCTGCTCGGCCATGTGGCGCTCGGCCAGGGCGTGGTCGGCGCGCCAGCCGTCGGGGATGTAGCCGTAGCGCTGGTCCTGCACGAAGTACTTGGGATTGAGCGCGCGCAGCGCCGGGGTCTCGGCGGCATAGGCGGCGCGGCCGTACCACGCCGCCAGATGCTCGGTTGCGAGCAGCTCGGTGTGGATGGCGCCGAAGGGCTGGCCCCAGCCGCCGGTCAGGCGCCCGCGGCGGTAGTCGAGCACGAACGGCCCGAACTCGATCGCCCAGTAGGGCACCTCGCCGTGCTCGGCCCAGTGCGAGATCCACTCCGCCTGCTCCTGGGGCTGGGCCAGGCAGGGGTAGGTGTTGGCGGTGTGCACGTCGCCCACCGGGCCGCCGTGGTGGGTGAACACCGGGCGGGTGGGGTCGAGGGCGCGGATCGCGGCGTTGGCCTGCAGCCCGCGCAGCGGGTCGCGGCCCTCGGCCTTGCTCTGGGCCTCGAGCCGGCTGCGCTGGCCGAGCAGGCGCGGATCCTGGTCGTTCCACAGCCCGAACACGTTGGGGGTGTGCACCCACATGAGGATGGCGGGATTGTTGCGGTTGCGGCGCACCTGCTCGCGCACCGTGCGCTCCCACGCCCCGCGGACGGCCGGGTCGTTCCAGACATAACCCAGCACCTGGGCGGTCGACTGCAGCGGCGCGATCATGCCCCAGCCCTGGCGCTTGGCGCGCTCGTACCACAGCTCGTGCCAGGCCGGCACGCCGCGCTCCGACTGGTCCCACGGCCACAGCTCCTGGCAGTCGAAGCCGGCGGCGCGCAGGCCGGCGATGGCGCCGTCGATGAGCTCGGCCTGGCCCCAGGCGCGGTCGCTCTCGTTGACCAGGGCGTAGGGCCGGGGGTGGAATTCGCTGCCATTGAGCATCAGCCGGCGGCCGTCGATCCACAGCTCCTTGAAGCCGAACTCCTGGTACAGCCGGTCGCTGAAGCCCGGCCCCGCCAATTCCAGATCCAGGGTGTAGAGCTCGGGCCGGCCGAGGTCCCAGCGCCGGGCGTCGGGCCACTCCCAGCCCAGGCTGGCGCGGCCGGCGGCCACGGTGGCGGTGCCCTGGAAGGTGCGCTCGGCCTTGCCGTCGGGTCCGAGCATGCGCGCGGTGGCGGCGAGCGGGCCGTCCGCCACTCCCGGCAGTTCCAGGTCGAGGTCGACGCGCTGGCGGCGCACCGAGGTGCGCACGAACACGTCGGCGCAGTGCGCCCCCGCCGGCGCGCTGGTCAGCAGCACGTCGCCGAGCAGGCCGCGGCAGAGCAGCTCGGCCTTCTTCTTGAACACCTGGTCAGCGGCGGCGCCCATGAACACCGTCACCTCCTCGGCCGAGGCCGCGGCCTGCACCACCACCTCGAGCAGCGGCTCGCTGCCGGGGCGGGCCAGGGCGGTGAGGTCCACCACCCCCGCGGGCGAGGCCACCGCCCCCGCCGGCGCGCCGTCGAGCAGCACCTGGGCGTCGGTGCCCACCCGGCGCAGGTCGAGGCTGATGCGCCGCCCGGCCCACTCGGCGGGGATGCGCAGCCGGCGGGCGTAGACCCCCTGCTCGACGCGCTTCCAGGCCGCATCGCGGTTGTCGGCCTTGAGCCCGGCCCACGCCGGCCCCTCGCCCAGGCGCACCACCCCGGGCATGGGGCTGCCGCGCGCCGCCCACGCCCCGGGCACGCGCAGCTCGCCCCAGCCGGCGCCGACCGCATCGCGTGCCCCGGGATGGAACGCCCACACCCCGTTCAGGCAGATGGTGGCGCGGGCGCCGCCGCCGTCCTCGACCGGTTCGCCGCCCCAGCCCGGCTGGGCCGGCGGCGGTTCGGCGGCGATGAGCGCGCAGGTGGCCAGGCACAGGGCGAGCAGGCGGTTGACCATGCCCAAGTGGTGCCACGGGGGCCAGTTTTCGGAACCGCTTTCGCCCGCGTCAGCCCATCACCGCCCGCCACCAGGCGGCCGCGATCAGGGCATGACCGGCGGTGGATGGGTGGCAGCCGTCCGGCGTCCACGGCACCTGGGGCCGTTCGGCGCGGGCCTTGAGCAGCGGGGTGCGGGCGTCGACGTAGATGCCGCCCTTGCGCGCCGCCAGGGTGCGCGCGACCTCGGCGTAGCCGCCCAGTTCGAGGTTGATGGCGTCGTCGTTGTCGGCGGCGATGGTGGTCGGGCTGACCAGCACCAGCAGGCGGACCCCGGCGCCCAGGGCCTGGTCGCACAGCTTCTCGAGGTTGGCGCGGTATTCCGGCAGGGTGACGTGTTTCTGGCCGTTCCATTCCCCCAGCTTGCGCCACAGGTCGTTGACCCCGATCTTGAGCGACAGCACCTGCGGCTTGAGGTCGAGGCAGTCGGCCTGCCAGCGCGCCAGCAGTTCGGCGGTGCGGTCGCCGCCGATGCCGCGGTTGACGATGTCCACCGGCAGATCCGCGCGCAAGGCGGCGAACATCCCCGCCAGCTGGGCGACATAGCCGTAGCCGTAGGGCGCCGCATCCTTGGCCGGGTTGTTGCGCCCGCAGTCGGTGATGCTGTCGCCCTGGAACAGGATGCGGTCGCCCGCGCGGATGAGATCTGCCATGTCGGCCTCCGGCGCGGAGGGGTAGGGCGATCCCCGTCCAGCTCAACCGCGGACCGGGCAGCCCTGGCCGGCGAGGGCCTGCCAGCGGCGGTCACGGGTCCAAATGGCGCCATTCAGACGCTCCGCCAAGGCCCATAGCAGCGCCGGCCAGGGCGCCACCGAGGCCCCGCGTTCGCGCAGCTCGCGCATGATCGCCGCCGCCCGCTCGTGGTCGCACGGCAGCACCGGCAGGTCGGGCCAGGCCGACAGCACCCAGGCCAGACGGGTGAACTGGCGGCTGTCCTTGACCCGTGCGAGCAGCGCCTGGCGCACCCAGCCGACCAGGAACACCTGACGGTTACGCACATGCTGCGAGAACTGGTGCACCACCAGCGGATCCGGGTCCAGGCGGCTGAAGGCGCGCTGCCAGATGTCCACATCCGGCAGCAGGGGCTGCGCACCCATCAGGGCTCGCCGGGCACCGGCGGCGCCGATCCGGGCTGGAACTCGATGGTGCCGAGGAAATCGAGGCTCTTGAGCTGGCGGCGATAGGCGATGGCTTCCCGCACCGAGGCGTCGACCGCCTCGCGCTTGCTGCGGAAGGCGCCCAGGCGCATCAGCTCCTCGATCGCCTGGATATCAACATCGAGATTGGTGGCCATGTGCGACGCACAATACCATGTGCGGCCTCGCCGGGCAGACAAGACGCAACCATAGAGAAGGCCGCCCATCCGGCCACGCTCGACCCACCTATCGGAGAGCAGTGATCCATGAGCACCTTCGCGGCCAACCAGCAGATCCTCGACGAGCTCTATGAGCAGTGGCGCCGGGATCCGGCGCGCGTCGACCGCGACTGGCAGATCTTCTTCGAGGGCTTCGACCTCGGCTACGCCAAGCCGGTACCCGGCCTCGATGGCGAGACGGCCGCCCCGCTACCGGAACCCGACCAGCGCAGCAAGCCCGGCCGCGCCGAGCAGGAGCGGGTCGAGTACCTGGTGTCCTCCTACCGCAGCATCGGCCACACCCTCTGCCAGCTCGACCCCCTCGGTTTCGCCAACAACCACAGCAACCCGGCGCTCGAACTGGCCACCTTCCAGCTCGCCGAGGAGCACCTCGACCAGGAGTTCGCGGTCAACCACCTGCCCGGCATCGAGGGCAGCCGCGCCACCCTGCGCCAGATCATCGACCACCTGCGCCGCACCTACTGCGGCACCATCGGCGTCGAATACATGCACATCCAGAACCGCGACCAGCGGCTGTGGGTGCGCCATGCGGTGGAACGCGGCTCGAACCAGCCGCAGCTGACCCGCGACGAGAAGCGCCGCATCCTGCTCAAGCTCAACCAGGCCGAGACCCTGGAAGGCTTCATCCACACCAAGTTCCTCGGCCAGAAGCGCTTCTCGCTCGAAGGCGGCGAGTCGATGATGCCCAGCCTGGACGCCATGATCGAGATGGCGCCGGAGCAGGACATCGAGGAGTTCATCATCGGCATGGCCCACCGCGGCCGCCTCAACGTGCTGTGCAACACCCTCAACAAGAGCTACGAGGAGGTGTTCACCGAGTTCGAGGGCAGCTACGACCTCTCCGAGCTGCAGGGCGACGGCGACGTCAAGTACCACCTCGGCTTCGACAGCGAGCACGTCACCGCCAGCGGCAAGCGCGTGCGCCTGATCCTCAACCACAACCCCAGCCACCTCGAGGCGGTCAACCCGGTGGTGCTCGGGCGGGTACGCGGGCGGCAGCGCCAGCTGCGCGACAACACCACCCGCTGCGCGGTGGTGCCGATCCTGATCCACGGCGACGCCGCCTTCGCCGGCCAGGGCTCGGTGATGGAGATCCTCCAGCTCTCGCAGCTCGAGGGCTACACCGTGGGCGGCACGGTGCACATCGTGCTCAACAACCAGATAGGCTTCACCACCCTGCCGGGCGAGGCGCGCTCGACGCGCTACTGCACCGACCTCGCCAAGATGATCGACGCGCCGATCTTCCACGTCAACGGCGACGACCCCGAGGCGGTGGTGCACGTCTCCAAGATCGCGCTGCGCTACCGCCAGACCTTCAAGTCCGACGTGGTCATCGACATCACCTGCTACCGCCGCCACGGCCACAACGAGACCGACGAGCCGAACTACACCCAGCCGACCATGTACGCGCGCATCGCCGAGCATCCGCGCGTGAGCGAGGTCTACACCAAGCAGCTGCTGGGGCGCGGCGACATCGGCCCGGAGGAGGCCGAGGCGATCGCCACCATCATGCGCAACCAGCTGCAGGACGCGCTCAACAGCATCAAGGTCAAGCCGGCCAAGCTCACCCGCAAGCGCTTCCAGGGGGTGTGGGCCGGGCTCACCGACCGCTACAGCCACGACCCGGTCGAGACCGGGGTGGGCACCGAGATCCTCGACCTGGTCGGGCGCGCCCTCTCCACCTGGCCGGCCGAATTCACCATCCATCCCAAGATCAAGCGCCTGGCCGAGGAGCGCGGCAAGGCCGTGCTCGGCCGCGGCCGGGTCGACTGGGCGCTGGGCGAACTGCTCGCGATCGGTTCGCTGCTGGTCGAGGGCACCCCCTGCCGGCTGTCCGGCCAGGACTGCCGCCGCGGCACCTTCAGCCAGCGCCACAGCTACTGGTGGGACGTCAAGACCGGCGACCGCTACGCCCCCCTCGGCCACATCGTGCCGGACGGCAAGCAGGCCAAGTTCTGCGTCTACAACAGCCCGCTGATCGAGGGCGGGGTGCTCGGCTTCGACTACGGCTACACCCTCGCCGAGCCCAACATGCTGATCATCTGGGAGGCCCAGTTCGGCGACTTCGTCAACGGCGCCCAGGTGATCATCGACCAGTTCATCGCCGCCGCCGAGAGCAAGTGGGGCATGGGCTCGGGCCTGGTGCTGATGCTCCCGCACGGCCAGGAGGGCGCCGGCCCCGAGCACAGCTCGGCCCGCCCGGAACGCTTCCTGCAGCTGTGCGCCGAGGACAACATCCAGGTCGCGCACTGCACCACCGCCGCCCAGCACTTCCACATCCTGCGCCGCCAGGTGCGCAGCAAGGTGCGCAAGCCGCTGATCCTGATGACGCCCAAGAGCCACCTGCGCTCGAAGCAGGCCTCCAGCGACCTGGCCGAGTTCACCAGCGGCCACTTCCAGGAGATCATCCCCGACCGCTCGGTCGACCCGGCCAAGGTCAAGCGGGTGGTGCTGTGCACCGGCAAGGTCTTCCACGACCTGAGCGACCGCCGCGCCGAGGAGAAGCTGGGCAACGTCGCCCTGGTGCGCATCGAGCAGCTCTACCCCCTGCACGAGCAGCTGCTCGCCGAGGTCATGAAGCCCTACGCCGGCGCCGAGCTGGTGTGGTGCCAGGAGGAGCCGCAGAACCAGGGCGCCTGGACCTTCATCGAGCCGGCCCTGCGCCACCTGCTCAAGCGCGAGATCCCCTATGCCGGGCGCGAGTCGGCCTCCAGCCCGGCCCCGGGCAGCATGCTCCTGTTCCAGATCGAGCAGGAACAGCTGATCGCCAAGGCCCTGGGCATCGAAGCGCGCAAGCCGAGCAAGCACCACTGAAACCGCCGCGGAACCGCAACCAACCATGTCCCATCTCGTCAAGATCCCCGCCATCGGCGAATCCGTCACCGAGGGCACCGTCGCCCGCCTGCTGGTGGCCAACGGCGCCGTGGTCACCGACTCGACCCCGCTCTTCGAGCTCGAGACCGACAAGATCACCACCGAGGTCCAGTCCGGCGCCGCCGGCCAGGTCCTGTTCAAGGTCAAGGCCGGCGAGGTGCTGGCGGTCGGCGCGGTGGTGGCCGAGATCGACACCAGCGTGAAGCCGGAGGCGGCCGCGGCCAAGCCGGCGGCCAAGGCGCCGGCCAAGGCCCCCGACACCGCCACCGACTGCGCCCGCACCCTGTCCCCGGCGGCGGCCAAGGCCGCCGCCGAGAGCAGCATCGATCCCGCCACCGTGGCCGGCAGCGGCAAGGACGGCCGGGTCACCAAGGGCGACCTGCTCGCCGCCCAGCAGGCGCGCAGCGCGGTGCCGGCGGCGCCGGCCGCGGCGGCCACCACCCCGAGCGCGCCCAGCGCCGCCCCCGGCCCGGGCGCCGGCGGCAGCCGCAAGCGCATGAGCCCGATCCGCCAGCGCATCGCCCAGCGCCTGGTCTACGCCCAGCGCACCGCCGCCATCCTCACCACCTTCAACGAGGTGGACATGTCGGCGGTGATGGCGCTGCGCGCCCGGCACAAGGCCCGCTTCGCCGAGGTGCACCAGGTCAACCTCGGATTCATGTCTTTCTTCGCGCGCGCCTGCATCGCTGCCCTGCGCGACCTGCCCCTGGTCAACGCTTTTATCGACGGCACCGACGTGGTCTACCAGCAGCACGTTCATCTCGGCATCGCCGTTGGAACCGAACGCGGACTCGTTGTGCCGGTGGTGCACGATGCTGAGCGCATGACGTTCGCCGAGATCGAGAAGGAGATCGAACGGCTCGCCGG
>JAKLKR010000246.1 GCA_023150565.1 Planctomycetota bacterium
AACGCTTCACCCATCAGCTGTGGGACAACGACTGGGCCGAAGGAGCCGAGCCGGTGGCGCCGGTGCCGCCCCAGGCCAGCTTCGCCGCCGACCAGGGCTATGCCGTGGGCTGGCCCGCGGGCGCGCCCGCCGACCTCGGTCCCGGCACCCGCTACGGGCCGTGGCGCGGCTGGCGCGGCCACGAGGCGCGCTGGACCCTGCCGGTGCCCGACCACCGCCAGGAGCTGCACCTGCGCCCGCTGGGCGATCCCCTGGCGGCGGCCCTGGCCGAGCGCCTGGTCGAGCCGCGCAGCCAGCCCCGGCGCAATGCCGGCTTGGTCCGCCCCGAGGACGCGCTCTCGGGCTTCTGGCTCAACACCCCCGCCGCGCTCGCCATCACCCTGCTCGATCCCGAGCCGCGCCAGCTGTTCCTCGAGCGCTGGCGCGAGGCGCTGGACAAGGCCCTCGACCCCGCGCTCTGGCACCTGCGCCGGGAACCCTTCAGCGGCGCCGCCTACCCGGTGTCGTTCGCCTGGCGCGAGCGCTCCAGCGACACCCTCGGCGACGTCAATTCCGGCCTCGGTGGCATGCTCACCGCCGCCGCGCTCTACGCCCGCACCTCCGGCGACTGGGCCTGGGCCGGGCGCAACTGGCCGGCCATCGACGGCATGCTGCGCTACTTCCTGGTCCAGCACGACTGGACCCACATGCAGGGGCCGGCGCGCGAGCACAGCGGCTCGTCGGCGATCGACATGGATGTGATCAGCACCGCCGGGGTGGCGGGCTATGTCGCCCTCGCCGACGGCCTCGGGCGGGCCGATGACGCGGCCCTGGGCCGCCTGCTGCTGGCGCGCCTGGGGCTGTCGCTGGGCTTCCGCTGGGCCGGTCTGCGCTGGGAGCGTCCGGGCCAGGCGATGGAGCAGTGGCCGGGGGTGACCCATGGCTTCGCCGAATACCGCGGCTGGGACTACCTGGGCTTCGACTGGGGCCCCGACCATGTGCACGGCGAGCTCGCCCTGGGGCTGTCGTGGATGGGCAACTACGCCCCGGTCTACCGCCAGCACCTGCGCGCCCTCGGCCCCGACTTCTGGCGCTGGTGGGAATACGAGGCGGTGGGCAGGCGCCTGGCCGACTGGCGCAGCGACCACAAGGGCAACCGCAACAACCATCCCGCCAATGTCTGCTCCAACCTCTACCTGCGCGCCGTGCTGGGGGCCTCCACCGAGGAGCTGCGCGGCGAACTGGAGCGCCAGCCCTGGGGCCTGAAGCCGGGCGGCGAGTCGGCCAAGGAGAACGCCGGCTTCTATGCCCTGCTACTTGGCCGCGCCGCCCCGCTGCGCCTGCTTGACTGGGGCCGCGCCGAACCCCTGTCCGCCACCTGGGATTCCGGCACCGCCACCTTGGATTTCATCACCGGGAGCCCCGAGGTGGTGACCCTGCAGCTCGACCGCGCCCCGGTCGGCGCGAACCTCGACGGGCAGGCCATCGCCATCCCCCTTGCCGGCGAGCAGCTGGTGGCGCTGCCCGCTGGCAGCCACCGGCTGGTGCTGCGGTTCGCGCCATGACCAGGGCCTTCACCCTGATCGAGCTGCTGGTGGTGATCGCCATCGTGGCGATCCTGGCCGGCATGCTGCTGCCGGCGGTCAATCTGGTGCGCGCCTCGGCCCACAGCGCGCAATGCGGCAACAACCTGCGCCAGCTCCAGCTCGCGGGCATCCAGTACGCCCAGGACTGGGAGGGGCGCGGGATGCCGGTGTCGACCTGGGTCGGCTACCACCGTGGCTGGCCGTTCAACGGCACCATCCATCAGCTGGTCGGCGCCGGCTGGGAGGCCATTCCCGGCGACCAGGACAACGCCCCCAGGGGCCTGCGCTGCCCGGTGTCGAAGAGCGCCAGGACGCCCGCCGGCGCCAACGGCTTCATCATGGGCTGGTCCTACGGCTTCAACGACGAGGGCCTGACCGGCAGCAACGACCACGTCTACTACCTGCACCAGGTCATCCGCGGCAGCGAGCGCATGGCGGCGATGGATGGTCTCGACTGGTGGCTGCGGCGGGCCCAGTCCTCGCTCTACACCGACGAAGCCACCTCGGGAAACTACCGCAACGCCTACCGCCACCGCAACGGCGCCAACCTGGTGTTCTTCGACGGCCACGTGGAATGGCGGACGCGGGCGCGCATCGACCATTCCAAGCTGCCGCTGGCCGACTCCGACGCCCTGTGGCTGCCGCTGTCGCCCTGATCCACGGCGATCGCTGGCCTGATGCAGCCAGGCAGGCATCCTCTCGGCATGACGTATTCCTGCCCGCACCTCGACCAGTGCGCCGGCGACCACTGCCGGCGGCGGGGCCGGCCCTGCGCACCCGGCGAACCGGGGTGCGTACTGGCGGGGAAGGTTGAACCGATCGCCGATCCGCCTCCGGCCCGGCGCAAGGCCGGCAAGCGGGGTAAGCTGCCGGTGGGGGACAAGCCATGAGCAGCAGCGCCAGCAGTGACGAGAACGCCTGGATCGCGGTCAAGCTGGCGGGGACCCTGCTGGCCATCCAGCTCGGTTCGCATGTCTTCCAGTTCAGCTGACTGCTGGCCCGCCTGGTAGCCCTGGCAGGGTTGCTGTCGTGGATCGGGTTCCCTGCGGCGGGGGTGTTCGCCGGCCTCGCCCTGCGCGGCGGTGAGCGGCGGGGGCTGGCGTGGCTGGGCATGGCACTCGCCGTCGCCGGCCTGCTCGCCTTGTGGTTGCTGCCGCCGGCAGGCGATTGCTAGGATCAGCCCATGCAGATCTCGGTCGGTGGCGCCCTGCTGATCTACCTGACCCTGTTCACCGGTCTGCTGGTGATCCTGGGCACCTTGTACCTGGCTCCGCGCAAGGCGCGCGAGATCCAGCTGGTCGATCGCCAGGGGGTGGTGGTGCAGCGCTACAGCGGCGAGGAGTCGAGCACCGGCTGGCTGCGCTACCGCGACCGCAGCGAGCAGATCGAGATCTACCTCGGCGACACCACCGTGGTCCACCCCAAGGCGGAGTGGTTCGCGATCAGGATCCGGCGGGACTGAGCCAGCGCGCCAGCACGGTGCGCAGGGCGTTCTCGTCGAAGGGCTTGGCGAGGTGGTCGTCCATCCCGGCGAGCAGGCACTGCTCGCGATCGCCGGCCAGGGCGTTGGCGGTGAGGGCGATGATGGGGATGCGGCGGCCGCGGGTGGCGGCCTCGCTGGCGCGGATGGCGGCGGTGGCGGCATAGCCGTCGGTATCCGGCATCAGGCAGTCCATCAGCACCAGGTCGAAGCCGCCGGCGTGGAAGTGCCGCACCGCCTCCCGGCCGTCGGTGGCGCACACCACCTGGTCGATGCCGAGCAGGGCGAGCATGCGCACGGTCAGTTCGCGGTTGACCGGGTTGTCCTCGGCCAGCAGCACGCGGCCGCGCAGGGGCTGGTCCTTGGGCGCGGCCGCTCCCGCCTTTTGCGGCATCCCCAGTGCAAGCCGGATGTCCTCCTCGAACTCGTCGTCGCGCAGCGGTTTGAGCAGCACCCGCCGGCCGGGGACGGCCTCGCGGTCGGCGGCGGAGGGGGCGGTCAGCAGCACCGGGCAGGTGGCGGTGGCGGGTTCCGCCGCCAGGGCGCCGGCCAGGGCGGCCCCGTCCATGTCCGCCAGTAGCAGGTCGGCGACCACCAGGGCCGGGGGAGCGGCCAAGGCTTCACCCAGGGCGCTGGCAGCATCGGTGGCGATGGTGACCAGCGCCCCCAGGCGCTCCAACTGCCAGGCCAGGGCCTTGGCGGCAGACGGCTGGTCGTCGACCACCAGGACGCGTTGACCGGCTAGGAGCAGAGGGGCGGCCTCGGTGGCTGGTCCTGCCACCGGGAGCAGGGGGATCGAGACGGAGAACGTCGATCCCTTCCCTACTTCGGAGCGGATCGCCAGGCTGCCGCCCATGGCCTCGGCCAGGCGTTTGCAGATCGACAGGCCGAGGCCGGTGCCGCCGTGTTCGCGCGCGGTGCTGGAGTCGGCCTGGGTGAAGGGTTCGCCCAGGCGTGCCAGGCGGTCGGGCGGGATGCCCGGCCCGCTGTCGGCGACCGCCAGTTCAAGCCGGCCCATCCCGGCGACGGCGCTCACCACCACCGCTCCCCGGCGGGTGAACTTCATGGCGTTGCCCACCAGGTTGGCGGCGATCTGGCGCAGGCGGATGGGGTCGCCCAGGAGCAGCCTGGGAACCTCGGGCGCCACCTGCAGCACCAGCTCCAGGGCGCCGCCGGCGATGGATGGCCGGAAGGGGGCGCAGGCGTCGTGCAGGGCCGCGCGCAGGTCGAGGGGAATGCTCTCCAGCTCCAGCCGCCCGGACTCGATCTTGCTGTGGTCGAGGATGTCGTTGAGCAGCGCCAGCAGGGTGGTGCCGGAATGCTCGATGGTGGTGGCCAGATGGCGCTGGTCGCGGTCGAGCGGGCTCGCCAGCAGCAGGCGGGTCATGCCCAGCACCCCGTTCATGGGGGTGCGGATCTCGTGGCTCATGTTGGCCAGGAAGGAGGACTTGGCCCGGCTGGCGGCCTCGGCCGCCTCGCGCGCCACCACCAGTTCGCGGGTGCGCTCCTCGACCTGGCGTTCCAGCAGGTCGGCCTGGCGGGTGCGCTGGTCGAGCAGCGAACGGTTTTCCAGCGAGAAGGCGGTGGTGTGCAGGGCCACCACCAGCAGGTCCACCAGGGGGTCGCTGCGTCCCTCGGGCGAGCCCCGCCCCAGCACCGCCAGCAGCACCCCGAAGGCGGCGTTGCGGGTGGCGATGGCGCACAGCAGCACGTGGCGGTGGTCGATGACGGTGAAGAGGGGCTGGGGGTTCTGCAGCGCCCAGGCCATGTGGCCTTCGGCCACCGCCAGATCGGCGAGGGCCTGCAGGCGGCCCGCCTGCTCGGGCGGCCGGATCAGCCCGAGGTCGAGACCGCCGTCCTCGGCGATGGTCAGCACCGCCAGGGCCTCGGGGGCGAGCAGCCGATGGGCGAGGGACAGGAGCGCCGCCTGCACCGGTTCGCTGTCGCTGCGGGTGGCGCCGTCGATCAGGCCGGCGAGCGAGGCGAGGGCCTCGCAGCCCAGGCTCAGGCGGTGATGGCGGTCGTGCTCAGCCATCGCCGCGTTCCATGCCCAGGGCCAGGGCGACCTCCTCGAACTGCCGTTCGACCTCCTCGGCGAGGGCGGGCAGGGCCTCGATGCGCACTCCGGCCAGGCTCCAGCATTCCGCCATCACCGGCAGGGCGGGGCCGAGATGGTTGCCGTCGAGCGCCAAGGCGGTGGCGATGCCTTCGGCGGCCGACACCACCGCGCAGTCGACCGCATGGCAGGAGCACGGCGCCTGGTGGTGGCGGCCCACGGCGTCGACCAGGGAATCCGGCAGGTTCCAGCGTGCCAGCAGGCATGCCCCGACCTGGGCATGGTCGCAGCCCCAGCGGTTGCGCTCGGAGGCGATGCGCTCCTCGCCATCGCCCACCGGCGAGGCCAGGCCGGTGGCCGCCGCCAGCACCGCCTCACCGACGTCGTGGAGCAGGCCGGCCACGAATAGGCGCTCGCTGCTGGCCTCGCGCAGGCCGAGCGAGAGCTGGCGGGCGGTGAGGGCGCAGGCGATGCCGTGCCGCCACATGCGGCGCAGGCCGTCGACCCCGAGATCCTTGAAGGCCTCGATCACCGAGCCGGCGAGGGCGAGCTGGCAGATCTGGCGGGTGCCCACCACCGCCACCGCACGGGCGACGGTGTCGATGCGCGAGGGGAAGGCGTAGAGCGGGCTGTTGGCCAGGCGCAGGCAGCGCGAGGCCAGGCCCTGGTCCTCGGACAGCGCCGCGGCCACTTCCTCGGCGGTGGAATGGGGGCGCTCGGCGATGGTCTGCAGGCGCTGGTAGGATTCCGGCAGGGCCTCCAGCCGGGGGATGCGCGCCACCGCCTCCTCGGGGGTCATGCCCGGCTCCGCTGGATGCGGCGTTTGAGCGCCAGCAGCCACAGGGCCTTGACCACTGGATGCGCGAGATCGCAGGCCGAGAAGCGCTGGCGTTCCAGCCGCTCCGCCGCCACCACCTCGTCACGGGTGACAGGCCGGGCGTGGCGCGCGACCTCGGCGGGATCGGTGATGTGCACCCCGGGGATGCCCCAGGTGCGCAGGATGCCGATCTGGCGCGGGGTGAGGGCGGCCCCCGCCGCCACCAGCAGCTGGCCTTGGCGCGAACGCACGTCGGAGCCCACCACCAGCCCGGGTTCGAGTTCGCAGGTCGGGACCAGCATTGACCTAGGATAGCACAGGAACATCCGGCCAGCCAGTGCCGGGTCGGATCAGCTGCACAGGCGCTGCAGGACCTCGCCGTACAGGCGCTGGCGCTTGGATCCCAGCTGGGGCACGGCGCCGAGATCGGCGGCGCCGTAGCGTTTGAGGTGCTCGAGGGCCTTGGCCGGCAGCACGACCTGGAGCGGCACCTTGCGGTTCTGCGCCTCGGCCTGGCGCCAGTCCTTGAGCCGGCGCTCGCGCCGCACCTCGGCCTCGTCGACCTCGCGCACGTGGTCGGGCGGGGGCAGCGGGGCGGGCGATTCCAGCGCCTGCTTGATCACCGCGATGAGGGCGTCGCCGTGCTCGGCCATCAGCCAGCCCTTGACCCCGCAGCGCTTGAGCGACTGGAAGCTGGTGGGGGCCCAGCGGGTCAGGCCGAGCAGCAGTTCGCTGTTGACCATGCGGCCGGGCGGACGGTCGGCGAGCCTGGCCACCGCGTCGCGCCAGGCGTACAGCGCCGCGAGCAGCGGCAGGCGCTCGCGCGGGATCTCGCGGATGCCCTTGATGCGCCAGAAGCCGGCGGGGTCGAAGCCGCCGTCCCAGCCCGAGGCCGCCACCGCGGCGTTGGCGATGGCGTGCTCCTCGACCAGGTCGGCGGTGGCGATCTCGCTGCGCAGGCGTTCGGCCACCAGCGGCAGGTGGATGACGTCGTCGAGGGCGTAGGCCAGGGCCCCGGCCTCGAGCGGGCGGGTGGCCCAGTCGTACTGGCTGTAGGCCTTGTCGAGCTTGATCCCGCACACCGCCTCGACGCAGGCGCCGTAGCCGGTCTTCTCCCAGCCGAGCAGGCTGGCGGCCTGCTGGGTGTCCCACACCCCGCCCAGCTCGATGCCGAAGTCGCGGCGCATCACCGCGCAGTCGTATTCGCCGCCATGCAGCCACAGCGGGCGGTCGCTGCGCCCCAACCCCGGGATCAGCGCGTCGAGCGCACGGCAGTGGCTGGGCGAGGTCAGCGGCGCCCAGCCGGCCTGCGCCATCAGCGCCAGGGTGTCGACCAGGAACAGCCGGCCGCCGGCGTTGACCTGCATCAGGCAGGTGCGTTCGCGGTAGGCGTGCATCGAGTTGGCCTCGGTGTCGAGCGCCGTCCAGGGGGCGGCGGCGAGGGCCTCGGCAAGCGGGGCGAGCCCGGCGGGAGTGTCGATCCAGGTGTGGGCTTGGGGGTCGCTCATGGGGGCGGGCAGCGTGGCGTCCGCCACCGCTGCCGCCAGTGGCGGATCACGGCCGTGGGCGCAGGGTGATCTCGCCGGCGTCGAAGCGCCGCCAGAAGTCCTCGGCCGCCGGCACCGAGGCCCAGCCGCCGTCCCACTCGGGGCCGAGCTGGCGCAGGGTGGGGATGGTACGCAGTCCTTCCAGGCCGCGCTCGACCAGGGCCGGCAGCACCAGGCGTTCCAGCGGCAGCCCGGCCAGCGCCGCGAGGTCGGTGGCGCGCGTGCCGGTCAGGCGCAGCTCCTTGAGCGGCAGGCCGATGAGCGGGCGCAGGTCGGCCACCGCGGTGCCGTCGAGCACCAGGCTGCCGAGCGGCATGCCGGCGAGCGGGGCGAGGTCGGCCACCGGTGTGCGCGCGAGGTCGAGGGCGGCCAGGGCCATGCCGCGCAGCGGGCGCAGGTCGGCCGCCCGGGTA
>JAKLKR010000247.1 GCA_023150565.1 Planctomycetota bacterium
TCGTGGCGTCGTGGCGTCGTGGCGGTGATCCATCTGCTCTTTCTTGGATGGGTCCGGCCCGATGACGGTGCGGTGACCGCCGGGGAGCTTGCTTCCCCCCCGCCCGGGCGAGCCTGACCGGCAATCGCCATGATGCCCCCCGCCCGCGCCCGGTTCGCCCTCCTCGCCCTGCTGCTGGCCGCCGGCTGCGGCCAGGCCCCGCCCGCCGCCAAGGCGGCGCCGCCGGTGCCGGTGGTGACCGCGGTGGCGCGCACAGCCGACGTGCCGGTGCTGGTGACCGGGGTGGGCAATGCCGCCGCCTCCAACCTGGTGTCGCTGCGGCCGCGCATCGGCGCGGTGGTGGCCGCGGTGCGCTTCCGCGAAGGCGAGACGGTGGCGGCCGGGGCGCCGCTGTTCACCCTCGACCCGCATCCCTGGCAGGAGGCGGTGACCGCCGCCGAGGCCGCCTGCGCGCGCTCCCGCGCCAGCGTGGTCCAGGCCGAGGCCGCCCTCGCCCGCGACCGCGCCCAGCTGGTGCTGGCCGAGGCCGACGCCGGGCGCATCGCCGGGCTGGAGGCCAGGGACATCGCCTCGCGCCAGCAGGTCGACCAGGCGCGCGCCGGGGTGGCGGTTGCGCAGGCGGCCCTGGCCGGGGCCGAGGCGGCGATCGCCACCGCCCGCGCCGGGGTGGTCGAGAGCGAGGCGGCGCTGGCGCGCGCCCAGCTCGACCGCGCCTGGTGCGACATCACCGCGCCCATCGCCGGGCGTACCGGGCCGGCGCGCGCCACCCCCGGCACCCTGGTCACCGCCGGTGCGACCGAGCTGGTGACCATCGCCTGCACCCAGCCGATGCGGGTCGAGGTGGCGGTGCCGGCCGCCGGCCTGCCGGCGCTGCGCGCCGCCGCCGACCGCGGCGCGGTCGCCGCCAGCGTGCTCGGCGAGGGCCTCGACGGGCCCGAGCCCGGCACCCTCGAGCTGATCGACAACCGCATCGACCCCACCACCGCCACGGTGGCGGTGCGGGTGAGCTGCCCCAACCGCCAGGAACGCCTGTGGCCGGGCCAGCAGTGCCGGGTCGAGCTGGCGCTGGGCTCCGACGCCGGGGTGGTGACGGTGCCGGCCGAGGCGGTGCAGGCCGGCCAGCGCGGCGATCTGGTGTGGGTGGTGGGCGCCGACCGCACCGCCCAGCCGCGTCCGGTGCAGCTGGCGCGCCGCCACGGCGATCTGGCGGTGGTGGCCAAGGGCCTGGCGGCGGGCGATGAGGTGGTGGTGGACGGCCAGGTGCGCCTGCGCCGCGGCTCTGCGGTGGTGCCGGCGGCGACCGCCGCCGCGACCAGGCCGGGGCCCCACGCCAGCGCCGCCAGCGCAGCGGACGTGAGGAAATGAGCCTGCCCGGCCTGTTCATCGCCCGCCCGGTGATGACCGTGCTGGTGATGGCCGCCATCGCCGGCCTGGGCGTGATGGCGTGGATGCACCTGCCGGTCAGCGACCTGCCGCGCATCGACTTTCCCACCATCTCGGTCAGCGCCAACCTGCCTGGCGCCGACCCCGAGACCATGGCCACCGCGGTGGCCAACCCGCTCGAACGCCAGTTCTCGACCATCAGCGGTGTCGACTCGATGACCTCGTCGAGCATCCGCGGCTCCACCACCATAACCCTCCAGTTCGCCCTCGACCGCGACATCGACGCCGCCGCCCAGGACGTGCAGGCGGCGATCGCCGCCACCGCCCGCCGGCTGCCTTCCGAGATGCCGTCGCCGCCGACCTGGCGCAAGACCAACCCCACCGAGCTGCCGGTGCTGATCGTCGCCCTGCGCTCCGAGACCATGGCCCTGCCCGAGGTCAACGAGCTCGCCGACACCCTCATCGCCCAGCGCCTGTCGACCCTGCCGGGGGTGGCCCAGGTGCGCATCTTCGGCGAGCAGAAGCGCGCGGTGCGGGTCCAGGCCGATCCCGAGCGGCTGGCGGCGATGGACCTCGCCTTCGACGACCTCGCCACCGCCATCGACCGTGCCAACTCCAACCGCCCGGCGGGCATGGTGTGGGGGCCGCGCCAGGCCTGGACGGTGACCACCGACGCCGCCCTCGACCGCGCCGCCGGGTTCCGCCCGCTGGTGGTGGCCTGGCGCAACGGCGCCCCGGTGCGGCTGGAACAGGTGGCCGCGGTGTTCGAGTCGGTCGAGAACGACAAGACCGCGAGCTGGTCGCGCGACACCCGCGCGATCGTGGTGGCGGTCGACCGCCAGCCCGGCTCCAACACCATCGCGGTGGTGGACGCGGTGCGCGCCCAGCTCGACGAGCTGGGCGGCCGCCTGCCGGCGCAGGTGGAGATGGAGGTGCTGATCGACCGCTCGCAGCCCATCCGCGCCTCGGTCGCCGACGTCCAGCACACCCTCCTGCTCACCGCCGCGCTGGTGGTGCTGGTGATCTTCGTCTTCCTGCGCCGGGTATCGGCCACGCTGATCCCGGCGCTGTCGCTGCCGCTGTCGCTGCTCGGCACCTTCGCCGCCATGTGGGCGCTCGACTTCAGCCTCGACAACCTCTCGCTGATGGCGCTCACCCTTGCCACCGGCTTCGTGGTCGACGACGCCATCGTGGTGCTCGAGGCGATCGTGCGCCGCATCGAGGATGGCGAGGACCCCGCCACCGCCGCACGCGAGGGTTCGGCGCGCATCGCCTTCACGGTGGTGTCGATGACGGTGTCGCTGGCGGCGGTGTTCATCCCGGTGCTGTTCATGGGCGGGCTACTGGGCCGGCTGTTCCAGGAGTTCGCCGCCACCGTGATGATCGCCATCGGGGTGTCCGGCTTCGTCTCGCTGACCCTGGTGCCGATGCTGTGCGCGCGTTTCCTGCGCCCGGGCGCGCGTCCGCACGCCGAGGAGTCGGGCGGCGCCTTCGCCCTGGTCGAACGCGTCTATGCCAGCGCCCTCGACCTCTGCCTGCGCCACCGCCGCTGGGTGCTGGCCAGCCTGGCCGCCTCGCTGGCGTTGACCTGGGCGATCGCCCGCCAGGTGCCCACCGGGCTGATCCCCAACGAGGACCTCGGCCAGGTGCGGGT
Organism: Planctomycetota bacterium; assembly: GCA_023150565.1. Taxonomy (GTDB): domain Bacteria; phylum Planctomycetota; class UBA11346; order UBA11346; family UBA11346; genus JAKLKR01. Next base: position 3,038 of record JAKLKR010000247.1, read on the forward strand.
GGTGCTCGAGGCCGGCCCCGACGCCTCCTTCGCCGACATGTGCCGCCGCCAGCAGGAGGTGGCGGCGATCGTGCTGCGCGATCCCGACGTGGCGACCTTCATGTCCAGCGCCGGCGGCAACGACGGCGCCAACCGCGGCACCATGTTCCTGCGCCTGCGCGACGCGCCTGCGCGCACCGCCACCCCCGAGGCAGTGGCCGACCGCCTGCGCGCGGCGGTGGCCGGCATCCCCGGGGTGATCGTGCGGCCGCAGGTGCCGCCGCCGATCCGCATCGGCGGGCGCATGTCCGACGGCCTCTACCAGTACACCCTGCAGGGCACCGACAGCGCCGAGCTGCAGCGCGCCGGCCAGGAGATGCTCGAACGGGTGCGCGCCATCCCCGCCTGCGTCGACGTCGGCAGCGACCTCAAGCTCAACAATCCGCGCGTGGTGGTGCGCATCGACCGCGACCGCGCCGCCGCCCTGGGGGTGTCGCCGGCGCGCATCGAATCCACCCTGGGCGCGGCCCTGGGCTCGGTGCAGGTCTCGACCATCTACGCCGACACCAACCAGTTCCAGGTCATCCTCGAGGCCGATCCCGCCAGCCAGGCCTCGCCGGCCCTGCTCGGGCGGCTGCGCATCCGCCCGGACCATGGCGGGGCGCTGGTGCCGCTCGAGGAGGTGGCGCGCATCACCACCGCGGTGGGGCCTCTCTCGGTCAACCACCAGGGCCAGCTGCCGGCGGTGACGATCTCCTTCAACCTCGCCACCGGCGCCTCGCTGGGGCCGGCGATGGCCGCGATCGAGGCCGCCGCCGCCACCCTGCCCGCCAGCGTCAGCGGCGGCTTCGCCGGCGCGGCCAAGGTCGGGCAGTCGTCGATGGCGGGCATGGCCGCCCTGCTGGTGCTCTCGATCGCGGTGATCTACGTGGTGCTGGGCATCCTCTACGAGAGCTTCATCCATCCCCTCACCATCCTCAGCGGCCTGCCCTCGGCCGGGGTGGGGGCGCTGCTGGCGCTGTGGATCTTCGGCGGCGAGCTCAACGTGTTCTCCTTCATCGGCATCATCATGCTGGTGGGGATCGTGAAGAAGAACGCGATCATGATGGTGGACTTCGCCGTCCAGGCGCGCGCGCGCGACGGGCTCGACGCCCTGACCGCGATCCGCCGCGGCTGCCTGGTGCGCTTCCGCCCGATCATGATGACCACCCTGGCGGCGCTGATGGGCACCCTGCCCCTGGCCATCGGCCTGGGCACCGCTTCCAACTCGCGCTGGTCCCTGGGCGTGGCGGTGGTGGGCGGCCTGCTGCTGTCGCAGCTGATCACCCTGTTCATCACCCCGGTGGTGTACCTCTACCTCGACCGCGTGCAGGAGGCCGTCGGCCGCCGCATGCGCTCCGAGGTGGCCACCGCCTAGCCCGGCACGGGCGAAAACCCGGTTACGAAAGCACAGGATGAGGGCACCGTGGGCCCATGCCCATCCTCCGCGCCGCCGCGTGCCTGGTCCTGTCCGTCCTGGCCGCGTCCCTCGCCGCCCTCGACAGCGTCGCGCCCCCCGCCGGCGAGCCGGCCTGGGGCCGCGAACCGCTCGAGGACGGCGCCGGCCAGCGCGCCGGCATCTGCCTCAACGGGCTGTGGCGCTTCCTGCCCGACCGCCGGCCGTTGGCCACCCCGGTGGTCGACGGCGGCCCGCTCGACGGCTCGGCCTGGGGCTGGATGCGCGTGCCCGGTGGCTGGGCCCAGGGCGGCCTGCTGCTGCCGGGCGTGGCCGCGCACGGCAGCGGCCCGGCCTGGGAGGGGCTGCCCACGGACCTGCGCCACCAGGCCTGGCGCCAGCTCGCGCGCGGCTGGTACCAGCGCGACCTGACCATCCCCGCGGCCTGGGCCGGTCGGCGCATCCAGCTCGACCTGCGCCGCATCGCCACCGACGCGGTGGTGTGGCTGGACGGGCGCGAGGCCGGCCGCGCGGCCTCGCCGGCGGGGATCATCGACCTCACCGCCGCCGCCAGGCCGGGCCAGGCGCAGCAGCTGCGGGTGCTGGTCGAGGCCGCGCCCAGCGTCTCGCCGATCACGGTGATGATGGGCGCCGCCGCCGACCAGGTGTTCACCAGGAGCAGCGACCTGCGCTGCCGGGGCCTGGATGGCGATGTGCTGCTCACCAGCGAGCCGGCGGGGGCGCGCCTGGCCGAGGTCGCCATCCGCACCTCGGTGCGCCAGGGGCGCATCGACCTCGACCTGCGCCTGGAAGGGGTCGCCGACGGCGCGCTGGAGGTCGCCGCGGCGCTGCGCGACCCCAGCGGACGCAGCGAGCGCGACTGCGCCGGCACCGCCATGGTCAAGGACGGCCGCGCCAGCGTGGGCTGGGAATGGCGCGACGCCCGGCGCTGGGACCTCGGCCATCCCGAGCTCTACGTGCTCGACCTGCGCGTACGCGGCGCCGGCCTCGACGATGCCTGGCGCGAGACCTTCGGCTTCCGCGAGGTGTGGATCGCCGGCCGCGACATCTGGCTCAACGGCAGCAGGGTGCGCCTGCGGCCCTTCAGCCTGTCGAACGAGGACGACCAGAACTGGGGCATGGGCGAGCTGGTCGACGGCGCCATCTCTGGCATCCAGGGCGCCGGCTTCGACAGCATGGAGCTGTGGCCATGGGACCAGGCCGAGCGCGGCACCCCGCTGTGGCACGACCTGTGGTGCGAGCGCGCCCGCGCCCGCGGTCTGGGCCTGGTGCTGCCGCTGCAGAGCATCACCCAGCTGCGTCCGCGCTGGCAGGAGCCGGCGGTGCGCGCGGCCTGGGAGCGCACGGTGGCGGCGCAGATCCGCCGCCAGCGCAACAACCCGGCGGTGCTGATGTGGGTGCACACCGCCAACAACTGGGGCTTCGAGGACGACCAGGATCCGCGGGTGATCGGCCGGCGCGCGGCGCTGATGGAACGCCAGGCCGCCAGCGGCAACCTCCCCGCGCATGGGCTGGAGGCCAACGCCTTCATCCGCGCCTGCGATCCCACCCGCCCGGTGACCACCCACCAGGGCGGCCCGGTGGGCGACCTGCACACCGTCAACGCCTACCCCTGCCTGGCCCAGTCGCAGGAGCAGGCGGAATGGCTGTCGCAGTGGCTGCGCGACGGCGACCTGCCCTTCTGGCCGGTGGAGTTCGGCCCGTTCGCCCTCGACTACTGCCGCGGCCGCCTCTCCGGCGGCTGGGGCCAGCCCTTCGGCGCCATCCACACCGAGCAGCAGACCCTCGAGCACCTCGCGGGCTGGCAGGGCGCGCGCGCCTACGACCGCGACAACCCCGCCCTGCGGCGGATGAACGCCGCCCGCCACGAGCAGGGCCAGCACTACCGGCCGGTCGATTCCGGGGCGATCAACAACGCCACCCAGGAGCACCAGGGCGACCAGCTGCGCGAGGTCTACCGCGCCTGGCGCAGCATGGGCGCGTCGATCCTGCCGCTGCCGTGGGAGAGCGAGTACAAGTGGAACGCCGACTGGGGCACCCAGGTCGCCAGCGCCCCCTGGCAGCCCGGGCAGCGCGGCTGCTGGCTGCCCCAGGTGCCGGTGCGGCCGCGCCAGTTCCTGCAAGCGCCCCAGGCCCGGCCCACCCCCGCCGGCCGCGCCCTGGTCGAGAGCAACGGCCCCACCCTGGCGTGGATCTGCGCCCCGCCGGTCGACGGCGATCCGGCGGCGATCACCGCCAAGGACCACGCCTTCGTTGGCGGCACCGCGCTGGCCAAGGCGGTGGCGCTGCTCAACGACACGCGCAGCGAGGCCGCCTGGCGGCTGTCCTGGACGCTGCGGGTCGACGGCACGGCGGTCGCCGGCGGCACGGACGAAGGTCGTCTGCCCACCGGCAGCGCCGCCTTCCGCCCCATCGCCTGCACCCTGCCCGCGGTCGATCGGCCGGTGCGGGGCGAGATCGAGCTCCAGGCCACCATCGGCGGCCGGGAGCACCGCGACCGCTTCGCCCTGCGCCTGGTGGCGCCGGCGCCGGCCGCGGCCGGGCTGGCGGTCGAGGTGCTCGACCCGCCGGGGGCTTCGTCGGCGGTGCTCGCCCGCCTGGGGGTGCGGTCGCAGCCCGGCGCACCGGTGCGGGTGGTGGGGCGCAACGCCCTGGCCAGCGGCGCGGTGGCCCTGGGCGAGCAGCTCGCCTTCGTGCGCGGCGGCGGGCGCCTGCTGGTGCTGGCGCAGGATCCGCGCTGGCTGCAGCGCACCCTGGGCTGGCGCACCGGCCGCCAGGTGCTGCGCCGGGTGTTCCCGCTCGACCCCGCCGCGCCCTGGCTGGCCGGCCTCGACGAGCAGGACCTGCGCGACTGGAACGGCGCCGGCACCCTGGTGCCGGCCTACCCGGAATCCGCCGATCAGGAGCCGGGCTACGGCTGGCACTGGGGCAACCGCGGCAGCGTGTGCTCGGCGGCGATCGAGAAGCCGCACCGTTCGGCCTGGCGGCCGCTGCTGGAATGCGACTTCGACCTCGCCTGGACCCCGCTGATGGAGCTCGACCTGGGCGCCGGCCGGGTCACCTGGTGCCAGCTCGATGTCGAGGGCCGCACGCTCGCCGATCCCGTCGCCGAGCTGCTGCTCGCGCGCCTGCTGCGCCACGTCGCCGAGGCCCCGCTGGCGGCGCCGCGTGCGCCGGTGGCCTACCTGGGCGGGCCCGAGGACCGCGCCCTGCTGGGCGAGCTGGGCGTGGTGGTGGGCGACGGCCCCGCCGCCCTGGTGGTGGCCGGGCGCGGCGCCGAGCCGGCGGCGGTGGCGGCGGCGCGTGCCGCC
>JAKLKR010000248.1 GCA_023150565.1 Planctomycetota bacterium
GGGCCCCAGCCGCTTCCACCAGCGCTTCCTCGCCGAGCTGGGCGAGACCCCGGCGCGCTGGCTGGCGCGCCGCCGGCTGCAGGCCGCGCGCCACCGCCTGGCGCTCGGCGCCGGGGTGACCGCCACCGCCACCGCCCTCGGCTTCGCCAGCAGCCAGCACCTCGCCACCGCCTTCCGCCGCGCCTACGGCATCAGCCCCAAGCAGTGGCGCGGGCGCGCGGCGGCGGCCGCGACCTGACCCGGGTTCAGCTCTGGGACCATGGCAGCGTCACCGCGGCGTCGACGCTCCATAAGAGCTGTCCACGGCCCCCGCTCAGCCTTGGCTTGACGCCAGTGGGGCTCAGCCGGCGGGCTCGACGTGGACCATGGTGGTGGTCCTGGGCAGGGCGAGGGCGACCGCGGCCTCGACCCGGTCGGCGATCGCGTGCCCGGCGTCGACGGTCAGGGCGCCGGGCACGGTGATGGTGACCTCGACCAGGCGCTCGGCGCCGGCCTTGCGCGCGCGCATGCCGGCCACCGCCTGCACCGCGGGATCGGCGCCCAGGGCGGCGCTGCGGATGGCGTCCAGCTCGGCCGCCGGCAGGGCGGCGTCGACCAGGTCGCGGCCGGCGCTCACGGTCAGCTCCCAGGCCGCGTGCAGGATCAGCAGCGCCACCAGGATCGCCGCCACCGGGTCGATCCAGTGCAGCGCCGCGCCCGGCCACAGCCAGCCGGCCAGCGCCATCACCCCCAGCGCCGCCATCACCCCCAGCGAGGTCCAGATGTCGGTGCGCAGGTGCCAGGCGTCGGCGATCAGCGCCACCGAGTCGGTCTCGCGCCCGACCGTGAACAGGTGGCGCGACACCAGCCAGTTGGCCACCACCGACACCGCCATGATCGCCGCCCCCAGGCCGGGGTGCTCGACCGGCTCCGGGTGGCGCAGCTTGGCCACCGCCTCGAAGATGATCCACACCGCCGCCACCAGGATGAGCAGGGCCTCGATGGTGCCGGAGAGGTTCTCGATCTTGCCGTGGCCGAAGGGATGGTCGGCGTCGGCGGGCTTGGCCGACATGCGCACCGCGAACCAGGCGATCAGCGCCGCGAGCAGGTCGACCGCCGAATGGATGGCCTCCGAGATCACCGACACCGAGCCGATGAGCAGGCCGATGGCGAGCTTGCCGCCCACCAGCAGGCTGTTGGAGAGGACGGAGTAGGCGGCGGCCCTGCTCTTGCGGACGGAGGCTTCCATGGCGGATCCCGGGCTGGTCGGTCCAGTCCCACGCGGTCCTCGCCACGCTGCCCCTGCGGGCCCGGCCGCGCCACCGGGACGCCGGTGACCGCCTGATCTGTCGGCGCGGCATTATAGCGGGCGTGTTTCCGCCGTCGACTACGGGCTTGATGAGAATGGCAATCTGTCGCAGCGGAGGCCGCCGCCGGGGCGTCCCTATCCTTTGACCCAGCGCCAGCAGCGGTGCGGCTGGCGGCGGGCGCAGTCCTCGGGCACGGTGCGCGCCGTGACCTCCTCGCCGGCCAGGCCGGCGGGCACCGCGTCGAGCTGGAAGCCGTGGCAGTTGGTGGAGAACCACAGCACCCCGCCCGGGCGCAGCAGGCCGCGGCAGCGCTCCAGCAGCCAGCCCTGGTCGCGCTCGATGCTGAAGGTGCGCGCCATCGCCTTCGAGGCGCTGAAGGTCGGCGGGTCGCAGACGATGAGGTCGAAGGCCGGGCCGGAGCGCGCCGCGGCATCGAGCCACTGCAGGCAGTCGGCGCGCTCGAAGCGGTGCGTCCCGCCCTCGTGGGCGCCGTTGTGGGCGAGGTTCCGCCGCGCCCACGCCAGGTAGGTGTTGCTGAGGTCGACGGTGCAGGTGCTGCGCGCGCCGCCGGCGGCGGCGTAGCAGGTGAAGGCGCCGGTGTAGGCGAAGAGGTTCAGCACGTCGCGTCCGGCGCATTCGGCGCGCACCAGGGCGCGGGTGGTGCGGTGGTCGAGGAACAGCCCGGTGTCGAGGTAGTCGCTCAGGTTGACCTCGAAGTTGAGGCCCTGCTCGGCCACCACCTTGACCGCCTGGCGCGCGTCCAGGCGCTCGTACTGGCCGTCGCCATCGTCGAGCTGGCGGCCGCGCTGGCGGCGCCGGCGCTTGAGCCAGACCCGCTCCGGCGCCAGCTCGAAGGCGTGGCCGACCGCGGCCTGCACCGCCGCCAGCCATTCCTCCTCCTGGGCCCCGGTCTCGTTGCGCGCGCGGTCGAAGGCCCACACCAGGGCGTCGCCGTCGTACCAGTCCACCACCAGCGGCTGGTCGGCGAGGTCGCGGTCGTAGATCCGGAAGCAGGAAACCCCGCTGCGCCGCGCCCATTTGCGGCGGTGGCGGAACACCTTCTGGATGCGGTGCACCAGCTGGTCGTCGACCGGGCCGTCAGCCATGGCCGTCGGCCGGCAGACCGGCCAGGTCCGACCACAGGCGCACCGCGGTGGCGATCAGGCGGTCCTCGAAGTCGAAGCGCGGGCTGTGGCAGCCGGGGGTGTCGCCGGACGGGCGGCCGCTGCCCAGCAGCAGGTAGGCGCCGGGGATGCGCTCCTGGTAATAGCTGAAGTCCTCGGCCGCCATCAGCGGCAGGGGGCCGTCCCAGGCCCACTCGCCGCCCAGCACCCGCGCCAGCGCCGCCTGGGCGCGCCCGGCCGGGGCGGGATGGTTGACGGTGGCGGGGTAGCAGGGCTCCCAGCGGAACTCGGCGCCCGCCCCGCTGGGGGCGCAGGCGGCCTGCAGGCAGGCCTCGACCCGGCCCACCAGGCGTTCGCGCAGGGCGGTGGTGGCGGCGCGCACGGTGCCCACCAGCTCGACCTGGTCGGGGATGATGTTGTCGGCGGTGCCGCCGTGGAAGCAGGTCACCCCCGCCACCGCCGCCTCCTGCGGGGCGCAGGCCTTGGTCACCACCTGCTGCACGCTGGTGACGAAGTGCGCACCCGCCAGCACCGGGTCGATGCAGCGGTGCGGCTCGGCGACGTGGCCGCCGCGGCCGCGGATCACCGCCGTCCATTCGCCGTTGGCGGCCATCAGCGGCCCCGCCGGGCAGGCGGCGCGGCCGAGCGGGATGGGCGGCCAGTTGTGGTAGCCGTAGATCTCGGCCACCCCGTCGAGGGCGCCCTCGTCGCACATGCGCTTGGCGCCGTGGCCGCCCTCCTCGGCCGGCTGCCAGAGCAGGCGCAGCGGGCGCGGCAGGCCGGCTTCATGCGCCTTGAACCAGGCGGCGGCGGCGAGCAGCGAGGCGGTGTGGCCGTCGTGGCCGCAGGCGTGCATCGCGCCCGGCCGCCGGCTGCTCCACGCCACCCCGCTGCATTCCGTCAGCGGCAGGGCGTCGAGGTCGGCGCGGAAGGCGGTGCGCGCCCCCGCGGCCGGGCCGAGGTCGACGATGGTGCCGGTGCCGGCGCAGGCGCGCCAGGGCAGCCCCAGGCGGTCGAGCTCGGCGCGCACGCGCGCGGCGGTGGCGTGCTCCTCCCAGGTCAGCTCGGGCTGCTGGTGCAGCTCGCGGCGCAGGGCGGTGGCATGGGCGACGATGCTGTCCAGTGCGCTCGTCATGGCGGGACTGTCGCCGCCACCCCGGCCCTGCAACCGCCAGGACGGGCGCGGCGGGGCGGCGCCCTTGGCATGCCGCGGCCCGCCACCGCCCCTACCATGCCGGCCATGAAGATCGGCATCATCGGCGTCGGCGCGGTCGGCGCCCACGCGGCCTACGCCACCGTGCTCACCCGTTCCGCCAGCGAGGTGGTGCTGGTGGACCTCAACCAGGAGGCCGCCCGCGCCCACGCCGAGGACATCCTGCATGCCACCCCCTTCGCCGGCGGAGCGCGGGTGATGGCGGGCGGCTACGGCGACCTCGCCGGGGCGCGCGCGGTGCTGCTGTGCTGCGGCGTCGGCCAGCGCCCGGGCGAGACCCGCCTCGACCTGCTCGCGCGCAACACCGCGGTGTTCACCCAGGTGGTGCGCGCGGTGGTGGCGGCGGCGCCGGAGGCGGTGCTGGTGGTGGCGAGCAACCCGGTCGACGTGCTCACCGGGGCGGTCGAGCGCCTGGCCGGGCTGCCCCCGGGGCGGGTGTTCGGCTCCGGCACCCTGCTCGACACCGCGCGCTTCCGCACCCTGGTGGCCGAGCATCTCGCGGTGGCGCCGCAGTCGGTGCACGGCTACGTGCTGGGCGAGCACGGCGATTCCGAGGTGCTGGCGTGGTCGACGGTGGACGTCGGCGGCATCGCCCTCGACGCCTTCGCCGCCCAGAGCGGCCATCCCCTCGACGACGCCCTGCGCGCGCGCATCGACGAGGGCGTCCGCCGCGCCGCCTACCGCATCATCGCCGGCAAGGGCCGTACCGACCAGGGCATCGGCGCCGCCTTGGCGCGCATCGTGCGCGCGATCCGCGACGACGAGCGCGCGGTGCTGACCCTGAGCGGGCCGGCCACCGTGGCCGGCACCAGCACCTGCCTGAGCCTGCCGCGGGTGCTCAGCCGCGGCGGGGTCGGCCCCGCGCTGCTGCCGCGCCTCGACGCCGGCGAATCCGCCGCCCTGGCGCGCAGCGCCCAGATCCTGGCCGAGGCGGCGAAGTAACGCGCCGGTAACCGTGCAGCGGTGGATTGCCGCCATCGCCCGGGTGGCGTAGGATGGCGGCATGCTCCCCCTGCGCCCGCCCGCCGCCGCCCCCGCCACCGGCTACCCCACCCGCGACGACCTGCTCGCCGACCCGGTGCTGCGCCGGCGGGTGGTGGCCGCCCTCGCCGCCCCCACCCTGGCCCTGGCCCTGGGCGCCTGCGCCGGCACCGCCGAACCCCAGGCGGTCGACGGGGCGGTGCCCGCGCCCCGGGCCGAGCCGCGCCAGATCGAAGGGAAGGTGGCCGCGCCGGCCCAGCCCGCCACCGCCTCCGTCGCCGAGCCCCACCGGCTCATGGGCGAGGCGGTCGCGCCGCAGCCGCCTGCGACCCAGGCCGCCGTGCCGCGTCCGCTGCCGGGTTCGCCGCCGCCGCCGCGTCCGCTGCTGGGCGACGTCGCCGCCCCGGCGGTGCCGCCCACCGCGCCCGCGAGCGCCACCCCGCCGCGCTGACCGCCATGGACCTGACCCTGGTCCTGACCCACGCCTGCAACCTCGGCTGCACCTACTGCTATGCCGGGCGCAAGGACCCCCGCGCGATGCCGGAGGAGGTCGCCGAGCGCGCCCTGGGCTGGGCCCTGGACCGCTGCGGCGGCGAACTGCGCCTGGGCTGGTTCGGCGGCGAGCCGCTGCTGCGCTGGGACCGGCTCGCCGCCTGGCACCAGCGCGCCCAGGGCCTGGCCGCCGCGCGCGGGGTCGCGCTCGAGGGCACCGTCACCACCAACGCCACCCTGCTCACGCGCGAGCGCATGGATTGGCTGGTGGCGCACGGCATCACCGTCGGCATCTCGATCGACGGCTGCCAGCAGGCGCACGATCTGATGCGCCCGCTGGCGGGCGGCGGCTCGTCGTGGGCGGCGGTGCGCGCCGGGCTCGACGTGGCCCTCGCGCGGGTGCCGATGACCCAGACCATCAGCGTGGTGCACCCGGCCAGCGTGCATCTGCTCGCGGCCGGGGTCGACGCCCTGCTCGCGGCCGGGGTGCGGGTGATGAGCCTGTCGCTCGACCCCTCGGCCCAGTGGGACCTGGACACCCTCGAGACCTACCGCCAGCAGCTCGACCTGGTCGGCGAGCGCTGGCTGGCGGAATTCCGCGCCGGCCGCGACCTGTGGATCGAGCCGCTCGACGGCCACATCATCAGCCAGGTGAAGGGCGGCCTGGCGGCCTGCGACCGCTGCAGCGCCGGGCTGGGCGAGCTGGCGGTGGCGCCCTCCGGCACCTGGTACCCGTGCGAGCGCATGGTGGGCGAGGACGGCGCGGCGGCGCGGCGCTGGGCCCTGGGCGGCGTGCACGACCGCGCCGACGGCGGCCCCGACCCGGAGCGGGTGCGCGCGCTCACCGGCGCCCACGGCGAGGAGCCCGCCGCCTGCCGGGACTGCCCGCTGCGCGCGCGCTGCCAGCACCACTGCGCCTGCTCCAACGTCATGGCCAGTGGCGAGCCGGCGGTGCCGGGCGGGGCGCAGTGCGCCGCCGAGCAGGCCGCCATCGCCACCGCCGACCGCGTCGCCGCCCTGCTGTGGGCGGAAGCCAACCCGCTGTTCCTGGCCCGGCGCTACCGCCTCACGGCGTGAGCGGGGGTTCCGCGGCCGGCGCGATGGCCACCGCGGCCACCTCCGGGCTGCGGCGCAGGCGGCGTTCCAGCCAGCGGCACAGCGGCTCGCCGCAGCGGAAGGTCAGCTCGATGCGCGGACGGCCGTCGCGCATCGCCGCGCTGGCCTCGTCGATGCTCACCCCGCGCGCGGCGAAGATGCGCCCCAGGCGCGCGAGCTGGCCGGGGCGGTCGCCCTGCACGGTCTCGATGCGGCAGCGCCAGGAGGTGCTCATGCTGTGAACACCCCGGCGCGCACCCGCGCCTCCTCGTCGGCGTCGAGCGCCACCGGCACGATGCGGTCGATGCCGGCGGCGCTGAACACCACCGGCGCGCCGGTGACGCCGTGCAGGCCGAGGAACTCGCCCGCCAGCAGCACCTGCGCCGCCGCCACCACCTGGCCGCCGCCGAGCACGGTGCGCAGCAGGCGCAGGATGGTCTCGGCGGTGCCGCAGGGGGTGCGCGCGCCGCACAGCTGGGTCACCCAGGGCCGCAGCATGGTGCGCAGGCCGGCGTCCAGGCCCTCGACCAGGCGGTAGGCGGCGGCGGCGCCCTCGGCCGCCAGCGCCGCCTCGATGCGCGGCAGCAGCTCGCCGGCGGCGCCGCCGCCGCGGCGCAGGCCGGCCAGGCGGGAGCGGCCGTCGTCGCCGACGAAGCCATGCACCGCCACCGTCGACCAGCACGGCACCATGCCGAAGCCGTGCTCGCCCAGCACCAGTCCCGACACCAGCTGGCGGCGCACCCCCAGCTCGGCGGCGACCTCGTGGCGGAAGCGCATGGTGTCGAGGAAGGCGCCCATCCCCAGCACCCGGCGGCGGTCGAGGTGGCGGCAGCAGGCCGCCACCAGCGGCTCGACCGGGTTGGTGACCACCAGCAGCAGCTCGCCGCCGTGGCCGTTGGCGGCCACCGCGCGCGCCACCGCCTCGGCCACCGGCAGGTTGGCCGCCGCCAGCGCGGCGCGGCTGCGCGCCTCGCCCGGGCGGCCGGTGATGGTGGCGCCGGCGCACAGCACCACCACGTCGGCCAGCACCTCCTCGGGGGCGAAGGCGAGGTCGAGCTCGGGCGCGGCCTCGGCCCAGGCGTCGCGCAGGTCGTGCGCCAGGCCATGCAGCAGCGAGCCGCTGGCGCCGTCGCGCCGGCCCACCAGCTGCAAGCGGTCCTCGGGTCCGAGCAGGCCCTCGGCCACCAGGGCGATGGCCACCTGGCGCCCGATCACCCCGCCCGCGCCGACCACTGCCACGTCCATGGCCGGGACTGTCGCGGGCTGGCCGTCATTCGCCACCGGGATCGGTACGGACCCATCGAGGAGGCTGTCAGATCCCCGCCGGGTGCGGCCATCACCATGCAGCCATGGACGAGCACGACGATCCCGAGCTGCTGCGCCGCTGGCAGGAGGGCGACCAGGAGGCCCTCGCCATCCTGGTGGCGCGCCACCAGGGCCTGGTCGCCGCCGCCTGCCGCCGCGGCGCCCCCCCCGGCGAGGCCGACGACTGCGCCC
>JAKLKR010000249.1:0-7445 GCA_023150565.1 Planctomycetota bacterium
AGGGGCGCGCTACAGGCCGCTGAACAGCTCGCCGGCGGCGGCGCGCGCCGCCGCCGGCAGCGTCGACAGGTCGCCGCCGCGGATCGCGGCCGCGGCCTGCTCCCGCCGCTTCGCGCCGATCCCCGGCAGGCAGTCGGCCATCCACGCCTCGGCCTGGGCCGCCGGCACCCGCGGCGGCGCCGCCGGCGGCCGCGCCCGCCAGGAGCCGCTGGCGGCCAGCGCCGCCAGGATGGCGAGGGCGGCCAGGCCCTGCACCAGCGGGCGGTTCATGCCCGTGCCGCCAGACGCGCGAAACGCGGATGCCCGCCCGCGTCGGTGAACGCGCTGCAGTCCAGGCCCTGGGCGGCGGCCAGGTCCGCCACCGCCCCCGCCTGGCGCCAGCCGTGCTCCAGCCACAGCAGGCCGCCGGGGGCGAGCAGGCGGCGCGCATCGGCCACCAGCCGGCGGATGCAGTCGAGCCCGTCGGCGCCGGCGAAGAGCGCCTGCGCCGGCTCGAAGGCGGTCTCGGGGTCGCACTGCGGCCGCTCGCTTTCGGCGATATAGGGCAGGTTGGCCACCACCGCCGCGAACGGCCCGTCGATGCCCGCTGCGAGGTCGCCCTGGCGGAAGTCCACCGCCAGGCCCAGGGCCTCGGCGTTGGCGCGCGCTACCGCCAGCGCCTCGGGGCTGAGGTCCACCGCCAGCACGGTGGCGTCCGCGCGGGCCTGGCGCAGGGCCAGGGCGATGGCGCCGCTGCCGGTGCCGACGTCGAGCACCCGCGCCGCCGCCGGCAGCTCGGCCAGCACGCGTTCGACCAGCTCCTCGGTCTCCGGGCGGGGCACCAGCACCGCCGGTGACACGCGCAGGCGCAGGCCGCGGAAGTCCTGGCTGCCGAGCACGTAGGCGAGCGGCTCGCGGCGGCCGCGGCGGGCCACCAGCGCGCGCAGGCGCGCCACCTCGTCCTCGGTCAGCGGACGGTCGAACTGCAGGAACAGCTCCATGCGGGTCAGGCCGAGGGCCTCGCCGAAGATCCATTCCGCCTCGCGCCGGGCGTTGCCCAGGCCCTTCTCCGCCAGCCAGGCGGCGGAGCGCTGCACCAGGTCCATCAGGCGGGGCATCATGGGCCAGCAGGCTACGCCACGGGCCATGCCGCCAAGGCGTGTTCCGCACCGCCGCTGCCGCGCTACACCGCTGGCATGCTCCCCTCCGCCGCCGACGACCACACCCGCATCGGGCGCATGATCACCCGCCTGCTGGCGGTGCGCTTCTTCGCCGCCATGGGCCTGGTGCTGGTGGTGGCGGTGGTGCACCAGGTGCTGGTGCAGCGCGCGGTCGCCCGCCAGGCCGCCGACGCCCACACCGTCGACGAGGCCGGCCGCCAGCGCATGCTCGCCTTCCAGGTCGCCGCCTCGCTGTGCAGCGAGGCCGGCGAGCACGGCATCGATTCCAGCCGGGCCCGCCTGGAATCGGTGCTGGCGCAGTGGCGCCAGGGGCATGCCGGGATGGAGGCCGGCGATCCCGCCCTCGGCTTCCCGCCCGGGCTGATGCCGGCGGAACTCAAGGCCCGCCTCGACCCGCATTTCCACCGCCTCAGCGCCGCAGCGGCGGCGGCGGTGGCCGGCGACCCCCCCGGGGCCTACGCCCTGCCCACCCTGGTCGAGGACGCGCACGCCTTCGCCGCCACCATGGATGTGCTCGTCCATCAGCTCGCCACCGAGGCCGATGGCCGGGTGGCGCGCCTGCGCTGGCTCCAGGCCGGGCTGTTCCTCGCCCTCGCCCTGCTGCTGGGATTCGTCGACCTGTTCGTGTTCCGGCCCTCGATACGCCGCGCCCGCCAGGCGCTGGAGGACCTCGAACAGGTCAAGAAGTGGGCGGTCGAGCAGGAGGTGGCCGAGGCCAGCGGCCGGCTCGAACGGCGCATCGGCCAGGATCTGCACGACGGCGTCGGCCAGCGCCTGACCGGGGCGGCGATGATGGCCAAGGCGCTCAGCCGCCGGCTGGAGGGCCGGCCCGAGGCCGAGCATGCCAGCGACATCGTGCACGAGCTCAACGAGGCGGTGGCCGAGACCCGCGCCCTCTCGCGCCAGCTCTTCCCTGCCGCCGCCGACGCCGAGGGCCTGGAACCCGCCCTGCGCGACCTCGCCGGCTCGACCGCGCGCCATGCCGGGGTCGAATGCACCTGCGACTGGGACGACGACCTGCCGCTGCCCGCGGTGCCCCCCGGCGAGGGCACCCCCGCCCCCATGCACATCTACCGCATCGTGCAGGAGGCGGTGAGCAACGCCGTGCGCCACGGCCAGGCCAAGCGCATCCGCATCGCCGGCCGGCGCGACGGCGACCATGGCCTGATCGAGGTGGTCGACGACGGGGTCGGGCTCTCGGCCACCGCCGCCGCCCCCTCCATGGGCCTGGGACTGAGGACAATGACCTACCGCGCCGGACAGCTCGGCGCCGAGCTCAAGGTGGGGGAGGAATACGGAGGAGGCACAGCGGTCAGGCTCCGTTGGAAGCTTGAACCCACGCCCGCGCTCGCGAGCCTGCGCGGATGACCCAGGATCGCCCCATCAAGGTGCTGCTGGTTGACGACCATCCGGTCGTCCGCCGCGGCATCGCCCAGCTCATCCGCCAGGAGGCCGGCTTCTCGGTGGTCGCCGAGGCCGAGAGCGTGCCGGAGGCGGTCGAGGCGGTCCGCGCCCACGTCCCCGATGTGCTGGTGGTGGACCTCACCCTCAAGGGCGCCAGCGGCATGGAGCTGATCAAGCAGGTGCGCACCGACCGCCCCCACCTGCCGGTGCTGGTGGTGTCGATGCACGACGAGCGCATCTATGCCGAGCGCTGCCTGCGCATGGGCGCCAACGGCTACGTGATGAAGGAGGAGGCGGCCGAGGTCATCATCGCCGCCATCCGCCGCATCATGGACGGCGGCACCTGGCTGTCCGAGCGCCTGATGTCGGCGGCGGTGCAGCGCATGGTCGGCGGCCGCCAGAGCCTGCGTGGCGCCACCGTGGCCAGCCTGAGCGACCGCGAGCTCGAGGTGTTCCAGCTCATCGGGCGCGGCTTCGGCACCAAGTCGATCGCCGAGCAGCTCAAGCTCAGCGTCAAGACCGTCGAGGCGCACAAGGCCAACATCAAGGGCAAGCTGGGGGTGCGTTCCGCGCCCGAACTGCAGCGCTTGGCGGTGACCTGGACCGAGAGCCGCGAGAACGGCGACCGCGGAGACGCCGGCCAGGTCTGAGCCTGCCGACGCTCCAGCGGCCGCCGGCGGGTCAGCGCTTGCGCTGCGCCGCCACGGCGGAGCGCAGGGTGTTGCCCATCAGCATGGCGATGGTCATCGGGCCGACCCCGCCCGGCACCGGGGTGATGGCGCCGGCCTTCTCGGCCACCGGGGCGAAGTCGACGTCGCCGACCAGGCGGAACCCGCTCTTGGTGCCGGGATCGGCGATGCGGTTGATGCCGACATCGATCACCACCGCGCCCGGCTTCACCATGTCGGCCTTGAGGAAGTTGGCCTTGCCGATCGCCGACACGATGATGTCGGCCTGGCGGGTGAACGCGCCGATGTCGGGGGTGCGCGAATGGCACACGGTGACGGTGGCGTCGGCCCCGGCCGCCTTCTGCATCAGCAGCGCCATCATCGGCTTGCCCACGATGGTCGAACGGCCGATCACCACCGCATGCCTGCCGGCGGCGTCGATGCCGCTGCGCCGCAGCAGCTCCATCACCCCCCAGGGGGTGCAGGGCAGGAAGCCGTCGGTGTCGCCGATCAGCATCTTGCCGACATTGTAGGGGTGGAAGCAGTCCACGTCCTTGCCCGGATCGATGGCGAGGATGACCGCGCGCTCGTCGATCTGCCGCGGCACCGGCGACTGCACCAGGATGCCGTGGATGGCAGGGTCGGCGTTCAACCTGGCGATCACCGCCAGCAGTTCGGCCTGGGAGGCCGAGGCGGGCAGGACGATCTTGAGGGAATGGAAGCCCAGCTCCTTGGCCTTCCGCTCCTTGCTGCCGACGTAGACCTGCGAGGCCGGATCCTCGCCCACCAGGATGACGGCGATGCCGGGACGGACGCCGTGCGACGACAGCAGGGCGGCGGCGGCGGCGGTCTCGGCATTCACCTGCTCGGAGATGGTCTTGCCGTCGATGATGCGGGCGGGCATGGGCGGATCCTTGGCGGGGATGGGGTGGCTGGGCTTGTAGGGGCGAGCGCCGGTCGCGCCAGCGCGTGCGGACGGAGGGCGCGGGCGGGGGTTGCCAGGCCCCCGCCCACGGCACGATCCCCGCCCCCATGCTCGCCCTCCACCTCGGCCTGCGCTACCTGCGCCGACGCCGCGCCGCCTGGCTGGCGGTGGGGGCGATCACCCTCACCGTGGCGGTGCCGGTGCTGGTGCTGGGGGTGATGCAGGGCTGGATCGACGTCACCGCCCGCCAGGTGCGCGCCAACGAGAGCGACCTCACGGTCGAGGCCGGCGGCTTCGGCGAGGCCCTGCCGCAGGAGCCCCGCCTGGAGGCCGCCATCGCCGCCGCCGCCGGCCCGGGCGCCGACACCGCCCCGTTCGTGTCCTCGTGGGCGGTGCTGGTGCCGCGCACCGGCGCCAACGACGGCCAGAAGGGCATCCCGGTGCAGATCGACGGGGTGGCGTGGGAGGCCGACCGCCAGCTCGGGCGCATCGCCGGCCAGCTGTTGCACAAGCCGCCGGTCACCGACCTCGGCATCCCCGACCTGGCGCCGTCGCAGCGCGGCACCGGCTTTCTCACCCCGAGCATGCGCGACGAGCTGTGCCTGCGCGGGCTGGAGGTGGCCGCCGCAGCCGGCACCGGCCTGCTCGCCCTGCCGCCCCGCCCGCGCCCGGCCCCGGGGGTGGTGTGCGGGCGCGAGGTGCTGTATTCGCACGGGCTGCGCCTGGGCATGCCGGTGTGGCTGGCGGCCAGCACCGGCACCCGCCTGAACGCCGAGCTGAGCGACACCATCGGCACCGGGGTGCTCGAGGTCGACCGCTTCCTCTGCATCACCCCCCTGCCCCTGGCCCAGCGCCTGGTGGGCTACCAGGGCAAGGGCGCGCGCGCGGCTCGCATCGACGGCTGGCGGGTCAACCTGCCCGCCGGCAGCGACCTGCGTCCGGCCGCGCGTCGCATCGGCGAGGCCACCGGCCTGCGCGCCCTGGCCTGGACCGAGCGCCGCGGCAACGCCGTGCGCAGCCTCGAACTGCAGCGCAACATCCTGGTGCTGGTGATGGTGGCGATCCAGGCCATCGCGGTGTTCATCGTCTATGCGGTGTTCTCGACCATGGTGGCCGAGAAGCGCCACGACATCGGCGTGCTGCTCGGCATCGGCGCACGCCGGCGCGCGATCGCCGGCGCCTTCCTGCTCGCCGGGCTGGCGGCCTGCGTGGCGGGCGGCATCGGCGGCTGGGCGCTGGGCTGGGGCGCGCTGGCGGCGCTCAACCCGCTCAGCCACTTCTTCGGCATCCCGCTGTTCCCGCAGGACGTGTTCTACACCCCCGACGCCCCCACCAGCTTCGACCCCCGCCTGCCCCTGCTGTTCATCGGCGCCATGACCACCATCGGCCTGGCGGCGGTTGCGCTGCCGGCCTGGCGGGCGGCGCGCATCGAACCCATCGAGGTGCTGCGTGACCACGGCTGAGCCGCGCCTGGAGGTCGCCGGGCTGGCGCGCCGCTACCCCGGGCTCGAGGTGCTGCGCGGCCTCGACCTGGCGGTGGCCGCCGCCGAGGTGGTGGCGGTGCGCGGCCAGTCCGGCACCGGCAAGAGCACCCTGCTGCACTGCCTCGGGCTGCTCGACCGCCCCGACGGCGGCACCATCCGCCTCGACGGCGCCGAGCTCGGCGCCCTGCCGGAATCCCTGCGCGCGCAGGCGCGCGCCCGGCGTATCGGCTTCGTGTTCCAGGCCTTCCACCTGCTGCCGGAGTTCGACCTGGGCGAGAACGTGCTGATGAGCGCGCGCACCGCCGGCATCCCGCTCGACCAGGCGCGCGAACGGCGGAGCGCGCTGCTCGCCGAAGTCGGCCTGAGCGGACGCGAGCGCGCCGACGTGCGCACCCTGTCGGGCGGCGAGCGCCAGCGCGTGGCGCTGTGCCGCGCCCTGCTGCCACGCCCGGCCCTGCTGCTCGCCGACGAGCCCACCGGCAACCTCGATCCCGCCACCGCCGCGGTGGTGCTGGGCCTGATCCTCGACCTCGCCCGCCGCGACGGCTCGAGCGTGGTGCTGGTGACCCACGACCCGGCGGTGGCCGCACGCGCCGACCGGCGCATGGAGCTGCGCGACGGCCGGCTGTGGCCGCTGGAGTAGACGGCCACAGCCCCGGTGCCTGACCCGGTCAGGGCTGCAGCACCACGAAGGGGTACTGGTGCGGGCGGCCGAGCGGTTCCTCGCCCGAGGACAGCAGGGTGAGGGCGCGCTTGCGGTAGTCCTGGTCGCGGTCGTTGATCAGCAGGCCGAGGCCGAACACCCCACCCGCCCTGAGCAGCAGCGGCTTCACCTCCTCGGCCGGCAGCGCCAGTTCGCAGCTCCAGCCGTCGGCGGTACGGCGGAAGGCGCAGCGCGCAGCCGCCACCGTGCCGACCTTGAGGAACGCCACCTGCTGGTCGGGGGCGAAATCGCGCCACACCTGCGGGCTGTCACCGCCACCCCACCAGGTGGTGAAGGCCTGGTCGTTGAAGTCGTGGCCGGGCCGGGTGCGGGCGCGGGCGTCGGCCCAGCCGTCGAGGTAGATCTGCAGCCCGTCGCCCTGGTAGCCGCCCTGGCCGGCGGCGGCGGGAGCGGGATCGAGCACATCGTCGCGCACCGTGACACCGAGGTAGAGGTGGCCGGCATCCCACGCCACGCGCAGGGTGGCCGCAAGGTCGCCGTCGCCGCGCCAGGGCGGCGGCAGCGGGAAGCGCTCGCGCTGCTTGCCGAAGGCGGGCAGGTCGATCAGCCGCGCCGGCAGGGTGATGGCGGGGCCGGGCCAGTCGCCGCTGTCGCCATCGATCACCGGGGCCGCCGCCAGGCGCGGGGCGGCGATCACCGCCACCGACAGAGTCTCGGCAAGCGGCTGCATCCCGGCCGGAGCGGCCCGCACCTCCAGGCGGTGCTCGGGCATGGCGCCGGGCGCCGGCGCCGCCACCGCGATGGTGGTGCGCCATTCCTCGCCCGGGCGCACCGCCAGGGCGGCGGCGGTCGCCGGGCCGCCGTCGCAGGCCACCGTGGCCTGGCCGGCGAGCGGGCGCGACAGGCGGTTGCGCGCCACCACCTCGATGGCGGTGGACGACAGCGGACGGGCGAAGACATGCAGCGGCTGGGCGCGGCCTTCGAGCACGCGCAGCCCGGCCAGGGCCTCGGCGAAGGCGGCCAGGCTGCCGGGGGCGCCGCGCAGGAAGAGCGGGAAGGAGTCGACCCGCCGCCGGCCGGCGGCGGGCGGCGCCTCGGGGGTGCCCAGCCAGGCGAAGCGCTCGCAGCCGTCGGGCAGGC
>JAKLKR010000249.1:7455-7685 GCA_023150565.1 Planctomycetota bacterium
TGCCGTTGTCCACCTCCCAGGCCGAGGACCACAGCGCCGCCACCGGGCGGCCGGCGCGGTCCTCGTAGAGCTGGCAGTGGAGGTCCTCGCCCAGGCTGACGTCGCGGTCGAAGCGCGCCCCGCTGACCAGCCGCCCGAGCACGCCGGGGACGAAGGCGGTGGCGGTCGGCACCAGGTCGACGCCGAGGTAGGAATTGCGCTGGAAGCCCCAGTCGACCGACACCTCGACC
>JAKLKR010000024.1:0-22751 GCA_023150565.1 Planctomycetota bacterium
GTCGGCGGCCACCTCGACCAGGTCGAGCCCCGCGGTCTGGGCGCGCAGCAGGGCGTCCTGGGTGGACAGGATGCCGACCTGCCCTCCGTTCTCGTCGATCAGCCGCACCTGCGGCACCCGGATCTTGTCGTTGACCCGTGCGCGGTTGGCGTGTTCGGGCGGAGGAAGGGGAATGCGGCTGCGGCGACGACCGATCAAAACGGGACTCCTTGCAGGGGGAACGACGGAGAGCGAAGGGCGGGAGTATCCATGCTGACCCCGCCGTACAAGCCAGATCAGCCGGCGCGCACGAAGGGGATGGGCACGGCGCCGGTGAGCCCGAGCAGGGTGCGCAGGCGCTTCACCACTCCGGCGCGGTCGAGGCCGTGCTCGGCGAGCTGCTGCTCGCGGGTGGCGTGCGGCACCAGCTCGTCGCGCACCCCGGCGCGCACGATGCGCAGGGCCAGGCCGCGGTCGGCGGCGGCCTCGGCCAGGGCGGCGCCGAAGCCGCCCGGCAGGGTGTGGTCCTCGAGGGTGAGCACGGTGCGGTGGCCGGCGGCCGCCAGCTCGGCCAGCAGGGCGTCGTCGAAGGGCTTGGCGAAGCGCGCGTTGACCAGGGTCACCCCGCGCGCCGCCTCGCCCAGCTCGGCGAGGGCGTCCCAGGCGGTCTTCACCGGCTGGCCGTAGGCCCAGATCATCAGCTCGCCGTCGCCGCGGCGGATGACCTCAGCCTTGCCCAGGGCCACCGGGGTGGGCTCGGCCAGGCCCCAGCCCAGCTCGGGCACCTCGTCGCGCGGGTAGCGCACCAGGTAGGCGGGGGCGCGCCCGGGCCGCTGGCGCACCTCGTGCGCCCAGCGCAGCATGGCGCGCAGCTCGACCCCGTCCTTGGGCGCCATCAGCACCAGCCCGGGCAGGCAGCGTGCCCAGGCGATGTCGTAGAGGCCCTGGTGGGTCTCGCCGTCCTCGCCCACCAGGCCGGCGCGGTCGAGGGTGACGATCACCCCCAGGTCGCGCTGCAGCACCAGCTCCTGGAAAAGCTGGTCGTAGCCGCGCTGGGCGAAGGTCGAATAGTGGGCGAGGATGGGCTGCAGCCCGGAGGCGGCCAGGCCCTGGGCGAAGGCGAAGGAGTGCTGCTCGCAGATGCCCACGTCGTACATGCGGTCGGGGAAGACCTGGCCGAACTGGCGCAGGCCGGTGCCCGAGGGCATGGCGGCGGTGATCGCCACCACCCGCGTGTCCTCGTGCGCCAGCTCGATCACGCTGTCGGCGAACACCTGGCTGTAGGTGCGGCCCTTCTTGGGCAGCGGGCGGAACTCGCCGGTGTCGAGGTCGAAGCCGCGCGGGCCGTGGTACTTGAGCGGGTCGGCGGCGGAGGGCTTCCAGCCGCCGCCCTTCTTGGTGATGGCGTGCACCAGGATCGGGCCCTTGAGCCGCGACACCCGCCGCAGCAGGTCCTCGGTGGCCTGCAGGTCGTGGCCGTCGACCGGGCCGAAGTAGGAGAAGCCGAGGTCCTCGAAGATGTAGCCGGGGGTGATGAGCTTGTGCGCGGCGATCTCGAGGTGCTCGGCCATGCGCTCGAGGTCGTGGCCCTTGGGCAGGCGCTTGAGCGCCTGCATGAAGCGGTGGCGCAGGTGGCCGAACAGCTCGCCGGTACGGATGCGGTCGAGGTGGGTGTGCAGCGAGCCGGTGGGCGGGTCGATGAAGTTGCCGTTGTCGTTGAGCACCACGATGAGGTCGCTCTTGAGCTGGCCGGCGTTGATCAGGCCCTCGAAGGCCATGCCGCCGGTGAGCGCGCCGTCGCCCACCACCACCAGGGTGTGGCGGCGGTGGCCGAGCCGGCGGTAGCCCTCGGCCACCCCCACCCCGGTCGAGATCGAGGTCGAGCTGTGGCCGACCTTGGCGATGTCGAACGGGCTCTCCTTGGGGTCGGGGAAGCCCGAGATGCCGCCCTGCTGGCGGTTGGTGGCGAAGTCGCGCGCACGCCCGGTGAGCAGCTTGTGCGGGTAGGCCTGGTGGCCGACGTCCCACAGCACGCGGTCGCTGGTGAAGTCGAACACCCGGTGCAGGGCGATGGTCAGCTCGATGGTGCCGAGGTTGGAGGCGAGGTGCCCGCCGTGCTCGGACACCACCTCCTTGATGCGGTGGCGCATCTCCTCGGCCAGGCGCGCCAGCTCGGCGGGGGCGAGCTTGCGCACGTCGGCGGGCGAGAGGATGGCGTCGAGCAGGGGCAGCGGCTTCATGGGTGGCCCAGACTAGCGCCGGTACCCTGGCCGGAAGGCGGAATCAGGCGCGCACGGTGATGCGCCCGCCGTGGCCCGCCCGGGCCCGGTCCTGGTGCCCAGGTGCGGCCGGCTAGCCTTGTCCGCGGAGTCCTCCCCATGACCTCCCCCTTCGACCAGGGCCTGGCCCTGGTCCGTGCCACCGCCGACCTGCTCGCGCTCGACCGCCGGCATCCCGGCCAGCGCCTGGTCGAGCGCCTGGCCATCCCCGACAAGGTGGTGTCCTTCCGCGCCTCGCTGCAGCGCGACGACGGCTCGGTGTCGGTGCTGCTCTGCCACCGCGTGCAGCACTGCGACACCCTGGGGCCCTACAAGGGCGGCATCCGCCTGCATCCGTCCGTCGACCTCGACGAGGTCAAGGCCCTGGCCCTGGCCATGACCCTCAAGACCGCCCTGGTCGAGATCCCCTTCGGCGGCGCCAAGGGCGGCATCGCGGTCGATCCCGCCAGCCTGAGCCGGGCCGAGCTCGAACGCCTGGTGCGCAAGTACACCTCGCGCCTGGTCAACGACATCGGCCCCAACTCCGACATCCCCGCCCCCGACATGGGCACCGGCGCGCGCGAGATGGCGTGGATCTACGACGAGTATCGCAAGTACAACCCGGTGGCGCGGGCGGTGGTCACCGGCAAGCCGGTGGGCATCGGCGGCTCGCTCGGGCGCACCGAGGCCACCGGCCGCGGGGTGGTGTGCGCGCTGCTCGCCGCCGCGCGCCGGCGCGGGCTGTCCGGCTACACCGTCGCCATCCAGGGCTTCGGCAACGTCGGCGCCCATGCCGCCCTCGACCTCGCCGCGCGCGGCATCCGGGTGGTGGCGGTGGGCGACGTCGCCGGGGCGGTGCACGACCCGCGCGGGCTCGACATCCCGGCCCTGGTGCGCCATCGCGACAGCACCGGCGCGGTGGCCGGATTCCCCGGCGCCGAGGCCATCGCCGACCCCCTGACCGCGCCCTGCGACGTGCTGCTGCCGTGCGCCCTGGGCGGGGTGATCACCGCCGCCAACGCCGAGGCCATCCGCGCCTCGCTGGTGGTCGAGGGCGCCAACGGCCCCACCACCGCCGAGGCCGACGCGGTGCTCGAACGCCGCGGGGTGACGGTGGTGCCCGACATCCTCGCCAACGCCGGCGGGGTGGTGGTGTCGTACTTCGAATGGGTGCAGAACCGCGAGGGCTTCTACTGGGAGGAGGACGAGGTGAACGCGCGCATGGTGCGCAAGCTCGACAAGGCCTTCGTCCAGGTCGCCGGGATGGCCGAGGCGCGCGGGCTGTCGCTGCGGCGGGCGGCCTACTGCCTGGCGCTCGAGCGCATCTCCCAGGGCATGGTGGCGCGCGGGGCGCAGTGACCGGCGCCGGCCGGCCGGGGCTTGAGCCGGCCAGCCGGCCGGCCTAGGTTCCCCCTTCCTCGCCCATCCCACCACCTTCTGATCCGCCCATGCCCGACCCCGTCATCCAGACCAAGGGCCTGACCAAGACCTACACCGACTTCTGGGGCCGGGCGCGGGTCACCGCGCTGCATCCCCTCGCGCTCGAGGTGCAGCCGGGCGAGGTGTTCGGCCTGCTCGGCCCCAACGGCTCGGGCAAGACCACCACCATCAAGCTGCTGCTCGGCCTGCTGCGCCCGACCGCCGGCGACGCCTTCGTGTTCGGGCGCGACCCCGGCGACCGCGAGGCCAAGACCCGCATCGGCTACCTGCCGGAGGAGACCTACCTCTACAAGTTCCTCGACGCCGAGGAGACCCTGGCGTTCTTCGGCCGGCTGTTCGCCCTGCCCGCGGCCACGATCCGCACCCGCACCGACGAACTGATCCGCCTGGTCGGCCTGCAGCATGCGCGCAAGCGCCGCCTGGGCGAATATTCCAAGGGCATGGCGCGCCGCCTCGGCCTGGCCCAGGCGCTGATCAACGATCCCGCCCTGGTGATCCTCGACGAGCCCACCTCGGGGCTCGATCCGATCGGCTCGGCCGAGGTCAAGGACCTCATCCTGCGCCTCAAGCGCGCCGGCAAGACCGTGCTGCTGTGCAGCCACCTGCTCGCCGACGTCGAGGACGTGTGCGACCGCATCGCCATCCTGCACCAGGGCGTGCTGCGCGAGAGCGGCCGGGTCGACGACCTGCTGCGCGCCGACGACCGGGTGGCGGTCGAGCTGCGCGCCCCCGACGAGGCGCTGATCGCCCGCGTCAAGGAGGCCGCCGGCGACCGGGTGCTCTCGGTGGCCCCGCCGCGCGAGCGCCTCGAGGCCCACTTCCGGCGCATCATCCAGGCCGCCGCGGCGGAGCAGCCCAAGCCGTGATGCGCTGGCTGTCCTGTCTGCGCGCCGTCGCCTCGGTGACGGTGAAGGAGGCCGCCCGCCAGCGCCTGTGGCTGCTGTTCGCCGCCGCCGCGCTGGTGCTGATGGTGGTCGGCTTCCGCCTGGGCGCGGTCGACCCCGCCGCCCGCCTCAAGCTGGCGGTGGTGACCATCACCGCCGCGATCGGCTTCGTGGTGGTGCTGCTGGCGATCCTGGTGGGCTCCGGCCAGTTGCGCCGCGACCTCGACGGCCGGCACTCCTTCCTGCTGTTCTCGAAGCCCCTGGGCGCCCTGCCCTACCTGCTCGGGCGCTGGACCGGGGTGCTGGCCGTGCTGCTGGGCGGCATCGTCGGCCTGTCGGCGCTCGGCACCGCCCTGGTGTGGTGGCGCTTCGACCAGCTGCCGCAGATGCTCGAAGTGGCCCTGCCCGACGACTGGCAGGAGGTCAGCGCCCTGGGCGAAGCGGTGCCGGTGGGCGAGGGCCGCAAGCGCGTGACCCTGGCCGGCGCCCCCGGCAACGGCGTGCGCTGGGTGCTCTCCAACCTGCCCGCCGACATCCCGCCCGAAGGGCTGGAGGTGCTGCTCCAGGTCCAGGTGCGCGGCGCCGACGCCGGCATCAACCTCGAGGAGTGCGCCGCCACCGTCAGCGCCGCCCCCGGCGCCGGCGCGCGCATGGGCGAGAAGCGCCTGCTGCCGCTCAACGCCGCCAGCCCCTATGGCCGCGGCACCGGCGGCACCGCCATGGCCGAGGGCCAGGTGATGCTGCGCCACAAGGATCCCGGCCGCGGCGACTACGCCCAGGACTGGATGCGCCTGCGCCTGGGCGCCGACCGCATCAGCCCGGACGGCACCACCACCATCGAACTGGTGCGGCTCGACGCCCAGGCCGCGGTGGTGGCGAGCAAGGACCGCTCGCTGCGGGTGGCGCGCGACGGCGGCATGCTGTTCACCAACCTGGTGCGCGGCGGCTGCGTGCTGCTGGCCATCGCCGGCATGCTCACCGCCTTCACCCTGCTGCTCGCCACCGCCGCCAAGCTGGGGGTGGTGCTGCTCGGCGGGCTGACCCTGTTCTTCGCCGGCTCGGCGGTGTGGACGGTGCGCGACACCCTCCAGTACGAGAAAGTCTCGGTGCCGGTGCGCCGCCTGCTCGAGGGCGCCCAGGTGGCGCTGCCCGACTTCGACCGCTTCACCGTCGCCGCCAACCTCGCCGCCAGCCAGGCGGTGCCGTGGTCGACGGTGTGGTCGGCCTGGGCCTACTACGGCCTCTACACGGCAGTCTTCCTGGCCCTGGCCTGGGCCGCTTTGCGGAGGAAGGAGCTGTGAGGAAAGGAGGAAGTCAGAAGGAGGAAGGAGTTGTGAGGAAAGTAGGAAGTAGGAAGGAGGAAGGAGGAATGGTTGCGGTCCCGCATCCTGGCCTGTTCCTGCTGTCCGCGCGTCTCCCCGTCTGCCGTCCGCACGGTGAGGTCATTCCTTCCTCCTTCCTTCTTCCTCCTTCCTCCTTTCTTTCCGAGCGCCTCCTTCCTCCTTCTGCCTTTCCGGCGGTGTCCCCATGACCCCCCGCCTCGCGCTGATCTCGGGCATCGCCCTGCTCGCCGCCGCCCAGGGCCTGGCCTGGTGGGTGCTGACCCCGCTGCGCCCGGTGCCGACCCGCGCGCAGGAGGTCTACGACGCCCTCACCCCGGGCGAGTTCGCCGGCACCCTCATGCTCGGCGGCTTCCGCGGCACCGCCTGCGACCTGCTGTGGATGCGCGCCGACATGGCCAAGGAGGCCGGGCGCTTCTACGAAAGCGTGGCGCTGTTCCAGACCATCAGCCGCATCCAGCCGCGCTTCGAGCAGCCCTGGCAGTACATGGCCTGGGACCTCGCCTACAACATCAGCCACGAGGTCGAGAGCCAGGAGGCCAAGTGGAGCTGGGTGGTGGCCGGGATCCGCACCGCGGTGCGCGGCTTCGGGCGCAACCCCGGCAGCGAGAAGCTGCTGCGCCACCTGGCCTGGATGTTCCACCACAAGGGCGACCTCTTCCACGGCCAGATCGAGGCCGCCAACTGGTCGTCCGAGCTCAACCCGGTGCTGGCGGCGGTGAATGCCCAGATCGAGCCGTCGAAGCGCATCGAGCCCTTCCCCGATACCGCCGGGCTGGGCAACTTCGCGGTGTCCTCGCGCCTCTACCGCGCCTGCGTGGCGCTGGCCGAGCGCGAGGGTCGGCGCGGGCCGCCCGCCTTCGTGCGCCGCATGGTGCCGCTGGCGATCGAGAGCGACGGCAACGTGGCGCGCAACCGCGGCCGCCACCTCGACGCCCTGCGCCGCTACCAGGCCAGCCTGGAGGCGTGGGAGGAGGTCGCGGTGTGGGCGCGGGCGACCCCGCGCGACGACAACGAAGGCAACCAGCGGCGCATGACCCTGGACAGCTACGAGCGCAACAGCGGCGCCCTGCGCCGCAAGGCCGCCCAGTTGGCGCGCCAGCTCGGCGGCGAGCAGGGCGAGGCCACCGCCCAGCGCATCGAGGAGCGCGACCTGGCCGGCGCAGCCGCGCTGCTGGCGCGGCCGGGCTGGCGCACCAGCGCGGCCAAGCTCGGGGTGCGCTGGCTGGACGAGGGTCTGCGCTGAGTCCCATGCGGGTGTGCGCGGTCGGCAAGTTCGACGCCCTGCACCGCGGCCACCGCCTGCTGGCGGAGCGTGCCGCGGCCCTGGGCGAGCCGGCGCTGCTCGGCTTCAGCGGGCTGGCCGAGGCGCTGGGCTGGGGTCCGCGCCTGCCGCTGACCGCGCCCGGCGACCGAGCCCGCATCCTCGCGACCTGGCCCGGCGCCCCGGCCGAACTGAGCCTGCCCTTCGCCGCCGTGCGCAACCTCGACCCCGCCGCATTCCTGCGCCTGGTGCGCGCCGAGCTGGGGGCGGGCGGCCTGGTGGTGGGCGAGGACTTCCGCGGCGGTCCCGGCCGAGCCCACGATGCCGCCGCCTTCGTCGCCGCCGGCGCCGCCCTGGGCCTGCCGGTGACGGTGGTCGGGCACCTGCGCGATGCCGCCGGCGCGGTGTCCTCGACCCGGGTGCGGGCCGCCCTCGGCGGCGGCGACGTGGCCGCCGCCGCCGCCCTGCTCGGCCGCCCGCACCGCCTGTGCGGGCGGGTGGTGGCCGGTGAGCGCCGCGGCCGCACCATCGGTTTCCCCACCGCCAACCTGGGCGAGCGCGCCAACCTCGCCCCCGCACCTGGGGTCTATGCCGCCTGGGCCGTGCTCGGCGGCGTCCGCCTGCCGGCGGCGGTGAACCTCGGCGTGCTGCCCACGGTGGGCGCCGACCGCGCGCTCACCGTCGAGGCCCACCTGATCGGCTGGAGCGGCGACTGCTATGGCGCCCCGCTGGCGCTGGAGTTCGTCGCCCGCCTGCGCGACGAGCGCCGCTTCCCCTCGCTGGCGGCGCTGGCGGCCCAGCTGATGGCGGATGTCGCGGCCGCCCGCCGCGCGCTCGCGGCCGGCTGACCCGCTGCGCCTTGCGCGGCGCGCTAGAGCATAATGATATATCATATATGATCAGCGGATCCCCCGTCGCCCCGCCGCCGCATCTGCCCCGCATCCCGATCCTCGACCACCACCGCTGCAGCCCGTGGAGCTGGTTCACCTACCCCCACAGCAACGGCTTCCTCGCCGACGGCCGGGCGCTGGTGCTGGGCCGCTTCGACGGCAGCGACACCGTGCTGGTGCGCTGCGAACTGGCCAGCGGCCGCGAAGAGGAGCTGTTCCGCTTCCCCGCTCCGGGGCCCGAGCCGGTGGTGCGCTGGTACGACATCTCGCTGCACGGCGACCGCCTGCTCACCCTGGTCGACGACCGCGTGCTGATCGCCGATCTGGCCGGCGACGGACGCCTGCGCGAGGCCTACCGCGCCCAGGGCGAGTGGCGGCTGCATGTCAGCGACATCCCCGCCATTAGCGCCGATGGCCGGCGCACCGTGTTCCGCGAGACCCGGCAGGATGGCAGCCCGTTCGGTCACACCCGCTTCCGCGAACTGGAGCTGGATACCGGGGCGCTCAGCGAACTGTTCACCACCGACCAGCACCTCAACCACATCCACTACTGTCCGGCGGACGAACACTGGATCGGCCTGAGCCACGAGGGCCCCACCGACCGCATCCCCGACCGCATGTGGGCCTGGCACCGCCGGCTGGCGCCGCAGGGCCGCTGCGTGTTCGACCAGGCCTCGGAGGTCCCCGGGGTGCCCCTGTGCGTCGGCCACGAGCGCTGGATGTACCACCGTCCCGGCGCCCTGGCGGTGGCCTATGGGGTCAGTCCGCAAGGACCGCGCGGGATCTGGGAGATCGCGGTCGACGGCCGGCCGCCGCGCCTGGTCAGCGCCGGCGAGCGCGACTTCCATCTCAACGTCGACCGCGCCGGCACCCGGGTGGTGATCGACACCACCGGCTCGCTCGACTGCCCGGGCCGGGGCTGGGACAACAACGACCGCCTCAGCGACATCCTGCTCGCCGACCTAACGGACGGCGGGCGCTCCTGGCTGGCGCGCATCGATGCCAGCGCGCCGCGCTTCCCCGGCCACATGCGCCATCCCTTCCATCCGCATCCGCACTTCTCGCCCGATGGGCGCGCGGTGGTGTTTAACGACTACGCCGATGGCCTGCCGGCGGTGTCGGTGGTGAGGTTCTGACCATGCGCATCGCCTTCCGCATGTCGGTGCACCCAGGCTGCCACGATGAATACCAGCGCCGCCACAACCCCATCTGGGCCGAACTGACCGCGGTCCTGCACGCGCATGGGGTGCAGGACTACGCCATCTTCCTCGACGACAGCGATGGCTCGCTGTTCGGCCACGCGGTGGTCGCCAGCCGCGAACGCTGGGACGCCATCGCCGCCAGCCCGGTGTGCCGGCGCTGGTGGGCGCACATGCGCGAGCTCATGCCCGCCAACCCGGATGGCAGCCCGCTCGCCCGCGAGCTGCGCCAGGTCTTCGAACTGGCGCCGCCGGCCTAGCAATCGCGCGAACCGCCAGAACAGGCAGGCGCACCCCTGGGACCGCCGGGCTCCAGCCCGGCAATTCGAGTGGGAAAACTGCCGGGCTGGAGCCCGGCGGTCCCAGGGAAGACTCGCTGCACGCCATTGGGCCTGGGCCATGCCCGCGGCCGGGCTTGCCGCCGCCGCCCCCGTCGCAGCATCCGCGCCCATGAACGACCGCACCGCCGCCCTGCGCCAGGCCCTGTCCACCGTCCAGGACCCCGATCTGCACAAGGACCTGGTCACCCTCGACATGGTGCGCGATCTGGCGGTCGACGGCGACTGCGCGCGCTTCCGCCTGGTGCTGACCACCAGCGCCTGCCCGATGAAGCAGCAGATCGAGGACCAGTGCCGCGCCGCGGCCCTCACCGTGCCGGGGGTGGCGCGGGTCGAGCTGGAGGTCACCGCGGAGGTGCCCAAGGGCGTGCGCCTGTCGGACCAGCTGCCGGGGGTGCGCCACATCATCGGGGTGGGCTCGGGCAAGGGCGGGGTGGGCAAGAGCACGGTGGCGGCCAACCTCGCCTGCGCGCTGGCGCGCGGCGGGGCGCGGGTCGGGCTGCTCGACGCCGACATCTACGGCCCCTCGGTGCCGATCATGTTCGGGATCCACGACCAGCCGCAGGTGGTGGACAAGAAGCTGCAGCCGCCGGTGGCCCACGGGGTCAGGCTGATGTCGATGGGCTTCCTCATCGACCCCGACCAGCCGGTGGTGTGGCGCGGGCCGATGCTGATGGGCGCGCTGCGCCAGTTCCTCACCGACGTCGCCTGGGGCGAGCTCGACTACCTGCTGGTCGACCTGCCGCCCGGCACCGGCGACATCCAGATCACCCTCGCCCAGAGCGTGTCGCTGGCGGGGGCGGTGGTGGTGTCGACCCCGCAGGCGGTGGCGCTCGCCGACGTGCGCCGCTCGGTGATGATGTTCCACAAGGTCGAGGTGCCGGTGTTCGGCATCGTCGAGAACATGAGCGAGTTCGTCTGCCCGCAGTGCGGCCATGCCGAGCCGATCTTCGGCCGTGGCGGCGCCGAGACCGAGGCCAGCCAGCTGGCGGTGCCGTTCCTCGGCCGCATCCCGCTCGAACCCGGGGTGCGAGTGGCGGGCGACGGCGGCGTGCCGGTGGTGATCAGCCATCCCCACAGCCGCAGCGCCCAGGCCTTCGCCCTGCTGGCGGAAAAGGTCGCGCAGCAGGTCTCGATCGCCGCGCTGCGCCGGTAGCGGAGCCAATCCAGGCTGACGCCAAGGCGCCAGGGCGCCAAGAATACGGAATGGGTGGCGAGACTCCGGCCGTCGGTCGGACCGAGGGGTGCTGCGCCTGCCTTCAAGCTGGCGTCTTGGCGCCTTGGCGTCAGTCCGATCAAGCCCATGCCTAGGAATCTACCCGTAGATGGGTGTTCGTAAGAACCTACATCGCAGTACTCAACGCATGTGGCCGCAAGCAGTAGCGCTGAGTAGTTTGAAGTTGCAATGAGTAGTGATCAGTTGCAGATTCCGCCCACGGATCACCGCCGTGATCACCACCCATCGTCTGTCACCGAAGAACCAGGTGACCATCCCCAGCAAGGGGCGCGCGCTCCTCGCCGGGGCGGATGGGAACCTGCATGCCCTGCCGCACGCCATGCCCAAGGGCGGCACCCAGCAGGTGTGGCCGATCGTGATGCTGCTCACCGCCGCCGAGCTGGCGCGGCGCGAACAGCTCATCCTCGCCGACCCGGCGCTGGTTCCCGGCGCCAAGGCCGAGCTGGTGACCCGCCTGCGCGGCCTGGCCGAGGAGCTGGCCATCGACCAACAGAACCGCGTGGTCCTGCCCCAGCCCTTCGTGCAGCGCCTCGGCCTCGACCGCGACGTGTTCTTCGTGGTCACCAACGCCGCCATCCAGGTGTGGAACCCCGACCACTACCGCGAGTGGGCCGGCATCGGCGCCGATGGCCTGGCCGGCTACACCCCCGCCCTCGACTCCTACCTCTTCACCTGAACGGACCACCCATGATCGATCCCGCCTGCGATCACGTGCTGGGCGTCCTCGACGGCGCCCAGGCCGAGCAGCTCGGCCGCGACCTCGAGGCCGACCTTGCGCTGCTGCGCGCCCGGCGCGAACGCCTCGCCGCCCTCGGCGTGACGGTGCAGGAGAGCCCCTATGTGGCCTTCGCCCGCCGCTGCGTGCGGGCGTCGGCGCATCCGCCGGTCCTCGCGGCCAGCGCCTGAGGCGGTGATGGAAGCCGCCGCCCTGCACAAGCCGGTGCTGGTGGCGGAGGTCCTCGCGGCCCTCGCGCCGCTGGCGGGCGCGCGCGTGCTCGACTGCACGCTCGGGCTGGGCGGGCACAGCGAGGCCCTGCTCGAGGCGGGCGCGCAGGTGGTGGGGGTCGACCGGGACGGCCGCGCCAGGGAGCTGGCGTGCGCCCGGTTGCAGCGTTTTGGCGGGCGTTTCACCGCGATCGCGGGGACGTTCGCGCAGGCGGCGGAGGATCACGTGGCCAGAGGTGAGCGCTTCGATGGCGTGCTTGCCGACCTGGGGGTGTCGAGCATGCAGCTCGACGACCCCGGGCGCGGCTTCTCGCTGCGCTCCTCCGCCCGCGCCGACATGCGCATGGGCGAGGACGCGGCCGAGGACGCCCTGGCGCTGATCGACCGCTGCGGCGACGACGAGCTCGCCGACCTCATTTTCGCCTATGGCGAGGAGCGCCTCAGCCGCCGCATCGCGCGCGGGCTCAAGCGCGCGCGCGCCGAGGGCCGGCTCGAGAGCGCCAGCGACCTCGCCGATGCGGTGCGCGCGGCGGTGCCCGGGCACCAGCCCCGCCATCCCGCCCTGCGCACCTTCCAGGCCCTGCGCATCGCGGTGAACGACGAGCTCGGCCAGCTCGACCGCCTGCTCGCCGCCCTGCCCGCGCTGCTCGCCCCCGGCGGCCGCGCCGCCCTGATCAGCTTCCACAGCCTGGAGGACCGCCGGGTCAAGCAGTCGCTGCGCGCCCACCGCGACGCCGGCCGCCTGGCCGACTGCGCCCGCCACGTGGTCACCGCCAGCGAAGCCGAGCAGGCCGCCAACCCGCGAGCCGAACCGGCCAAGCTGCGCTGGGCCCTGGCGCCCGGCACCGCCACCCTTCCTCCTTCCTCCTTCTGACTTCCTCCTTTCCCCACCATGTCCCCCACCCGCATCCATCTCATCATCTTCGCCGTCTGGGGCCTGCTCGCCCTGGTGCTCGGCATCAAGATCGCGCTGCTCGGCGCCGAGGAGTCGATGCTCGCCAAGGCCCGCGGCGCCGACCTCAAGGCGCGCACCGACATGGCCTTCCAGGTCGACCGCCTGCGCAGCCAGCTCGAGGTCGAGGCGAGTGCGCCGGCGCTCGACGAGGCCCTGCGCCGCCTCGGCCTGCCGCTGCAGCCCCCGACCAAGCTCGCCCAGGCCGCCTGGCCCGAACGCGACCGCTGAGCTTCCTCCTTCCTCCTTCCTCCTTCTCCCTTCCTCCTTTCCCCACATGACCCCCATCCCCACCACCCCCCAGCCGCTGCGCTTCGCCATCGCCGCTCTGGTCTTCGCCGTGCTCTTCGGCGGGGTGGCCTGGCGTCTGCACACCCTGCAGATGGACATGGGCGAGATCCTCTCGGACATGGGCGAGCGCCAGCGCAGCCGCAAGTGGGTGCTGGCGGCCGAGCGCGGGCGCCTGGTCGATGCCAAGGGCACCCCGCTGGTGGAATCGCTGTCGACCTGGAAGGTGACCTGCGACCCCCGCTACATGGAGGACCGTTTGGGCGCCACCATCGCCCTCGCCGACATCCTCGGCCTGCCCCGCGACGAGCTGCGCACCCACTTCGAGAGCCGACGCAACGGCCGGGTGATCGCCCGCGGCCTCGATGACGCGCTCGCCGACCGCATCCGCGCCTGCAAGTTCACTGGGGTGCGCCTGGAGCGCGAGTTCACCCGCACCTACCACCACGGTGGGCTGGCCGCGCACCTGCTCGGCTATGTGCAGGCCGACGGCAAGGGCGGCGCCGGGCTGGAACTGCAGTTCGACGGCGTGCTCGCCGGCACCCCAGGCGAGGAGCTGACCGCGGTCGACGCCCTCGGCCGCCCGGTGGTCACCGGCTTCGACCACCAGGCGCCCCAGGCCGGCGCCCACCTGCAGCTCTCCCTCGATCTCGGGGTGCAGCGCATCCTCGACCAGCACCTCGCCGCCGCGGTCGACAAGCACGCCCCCAAGGGCGCCTGCGGCCTGGTGGTGCGCCCCGCCACCGGCGAGATCCTGGCCATGGCGAGCTGGCCGGACTACCAGCCCCAGACCCGTCAGGGGCTGGAGGGCGACGCCCTGCGCAACAACGTCATCGGCTTCAGCTACGAGCCGGGCTCGACCATGAAGCCGCTGATCACCGGCGCGGCGGTGGCCGAGAAGCTGGCGCGCTTCGAGGAGCGCATCGACTGCGAGCGCGGCGCCTGGACCTACCGCGAGGGTCGCGCCGCGCGCACCATCCACGAGAAGACCGGCGGCCACGGCCTGCTCTCGGTGGCCCAGGGCATCGCCCTGTCCGACAACATCATGATGGCCAAGCTGGGCGTGCGCCTGGGGCCGGAGCGGCTCAAGTCCTGGGTCGAGCGCCTGTCGTTCGGGCGCCGCACCGGCATCTGCCTGCCCGGCGAGGAGACCGGCCGCCTGCCGGCGGGCAACCGCGGCCAGTGGTCGAACATCAACGAGGGCATGTCGGTGCCGATGGGCCACGCCCTGATGGTCACCCCGCTGCAGCTGGCCATGGCCCACGCCGCGGTGGCCAACGGCGGCCAGTGGAACCCCCCGCGCCTGGTGAAGCGCATCTGGCGCCACGACCAGGATGGCAAGGTCGAGGAGCTGCCGCTGCCGGCATTGCCGGCGACGGTGCGCATGTTCGAGCCGGAGGACGCCGCCGCCATCCAGCAGGCGATGACCATGACCATGACCGAGGGCACCGGCAAGCGCGTCGGGCTCGACGGCTACACCTCGGCGGGCAAGACCGGCACCGCCGAGAAGGTCATCGACGGGCGCTACGCCAGCGACCACAACGTGGGCAGCTTCGTGTGCTGGGCCCCGGCCGAGCCGGGCATGCGGCCTGAGCTGCTCTGCCTGGTGGTGGTCGACGACCCCAGCCGCAACGGCCGCTTCGGCGCCGACACCGCCGCCCCGGTGGTGCAGAAGGTGCTGCAGGAGTCGCTCGAGCACCTGCGCGTGCCCAAGCGCCCGGAGGCGGTGGCCGAGGACGGCAAGCCGGTCAAGCCGGGCAAGCCGGCCAGGCAGGCCGGGCCGTCGCTGCCCACCGCCGCACCGCCGCGCGCGTCCGGCCGCCCGGCCGGGACCCTGACCCATGCCGGCCTGCGGGGGCAGCCGTGATCCCGGCCGCCGAGCTCTTCCGCGGGCAGGCCCTCGACGGGGCCTGCCCGGCCATGCTGGCGGGGGTGGCGCGCGACAGCCGCCGGGCGCATCCCGGTGACGCCTTCGTGTCGCAGGGCGACGACCCGGTGCACAGCCGCGAGGCCGAGGCGAACGGCGCCGCGGTGGTGGCGGCACGCAGCCATGGCGGCCTGCGCACCGTCCATCCGCGCTGGACCTTCGCCCGCGCCTCGGCTGCCGCCGCCGGCCTCGACCGCCGCTGCCCGCCGCTGGCGGCGGTGACCGGCACCAAGGGCAAGTCCACCACCGTGCACTTCCTGGCGGCGGCGCTCGGCCCGGGGGCGGCGCGCGTCGGCACGGTCGGCTGGCACGACGGCGTCAGCGAACGCCCCAACTCCCAGACCACCCCACCGCCGGACGAACTGCACGCTTTCCTCGCCGGCCTGCCCGCCGGCTGCCCGGGGGTGGCGCTGGAGGCGTCCTCGCACGGCGCCGACCAGCACCGCCTGGCCGGCCTGCGCCTGGCCGCCCTGGCGGTCACCGGCCTCGGCCACGACCACCTCGACTACCACCGCACCGCCGCCGCCTACTGCCAGGCCAAGCTGCGCACGGTGCGCCTGCTCGCACCCGGCGCGCCCTGCGTGGTCAACGCCGACGACGCCCGCGCGGCGCTGTTCCTGCATGCGGCGCGCTGCGCCGGGGCGGTGCCGGTGGCCCTCGGCCGCGCCCGCCTGGCCCGCCGCGGCGCCGGCTGGACCCTCGACGGGGGCGAGCTGCCGACGCCGCTGCCGGGGGCCTTCAACGCCTGGAACGCCGCCGCCGCGCTGCTCATGGCCGAGGCCATGGGGGTTCCCCGTGAACTGGCCTGCGGGCGCATCGCCGCCGCCCCGCCGCCGCCCGGCCGCTTCGAGCTGCTGGCGCGCGAGCCGCTCACCTACGTCGACTACGCCCACACCCCGGAATCGATCGCCAACCTGGTGGCGGCGCTGCGCGAGGCCCACCCCGGCCGCCGCCTGGCGCTGGTGTTCGGCTGCGGCGGCGACCGCGACCCCTCCAAGCGCGCGCCCATGGGCCGCGCCGCCGCCGCCGCCGACGTGGTGGTGGTGACCACCGACAACAGCCGTTCCGAGGATCCCGCGGCGATCGCCGCCCAGGTGCTGGCCGGGCTGGCCGGGCACGCGCAGGCCGAGGCCGAGCACGAGCGCGGTGCCGCCATCCTGCGCGCGCGCGCCCTCGCCGGGGTGGACGGGGTGGTGGCGGTGGCGGGCAAGGGCCACGAGACCACCCAGACCATCCGCGGCCAGGTGCGGCAGTGGAGCGACCGCGACTTCGTGCGCACCCTGGAGCGACCGGCGTGACCCCTGCAACCACACCCGCCGTCCCGCCCGCCCCGTGGGAGCTGGAGCCCGCCCTGGCCGAACGCCTGACCGGCGGCCGCTGGCTGGGCGGGCGCACGCCGCTGCAGCTGCAGGGCGCCGCCCTCGACAGCCGGGCGGTGCGGCCGGGCTGCATCTTCGCCTGCGTGCGCGGCGAGCGCGTCGACGGCCACGACTTCGCCGCCACCGCGGTGGGGGCGGGGGCGTCGCTGGTGCTCGCCACCCGCGCCCTGGCGCTGCCGGCGCCGGTGCTGGTGGTGGCCGACGTCGCCGCCGCCCTGCTCGCCCTCGCCGGCGAGCTGCGGCGCCGGCTGGCGCAAACCCGTTGGATCGCGGTGGCGGGCAGCAACGGCAAGACCACCACCAAGGCGCTGCTGGCGGCGGCCTGCGCCGGCGGCGGGGCGCTGGTGCACGCCACCCCCGGCAACCTCAACAACCACCTGGGGGTGCCGCTGAGCGTGCTCGCCACCCCCGCCGACGCCGCCTATGCGGTGATCGAGATCGGCGCCAACCATCCCGGCGAGGTGGCGGTGCTGGCCGCCGCCGTACAGCCGCAGGTGGGGGTGGTAACAAGCTTCGGCCCCGAGCATTTGGAGGGGTTTGGTGGCTTGCGTGGAGTGGTGGAGAGCGAATGCGAGCTGCTTGGACAGTTGCCACTTGGAGCGCCGGCCTTCGTTGGACTGCACGGATTTGCCGTTCACTGCCGCGACCATGGCATGCGGCTCGATGCCACCATTTCGAGGATCCTCGAACTTGCTAACCGTCAGCGTTTGGCGTTGGCGCTGATCGATGATGCATCACACCCCACCGGGATGTGCGAAGCCGTCCCCGGCGCCGACCAGGGCGACGGGGTGCGGCTCGACACCCCCGCCGGCTCCGCGCTGGTGGGGCTGCTCGGCGCCCACAACCGCGCCAACGCCTGGCTCGCCTGGCGCACCGCGGTCGCCGCCGGGGTGGCGCCGTCCGACGCCCTGCGCGGGCTGGCGCGGGCGGCGCCGGTGGCCGGACGGCTGGTGCCGCGCCGCTGCGGCGCCCACCTGCTGCTCGACGACACCTACAACGCCAATCCCGCCAGCATGATCGCCGGCCTGCGCGTGCTCGCCGCCCGCCCCGGGCGCCGCCTGGCGGTGCTGGGGGCGATGGGCGAACTGGGCGCCGACTCCGAGGCCGGCCACCGCCGGGTCGGGGCCGAGGCCGCCGCTCTTGGCCTGTCGGTGGTGGCGGTGGGGGCCCAGGCCGACGGCATCGCCGCCGGCAGCCGCGCCGCCGGCGGCAGCGCCGAGGTGGCGGACGACTGCGCCGACGCGGTGCGGCGCACCAGGGCCTTCCTCGCCGCCGGCGGGGCCGCCACCGTGCTGGTCAAGGCCAGCCGCAGCCAGCGCCTGGAGCGGGTGGTCGAGGGCCTGCTGGCGGCGGAGGCGGCATGCTGAGCCTGTTGCCGGAACTGGCGGAGCGGCTGGGCCTGCACTGGGGGCCGCTGCGCCTGCTCGACTACGTCACCGTGCGCGCGGTGGGGGCGGCGGTCACCGCCTTCCTGCTCATGCTGGTGGTGATGCCGCCGCTGATCCGCTGGTTGCGGCGCATGAAGTTCGGCGAGACCGGGGCCAAGAACCAGGGCGCGGCGGTGGTCGACGCCATGCGCGAGGCCAAGAAGGGCACCCCCACCATGGGCGGGCTGGGGCTGGTGGCGTGCATCGTGGCGAGCGCGGCGCTGTGGTGCGACCCCGCCAATTTCCGCACCTGGCTGCTGATCGCCGGCACGGTGGCCTTCGCGGTGGTGGGCTACCTCGACGACCGCACCAAGATCTTCAAGGGCGCCAAGGGCACCCCGCTGTGGGTCAAGCTCGGCATCCAGGTCGGCGCCGCGGTGGGCTGCGGCATCGGCCTGTGGCTGATCAACGAGCGCCTGGCCGGCCTGCTGCTGCCCGACAGCCACCCCGCCGGCCTGCCCGCCGACAGCTACCGCAAGACCATGGCCGACAACGTCACCTACGTGGTGCGCCTGGGCGTGCACCAGCTGCAGTTCCCGCTGCTGCCGGTGGAATGGGCGCTCGATCTCGGGCTGTGGGCGGTGCTGTGGACCGCCTTCGTCACCACCGCCTGCGCCAACGGGGTCAACTTCACCGATGGGCTCGACGGCCTTGCCGGCGGCACGGTGTTCATCGCTGCGCTCGCCTTCATGGTCATCGCCTACCTGGTGTCGCGGGTCGACGCCGCCGACTACCTGCGCGTGTACTACGTCAGCGGCGGCCAGGACGTGGCGGTGTACTGCGCCGCCATCGCCGGCGCCTGCCTGGGCTTCCTGTGGTTCAACGGCTCGCCCGCCGAGGTCTTCATGGGCGACACCGGCAGCCAGGCCCTCGGCGGCGCGCTCGGGCTGATCGCCCTCAGCACCAAGCAGGAGTTCCTCATCCTGCTGGTGGGCATCATCTTCGTGGCCGAGGCCGGTTCGGTGGCGATCCAGATCTTCACCGTGCGCCTGTGCGGCGGCCGGCGCCTGTTCCACTGCACGCCCATCCACCACCACTTCCAGCACCTCGGCTGGCCGGAATCGAAGATCGTGCTGCGCTTCTGGATCATCGCCGCCCTCGCCGCCCTGGCCGCCATCGCCACCCTCAAGGTCCACTGACCATGGCCCTCCGCCACGCCCTCTGGTTCCTGGTCGCCCTGCTGTGCGGGTTCGGCCTGTGGATGATCGCCTCGACCACCGGCTCGATGGTCGGCCGCGACCTCAACGCCGCGGTCAGCGCCAAGAAGGTGCTGGTCCAGGCCGCCGCCATGGCCATCGGCCTGGCCGGCGCCTGGGTGGTGAGCGTCAGGCTGGGCGCCGACGGCCTGCGCCATCCCCTGCTGGTGCTGTTCGCCCTCGGCGGCACCGCCTGCGCGCTGCTGGCGGTGCTGGTGCTGGGCCGCGAGGTCAACGGCGCCCGGCGCTGGATCGACCTCGGGCCGGTCAACCTCCAGCCCGCCGAGCTGGCCAAGCTGGCGGTGGTGGTGGGGGCGGCGTGGTACTTCGCGCGCGAGGCCGAGAAGGTGCGCGCGGTGTGGCACGGGGTGCTGGTGCCCCTGATCGGCTTCGCGCTGCTCGGCGGCCTGGTCTACGCCACCAAGGACCTCGGCTCGGTGGTGGTGATGGCGGTGGTGCTGACCGCGGTGATCGCCTTCGCCGGCGCCAACCTGTGGTACTACCTGGGGCTGGTGGTGATGGTGGCGCCGCTGATCGCCTGGCAGGCGGCGTGGTCGGTGGGCTACCGCCGCGACCGCGTGCTGTCGTTCATGGACCCCATGCACCTGGACGGGCCGACCGCCTTCCACCTCAAGCAGAGCTTCATCGCCATCGGCAGCGGCGGGGTGTTCGGGGTCGGCCTGGGCCAGAGCTCGGCCAAGCTCAACTACCTGCCCGAGCACCACACCGACTTCATCTTCGCGGTGGTGTGCGAGGAGTTCGGCATGACCGGCGGGCTGGGGCTGGCAGCGGCCTTCCTCGCCCTGGTCGGCGTCGGCCTGGCCATCGCCTGGCGCGCGCGCGACCTGCACCACCGCCTGCTTGCGGTGGGGGCGACGGTGGTGCTGGGGTTCCAGGCCTTCGGCAACATGCTGGTGGCCACCGGCGCGGTGCCGACCAAGGGCATGACCCTGCCCTTCATCAGCTACGGCGGCTCGTCGGTGATGGTGTGCCTGGTGCTGGTGGGCATCCTCGACGCGGTGGCGCGCGCCGAGCAGGAGGCCCTGGCGGCGGATGAGGAGTCCGGCTTCCTGCGCACCAGCCAGCGTCTGGGCGCGCGGGTGCGCACGCGCAAGACCTGGCACGACGGGGAGCCCGGGCATGCCTAAGGCCGCCGGCGTGCTGTTCTGCGGCGGCGGCACCGGCGGCCACGTGCTGCCCGGGCTGGCGGTGGCGGCGGCGCTGCGCGCGCGCGGCGAGGGCGACCTGCGCTGGGTCGGCGATCCCGAGCGCATCGAGGCGCGCCTGGTGCCCGGCGCCGGCATCCCGCTGCTGCCCTTCGGGCTGTCGCGCCCGCGCCCGCGCGACCCGCGCTGGCTGCTCGCCTCGGCGCGCCAGGCCTTCGCCACCTGGCGCGAGCTGGTGCTGCGCCCGCCGCGGGTGGTGGTGGCGCTGGGCGGCTACGCCGCGCTGCTGCCGGGGATCATCGCCCCGCTCACCGGCCGGCCGCTGGTGGTGATGGAGCAGAACGCCCGCGCCGGGCGCACCAACCGCCTGCTCGCCCGCCTGGCGCGCGCGGTGGTGACCCAGTTCGACGAGGCCGCGCTGTGGCTGCCGCGCCGCCGCACCGTGCGCCTGGGCAACCCGGTGCGCGCGATTTCGCCGCGGCCGCGCGGGCGGGGCGAGCGCCTGAACGTGCTGGTGGTGGGCGGCAGCCTGGCGGCCAAGAGCCTCAACGACCTGGTGCTGGGCGCCGCCGCCGAGGTCGCGCGCATCCCCGGCCTGCACCTCATCCACCTGGCGGGCGAGCAGGACGCCGGGCGGGTCGAGGGGGTCTACCGCTCCTACGGCATCGACGCCGAGGTGCACGGCTTCTGCGACGACATGCCGGCGCTCTACCGCCGGGTCGACCTCGCCCTCACCCGCGCCGGCGCCACCACCGTGGCCGAGCTGTGCGCGGCCGGCATCGGCGCGCTGTACGTGCCCCTGCCCTGGGCCGCCGACGACCACCAGACCGCCAACGCCGGGTCGGTGGCGGCGGTGGGCGGGGCGGTGCTGCTGCCCCAGGCCAGCACCAGCGCGGCGATGGTCGCATCCTGGCTGGCGCGCCTGGCCGCCGACCGCGACCAAGTCGCGCGCATGGGCCTGGCCGCCGCCGCCCTCGCCCGCCCGCAGGCGGCGCGTCACGTCGCCGCGCTGGTGATGCGCAGCGCGCGCCAGGCCCGCCGGCTGCGCCGCCTGGGCCGCCGCGCCGACGCGCGCGCGCGCTGGCGCGACCTCGTCCTCGCCCGCACCGGCTTGTCTGCCCAGGCCCCTTCCGCCTGCGGCGGAAGCCCCGCTGGCGCGGGACGCCGGGCTGCGCCCGACGGGGCCTTCTGGGGGGCCTCGGCCCCCCAGGAACGCGCCTGCGGCGCTGCCCCCCCGCAAGCGTCGGCAGCCGCCGAACCCACGGCTTCGCCGTGCGATCCGCTGGGCGGATCGGGCGCCAAAGGCGCCGGTTCGGCTGACCCGATGCGTGGGCAGTCACCGACCGGACCTTCCAACCTACAGGAGCCTTCGCCATGATCAGCGACGTCTTCCGCGGCCGCCATGTCCACCTCGTCGGCATCGGCGGGGCCGGGGTTTCGGCCCTGGTGCCCCTGCTGCGCGCCGCCGGCGCCAGCGTGTCGGGCTGCGACAGCCAGCGTTCCTACGCCGTCGAGCGCCTGCTCGCCCAGGGGGTGCCGGTGGCGGTCGGCCACGATCCCGCCCACGTCGCCACCGCGGATGTGGTGGTGCACACCGCCGCCGTCCACGCCGACCATCCCGAGCTGGTGGCGGCGCGCGCGCGCGGCGCCTGGGTGCTCGGCCGCGGCGACTGCCTGGTCGAGCTGATGCGCGGCCACCGCACGGTGGCGGTGGCGGGCAGCCACGGCAAGACCACCACCACCTGGATGCTCGGCCACCTGCTGGTCGAAGCCGGGGCCGACCCGGTGGTGATGGTGGGCGGCTCGGTCGGCTCGCTCACCGGCAACGCCCGCGCCGGGCGCGGCGAGCTGTTCGTGGCCGAGACCGACGAGTCGGACGGCAGCTTCGCGCGCGTGCGCCCCGAGATCGCGGTGCTCACCAACCTCGACCACGAGCACCTGCGCCACTACGGCCACTTCCGCGCGCTCGAGGACGCCTTCAACGCCTGGCTGCACACCATCCCCGCCACCGGCGCGGTGGTGGTGCCGGCGCGCGGGCTGTCCGAGCGGGTGCTGGCCGGGGTCGCCTGCCGGGTGGTGCGGGTCGGCCTCGACGAGGGCGACTGGCACTGCGATGCGCTCGAGCTGGGCGCCGACGGCAGCCGCTGCCGGGTGGTCGGCCCGGCCGGCGCGGTCGGTGAGCTCGACATCCCGCTACCGGGCGCGCACATGGTGTCCAATGCCCTGATGGCGCTGGCGGCGGCGCGGCTGGCCTGCCCGGCCGCCGACCCCGCCGCCCTGGCGCGCTGCGAGCGCGTCGGCCGGCGCTTCACCGTGCATGGCAGCCCGGGCGGGGTGCGGGTGGTCGAGGATTACGGCCACCATCCCGCCGAGGTGCGCGCCACCATCGCCGCCGCGCGCCTGGGCGGCGGGCGGGTGCATGTGCTGTTCCAGCCGCACCGCCACAGCCGCACCGCCGACTGCTTCGTGGACTTCGTCAGCGCCTTCGACCAGGCCCACGCCCTCGCCCTGCTGCCGATCTACGCCGCCGGCGAGGCCGAGCTGCCAGGCATCAGCCATGCCAGCCTGGGCGCGGCGATCGCGGCGCGGCGCGGCGACCTCGGCGCCGGCAGCGTGCTGGCCGGCGCCGACCGCGCCGCCGC
>JAKLKR010000024.1:22761-36794 GCA_023150565.1 Planctomycetota bacterium
GGGGACACCGTGCTGGTGCTGGGCGCCGGCGACGTGGGCGCGCTGGCGCCGCGCGTGATCGACTTTTTTCGCCAACGTCCGGCCGCCGCCCTAGCGCAGGAAGGCTGAGCCGATGCCCGCCGCCCTCCCCCCCGGCTGCACCGGCGAGCAGGTGCTGCTCGCCGAGCACACCACCTTCCGCATCGGCGGACCGGCGTCGCTGGTGACGGTCGAGGAGCGTGGCGCCCTGGCGGAGCTGGTGGCAGGACCGCACCGCTGGCTCGGGCGGGGCGCCAACCTGCTGGTCGGCGACCAGGGGGTGGCGGAGCCGGTGCTGCGCCTGGGCGCGGCCTTCGCCGGCTGCAGCGTGCTGCGCCGGCTGGGCGGGCGCGCCACCCTGGCGGTGGGCGGGGCGCACGACCTCGCCAAGCTGGTGGCCTTCTGCGCCGCCGAGGGCCTGGCCGGGCCCGAGGGCCTGGCCGGGGTGCCGGCGACGGTGGGCGGGGCGCTGCGCATGAACGCCGGCACCGCCACCTGCTGGCTGCTCGACTGGGTGGCGCGGGTCGAGGTGCTGCTGCCAGGCGAGCCGGAGCCGCGCTGGCTGGAGCGCGCCGCGCTGCCCGCCGCCTACCGCTCCTCCGGCCTGCCGCGCGGCACCGCCTTCCTCGGCTGCGAGCTGGAGCTGGCCGAGGACGACCCCGTCCGCCTCAAGGCCACCGCCACCCGCCTCAAGCAGGCCAAGGCCGCCAGCCAGCCGCTCGCCCTGCCCAGCGCCGGCTGCGTGTTCCGCAACCCCGCGCGCGACCTGCCCGCCGGCCGTCTGATCGACCAGCTCGGGCTCAAGGGCGCGCGCGTGGGCGGGGCCGAGATCAGCCCGGTGCACGCCAACTTCATCGTCAACCCGGAGCGCCGCGCCAGCGCCGCCGACGTCGCCGCGCTGGTGGCGCTGATCCGCCGCCGCGCCTGGGACGAACGCGGCGTGGTGCTCGAGATGGAGGTCGAGGCCTGGGCCTGCCCCGACCACCTCCAGCGCCATCCGCGCGAGCTGGCCGCCGCCTGAACCGCCCTACACTCCCACCCTCGGCACCCGCACCCATCGCCATGCACATCGACATCATCATGGGCGGCCCCGGCCGCGAGGCCGCGGTCAGCCGCCGCTCCGGCGCCGCCCTCGCCGCCGCCCTGCGCCGCCGCGGCCACGACGTGGCCGAGATCGACCTCGCCGGCCGCCTCGAGCCCGGCCGCCTGCGCGCGGGAGCGGTGGCCTTCAACATCGTGCACGGCACCTACGGCGAGGATGGCCAGCTGCAGGACGAGCTCGAGCGCCTGGGGGTGCCCTTCGTCGGCAGCGACGCCGCCGCCAGCCGCCTGTGCATGGACAAGGCCGCGACCAAGCGCGTGCTCGCCCAGGCCGGCATCCGCGTGCCCTGGGGGGTCGAGATCGACCTCGGCACGCCCTTCCGCATGACCGACTTCAAGCTGCCCCACCTGGGCGCGCTGGTGCTCAAGCCGGCCGACGACGGCAGCTCGGTGGGCCTGCGCATGGTGCCCAACCCGGGCCACGTGCTGCCCGCCTGCGAGGAACTGTTGCGCGAGGTCGGC
Organism: Planctomycetota bacterium; assembly: GCA_023150565.1. Classification (GTDB taxonomy): domain Bacteria; phylum Planctomycetota; class UBA11346; order UBA11346; family UBA11346; genus JAKLKR01. The sequence continues at coordinate 24,343 of JAKLKR010000024.1, forward strand.
CGGCGCCGCTACCTGATCGAGGAGCGCCTGCCGGGGCCGGAATACACCGTGGCGGTGGTCGACGAGGACGCCGGGCCGCGCGCCCTGCCGCCGCTGGTCATCAGCGCCGCCAGCGGGGTGTTCGACTACGAGGCCAAGTACCACCGCGCCGACACCGTCGAGGTGCCGGTCGAGGACGCCGCGGTCGCCGCCCAGCTGGCGGCGGTGGCGGTGGCGGCGCACCGCGCCTGCGGCTGCCGCGACCTCAGCCGCACCGACCTGATGCGCACCGCCGACGGCGGCTACGCCGTGCTCGAGATCAACACCCTGCCCGGATTCACCCAGGCCAGCCTGACGCCCAAGGCGGCGGCCGCCGCCGGGATCAGCTTCGACGAGCTGGCCGAGCGCCTGGTGCAGCGCGCCGCCGGGCGCGCCGTGCTGGCGGGAGCGCAGCGGTGAGCAGGACCGACTGGGCCGAGCCGGCCGCCGCCGGGCATGCCTCGCTCGAGGTCGAGGAGCCGGTCGCCGCGGCGGAAGCGGATGCCGATGCCGGCGAACAGCTGGTCGAGGCAGCCGAACGCCGCAAGCGCAAGGCGGCGCCCGCCGGCGAGCGCCCGCCCACCCGCCGGCGCGCCCGGCGCAAGGCCGCCCCCGCCGCTGGCGATGCGGCCGCCCCGGAAGACCTGCCCGGCGACAGCGCCCTGGTGGGGGTGTCGGCCGGTCGTCCGCCGGTGTGGACGCCGTGGGGCATCACCGCCACCACCCTCGCCGCGCTGGTGCTGATCGCCACCGTGATCGGCGCCGTGCGCGCCCCGGCGGCCCAGCGCGTGGGCCAGATCCGCCCCGCCTGGATCGCCGGCCCCCAGGTCTCGCAGGCGGAATTCATGCGCTGGATCGGCATCTTCCCGCACCGCGACCGCCTCGCCGAGCCCAACGCCTGGGTGCTCGACCGCCTGGTCGAGCACCTGCGCGCGCTGCCGGGGGTGGCCGAGGTGCGCCAGGTGCGCCTGGTGCACGAGCCCGCCGCCGACCGCCGCCGCCTAGTGCGGGTGGCCGAGGTCCAGCTCGGCCTGCGCACGCCCTTCCTGCCCGGCATGCTGGCCGACGGCCGGCGGGTGTGGATCGACCGCGAGGGCCACATCCTGCCCGGGGTGCTGCCGGCGCCGGCGGCGCGCCGCCCGGTGGTGCGCCAGATCGAGGCCGGCGGCCGCGCCGGGGTGGCCGAGGCGATCGCGCTGTGGGAGCGCATCGAGGGCCAGATCGAGCCCGGGCTGGTGACCGACGTGCTGCTCGCCGACCGCCTGGACGAGGTCGGCACGCGCGGGATCGTGCTGCGCACCCGGCCGGGCGCGCGCCTGGTGTGGGGCCGCCCGGGCGAGGAGCGCTTCGGGGTCGACCCCGACGGCAAGGCGCGCGAGCTGGTGCGCACGGTGCGCGGCCAGGGCGACCTCAACCGCATCGCCGAGGTCAACGTGCGCTTCAAGGAGGCCTTCTATACCCTGCGCGACGCGCCGGGAGCGCAGGTCCCGGCCCAGCAGGCCGGGCGCTGAGCCATGGACATCGCCCCCGAACGCCTGCTGGTGGTGGTCGGCATCCACAGCCACCGCGTCTCGGCCACGGTCGCGGCGATGCACCCGGTCAGCGGCGACAAGGTGGTGGCGCACAAGGCGATCGAATGCCGCTGGGGCGAGCTCTCGGACAAGGGCCGGCGCGAGGCCCTGGGCGAGGCGGTGCGCATGGCCGCCGACAGCGCCGGGATCGAGCCGCTGTCGCTGTTCCTCAGCCGCTCCGACACCGGCTTCCGCTCCAAGATCGAGGTCGGCTGGGCCCAGCTCGGCCAGGAGCTCGAGATCAGCGAGCACGAGCGCGACTGGGCGCTGCGCAAGGCCAAGGAGCACGGCACCGGCGGCGACGGCGAGGTGGTCGACGCCATCCCGGTGAGCTGGACGGTGCGCGGCCGCGACGGCGACCAGGAGGTCCCCGACCCGCTCGGCAAGCGCGGCCACTACCTCACCTGCCAGGCCCTGCTGGTGACCGCCCGTCGCGGCTACCGCGCCGAGCTGGCGCAGCTGGCGCGCGGCCTGGGCTACGAGCTCGACGGGGTCATCGCCCAGCCGGTGGCGCTGTACCGCGGCATCCAGGGCAGCCTGCCGCGCCGCGGCAGCACGCTGGTGATCGACCACGGCGCCTGCCACACCACCTTCCTGGTGCGGCGCAAGGAGCAGCTGGTCCACGTCGAGACCTTCGCCTTCGGCGGCGACGACCTCACCCGCCGCATCGCCGACGTGCTCGAGGTGCCGCTCGACCAGGCTGAGCAGGCCAAGCGCGAGATCGATGTCGCCGCCGCCGGCCACCGCGGCAATACCGAGGGCGCCCAGCAGGTGATCTGGACCGACCTGCAGGAGCGCGACCACCGCCGCCTGGCTGCGGCGCGCGCCTGCGTCGACGCGGTGCGCACCTTCTTCAGCGAGCGGGCGCGCGACCTGCGCGACCACAGCTACCTGTCGCAGACCGGGCAGATCCACCTGGTCGGCCGTGCCGCCTCGCTCGCCGGCCTGCCGGCGGTGCTCAAGGAGGTCTTCGACCTGCCGGTGGTGATCGGCACCGGCGAGAAGGGCCGCGCCCCCGGCGACGAGATGGAGGGCCTGCTGGTCACCGGCCAGGTGCGGGTGGCGGCGGCGATGCGCCGCGCCCAGCTCGCCGAGCAGGCCGGCAGCCTGACCAACCGGGCGAGCGGGTTCTGGTCCTGGCTCAAGCGGCCGCTGGAATAGGAGAGCGCGGCTGCGGCGGAGCCGCGGGCGGACGTCCGCACCCGTCGTTCAGCCGGGCCGCCGCCGCCACGGCGCCACCCACCACAGCAGCGCCAGGCCGGGCAGGCCGGCGGCGGCCGACAGCAGGAAGAAGGCGGGCCAGGACAGGCCGAGCTGCACCACCAGCGCCCCCGCCGGCGCCGCCAGCAGGGTGCGGCCGGCGCCCATCAGGCTCGACAGCAGGGCGTACTGGGTGGCGCCGAAGGCCGGGTTGCAGCGGCCCATGAGGTAGGCGATGAAGGCCGCGGTGCCCAGCCCGGCGCCGAGGTTCTCGATGCATACCGTGACGGTGAGCGCGGTCAGTCCGCCGCCCTGCCAGGCCAGCCAGGCATAGGCGAGCACCCCCAGCGCCTGGGCCGCGCCCAGCACCCACAGCGCGCGTTCCACCCCGATGCGACCCACCACCGCGCCGCCCGCCAGCGCACCGATGATGGTGGCAACCGGCCCCAGACTACCCTGGATGGTGCCGATTTGGTCCTTGGTGAAGCCGGCGTCCAGGAGGAAGGGCATCACCAGGGCCTGGGCCAGGGCGTCGTCGAGCTTGTAGATGCACACGAAGCCGAGGATGAGCAGCCCGCCGCTCCAGCGGTGGCGGGCGAACCAGTCGGCCAGCGGCTGTACCACCGCCTCGCGCAGGGTGCGTGGTGCCGCCGCCACCGGCGGCTCGGGCATGGCCAGGGTGGCGGCGATCCCCACCAGCATGCCGGCGCCCATCAGGGCGTAGGTGATGCGCCAGCCCCAGGCAGCGGCCACGAGCAGGGCGGCGGCGCCGGCGGCGAGCATGCCCAGGCGGTAGCCGAGGATGCCCACCGCGGCACCAGCGCCGAGGCGCTCGGGTGGCAGGATTTCGAGACGGTAGGCATCCACCACCACGTCCTGGGTGGCGCTCCACAGCGCCACCAGGGCGGCAAGGATGATGAGAGTTTTGAGATCGTGGCCGGGATCGTGCTGACCCATCGCCAGCAGGCCGATGGCCAGGGCCAGCTGGCTGGCCAGCAGCCAGCCGCGGCGGCGGCCGAAGCCGGGCGGGGCCCAGGCGTCCAACAGCGGAGCCCACAGGAACTTGAGGGTGTAGGGCAGGCCGATGAGGCCGGCGTAGCCGATGGTGGCAAGATTTACCCCCGCCTCGCTCATCCAGAGCTTGAGGGTGTTGCCGGTTAGAAGCATGGGCAGACCGCTGGAGAACCCCAGCGCGAGCACCGCCAGCAGCCGCCGGTCGGCGTAGGTGCGCAGCAGCCCGGGCATGGCGCTTCAGCCCGCGTCGGGTCCGTCGCCGGTGGTCTCGCCCTTGCCGCGGCGGGCCGGCACCCCGGTGAGGATGGTCTCGGCCAGGCGCAGGCCGTCGAGGCCGGCGCTGACGATGCCGCCGGCGTAGCCCGCGCCCTCGCCCGCCAGGTAGAGGCCGGGCAGCGAGCTGGCGAGGGTGGCGGGGTCGCGCTCGAAGCGCACCGGGCTCGACACCCGCGCCTCGATCCCCACCAGGGTGCCGCGGGTGAGGAAGCCGGGGATCACCCGCTCGAAGAACGCCAGCGCCTCGCGCAGGGCGCGCACGGTGGGATCGGGCAGCAGCTGGTCGAGGCGGGCCTGGCGCAGGCCGAGGCGGTAGCTGGTGGCGCCCGGCCGCGCCCCGGCCTCGCCGCGGGCGAAGCCCAGCGCGCTCTGCGCCGGGCAGGAATAGTCGCCGCCGCCGGCGGCGAAGCAGGCCTTCTCGAGCCGGTCGATGAGCGCGAAGCCGGCCAGGGGGTCGCCGCCGCGGTCGACCTCCTGGTTGACGATCAGCCCGGCATTGGCGAAGCGGCCCGAGCGCGCGAACGGGCTCATGCCGTTGGTCGAGAGCTGGCCGGGATCGCTGGTGGCGGCGATGATCTCGCCGCCCGGGCACATGCAGAAGGTGGTGACGCTGCCGGCGCGGCCGCCGGGGGGGCGGCTGACCAGGCTGTATTCCGCTGCCCCCAGCAGGTGGGGGGGCAGGTCGACCCCGCTCACGCAGCCGTACTGGCCGCGGTCGATGAGCTGCTGGTCGTGCTCGATGCGGCAGCCGAGCTGGAAGCCCTTGGCGGTGTGCGCGACCCCGCGCCGGCACAGGGCGGTGATCAGTCCGCGCGCGCTGTGGCCGGCGCCGATCACGGTGAGCGGGGCGCCCAGCACCTCGCCGCCGCGCAGGCGCACCCCGGTGCAGCGGCCGCCCGCGACCACCACGTCCTCGACCTCGCTGTCCCAGCGGAAGCTGCCGCCCCAGGCCTCGATCTGCCGGCGCAGGCGCTTGACCATGTGCGGCAGCAGATCGCTGCCGATGTGCGGGTGGTGGCGCCAGAGGATGTGGCGGGGCGCGCGCGCGGCCACGAAGGCTTCCAGCAGGAAGCGCATGCGCCGGTCCTTGACCCGGGTGTAGAGCTTGCCGTCGGAATAGGTGCCCGCGCCGCCCTCGCCGAACAGGTAGTTGCTGTCGGGGTCGAGCGCGCGGGTGGCGTGGAAGCGCGCCAGGTTGGCGGTGCGGCGGTCGGCGTCGCGGCCGCGGTCGAGCACCAGCGGCCGGCAGCCGTGCAGGGCGAGCAGGTAGGCCGCCATCAGCCCGGCCGGACCGGTGCCCACCACCAGCGGCTGGCGGGGCAGGTCGGCGAGCAGCGGCAGCCTGGCCAGGCCGTCATCGTGCGCGGGCGGCGCCGCCAGCACGGTGACGCCATGGCCCTCCTGCACCGGGCTGTCCTCGCGCACCTCGGCCACCAGGTGGTAGAGGAAGCGCAGGCGCGGCTTCTGGCGGGCGTCCAGGCTGCGGCGTTCGATGCGGTAGCCGCGCAGGTCGGTGAGCGGGATGCGGCAGCGCCGGGCGATGAACGGGCCGAGGGCGTGGTCGACCGAGGTCGGCGGCTGGCCGACGAAGTCGGCCAACGGCACCTCCAGGCCCTGGAGGTCGACGGATCGGGTGCGCTCGGCGGTCATGGGCGGGGTCCGGAAACGGCAGAGGCCGGGCGGATGCCGCCCGGCCTCGTCGCATCAGGGATGGGTGCGGCTCAGGCCTTGGGGGCTTCGGCGGCGGCTTCGGCGGCCGGCTGCGCAGCGGCCTTGGCGGCGGCTTCGGCGGCGAGCTTGGCCTTGGCCTCGCCCTTGAGCTTGGCGGCGTGCTTGCGCACCTGGCGGCGGGTGGCCTTGGCGAAGACCTTGCCATCCTTCTTGGCCGGGCCCTTGCCTTCCTTGCTGCGGCTGGTGCCACCGGCGGTGGGGACTGCGTGGCCGTGGTGCTTGAGCAGCTTGGACAGCGCCTCGCTGACCAGTGCGCCCTGCTTGACCCACGCCTCCAGGCGGTCGGCCTGGACTTCGATGTTCTTTTCGCTCTTCAGCGGATCGTAGGAGCCCAGAATCTCGTTGGCCTCACCTTCCCGGTGGCAGCGGCCGTCGATGGCGACGATGCGGTAGTACGGGCGGTGGGTGCGGCCGATGCGGGACAGGCGGATGCGGACAGCCATGAGGATACCTTGGTTCGAACGGGGCGGCGAAGCATACGCCGGACCCGGGTTTGGCAATGGGGAGGTTTGGACCTAGGCCCGCACCAGCGCCACCGCCTCGTCGCGGGTGCGGGTGATGGGGAAGACCTTGTCGAAGCGGGTGAGGGCGAGGATCTCCTCGAGCGCGGGCGAACGCACCCCGGTCAGGGCCAGACGGCCGCCGGCCTGCTGGACCAGGCGCAGCTTCTGCACCAGCGGCCCCAGGCACGAGGAGTCGAGGGTGGCGACCCCGGTGAGGTCGATGACCAGGCGCGACCAGGCGGCGGTGTGGTCGAGGAAGGCGGCGGCGAAGTAGTGGCGTACGGGGTCGAGGGCTGCCTGCCCCTGCTCGTCGAGCAGGAAATGCACCACCGTGACGCCATCGCATTGGCTGGTCAGGACGTGGAAGGTGTCGAGGCTCACGGCATGTCCCAGGGGGTAGGGACTGTCTGGGCGGCCCCTCGCGGGTGCAACGCTTTTCCCCGTTGAGGGTGACCGGCGCCAGGACACGATGGGCATCCCCATGGCCAAGACGGTCGACGTCCAACTGCTCAACCCCTTCCTGGTCGCCACCCTCGAATGCATGACGGTGATGGCGGGGCTCAAGCCCGAACGCAAACGGCTGTTCCTCAAGACCAGCCCGATCATGCACGGCGACATCGCCGGGGTCATCGGCCTGGCCAAGGGCGTCACCGGCAGCTGCGTGGTGAGCTTCCCCGAGCGCCTGGCCCGCCGCATCGTCTCGACCCTGCTCGGCGAGGAGCCGGACCATCTGACCAAGGACATGATCCAGGACGGCATCGGCGAGATCGCCAACATGGTCGGCGGCGGCGCCAAGCGCCTGCTCGCCAGCACCGCCTACCGCTTCGACATCAGCACCCCGACGGTGCTGGTCGGGCATCCCATCCAGCTCTTCAACCCTCCTGACACCATCAGCATCGCCTGCGAATTCGCCGCCGATCCCAGCTTTCCGGATACCTTCATGATCGAGCTGGCGACCAAGCCGGTCGACAAGGAACACTTCAGGACCTGAGGGTGGGGGCCGCTCAGCGCGGCAGCGGCACCGCCGCCGGCAGGTCCGCCACCGTCGTCCCGGCCGGATCCCCGCCCGCCAGCAGGGGGGCGCAGTCGAGGCCGTGCCAGGGCTGCAGGGCGGCCGGGTGCAGGCCGGTGCCGGTGGCCAGCTCCAGCCGGCGGGTCGCGGGCACGAACAGCATCGCCTGGGCGTTGATGCCGGCGAGGTAGGTGGCGGTGAGGCTGCGTCGCATCCAGGCCGGATCCACCTCCGCCGGCGCCACCCCGCGCCCCAGCTGGCGCAGGCGGGTGCCGCGGTCGTCGTCGGGCATGCCGTCCGCGGTGCGCGGTCCATTGGAGCAGGCCAGCCAGCCGGCTTCCGGGCGGTGGGAATGGAAGCCGTCGCGGTCGTGCCAGGCCAGCGCCGACGAGGCCTGGTCGGCGAGCAGGATGTAGTGCGGACTGGCGACCGGGGTCGCGGCGAGCGCCGCGAGCGCCTGGTCGAGCGAGGCGCAGTCCTCCAGCAGGGTGCGCAGGGCGAACAGCACCGGCATGCCCTCGCAGCGGGCGCGGCCCTGGTGGTTGAGCAGCACGCAGGCGGTCAGGCCGGCATCGTTCATGCCGCTCACCACTCCGGCCAGGCCCGGCCAGCCGACGTTGACGAAGGCGTGGCGCCCGGCCGGGCGCAGGGCCATCACCACCGTGCCGGGGCCCAGGGCGGCGGCGGGGAAGAAGTCCATGTTGCGCGCCACCATCAATGGGCGCCCGTCGAGCGGCGGCGACACCAGCGCCGAGCATTGGGTGTCGGTGAGCACGTTGGCGGCGATGAGCGAGCCTTCCGCCACCCCGGCGGCGGCGGCGGTGGCGCGGATCTCCTCCCGCCAGCGCTCCGGCACCGCCTGCTCCAGCGCCCGCCAGCGCGCGCGGTTGGTCAGATGGCCGGTGCGCGAGCGGATGTCCATCAGCGGCAGCAGGCTGCCGATCTCGCTGCGGAAGCGGGCGCCGAGCTGGCTGCCGATCTCGGCCCCGCTGCCGCCAGCGCTGGCGATGACCACGCCGCCGACCACCGCCCGGCGAGCCTCGATCGGGGCGTCGGGGGCGGCATCGGAGGCGATCGCGGTCTGGTGGGGAAGGCTGGCGGCGAGCACGCCCGCCAGCCATTCCCCGGCCAGGGCCAGGAAGCGGGTGTTGGCGAGGCGGTCGCTCAGGCGGGTCGGCAGGCGCATGATTGTTATCTAACGATAACAATCATGGACGCAAGCCCTCAACGGTGGTCGATCAGCTCGCTGGCGGCGAAACGCACCTTGGGCAGGGCGGCGTACTTGTCGCCGGCGGCACGATGGCCGGCGGCGCAGGCGACCACGGTGGCGTGGGTGGTGAGACCGAGGATCTCGTCGTAGCGGCCCGGCTCGATGCCTTCGAGCGGGCAGGTGTCGACCCCGAGCTGGGCGGCGGCGGTCATGAAGTTGCCGAGCGCGATGTAGGCTTGGCGGGTCGCCCATTCGTCGATGATCGCCGCGCGCGGGCCGTCGACCAGGTCGCGCACCATGAAGGAGCGGTAGCCGGCCAGGCTGTCGCGCGGCACCTGGCGCACCGCCGCGATGCGGTCGGTGAAGCGGTCGACATGGGGCAGGCCCATGCCCTTGAGGATGGTGAACACCACCAGGTGCGAGCAGTCGGTGATCTGGGCCTGATTCCACGACACCGGGCGCAGGCGGGCCTTGAGCGCGGCGTCGGTCACCACCACGAAGCGGTAGGGCTGCAGGCCGTAGCTCGAGGGGGTCAGCACCAGCGCCTCCTCGAGCGCGGCCCAGGTGGCCGGGGCCACCGGGCGGGCGGGATCGAACTGCTTGGTGGCATAGCGCCAGCGCAGCTGGGCGAGCAGGTCGGACGACGGGGTGACTGCCATGGGAAGCTCCTGCCGCCATCATGGCCACGCCCGAGGCTTGTCACCTGCGTGGCATGCATGGCGGGGGATGGCCAACCGGGCGCCGCATGGCGGTCGGTACGGAGGTGGTGCTGGCACCCGGCCGCCGCCAGCCACAAAGGCGGCCATGATACGCCGCAACCCCATGGGCGACCTGCCGGTGGTGCCCGAAAGCGCCTTCATCGACCCGACTGCCATCATCTGCGGCAAGGTGGTGATTGGCGACCACGTCTTCGTCGGCCCCTATGCCGTGATCCGTGCCGACGAGGTCGACGAGCGGGGTGGCATGGAGCCGGTGGTGATCGGTGCCGGATCCAACATCCAGGACGGGGTGGTGATCCATTCCAAGGCCGGCGGGCGGGTCGAGATCGGCGAATTCACCTCGATCGCCCATCGCGCCATCGTGCACGGCCCCTGCCGCATCGGCGACCACGTGTTCATCGGCTTCAACGCGGTGGTGTTCAACTGCACCATCGGTGCGCGCAGCGTCATCCGCCACAACGCGGTGGTCGAACGCTGCAGCCTGCCCGAGGGCTTCCACGTGCCCTCGACCTGCTCGATCCATGGCGAGGCCGACCTGGCGCGCATCCCGCGCGTGGATCCCGACGTGACCAGCTTCTCGGAATCGGTGGCGCTCACCAACATGGATCTGGTGCGCGGTTACAAGCGCATCGCCAACGAGCTGTAACCGCACGGCCGGGCCGCCGTTGAAGGGGGCATCGGTCCGCCCGGCCTTGTGAAGGCCGGCGGCCGGCCTACACCCCCGCCCATGGCCAACATCGCAGAACGCATCATCGAAGGCGGGATCTTCAGCAGCCGCTGGCTGCAGGCGCCCATGTACATCGGTCTGGTGATCGCCCAGACCTTCTATTGCTGGAAGTTCGGGGTCGAGCTGTGGCACCTCATCGCCCAGACCGGCACCCTCGACGGCAAGCACTTCCTGATGGTGATCCTCGAGTTGATCGACTTCACCATGGTCGCCAACCTGATCGCCATGGTGGTGATCGGCGGCTACGCCACCTTCATCAGCAAGCTCGACATCGGCCATCATCCCGACCGCCCGGAATGGCTCGACCACATCGATCCCGGCTCGATCAAGGTCAAGCTCGCCAGCTCGCTGATCGGGATCTCCTCGATCCAGCTGCTGCAATCCTTCATCTCGGTGGGCAGCATGACCTTCGCCGACACCGCCGCCGCCGACGCCTATTACCGCGGCATCCTGTGGCAGATCGTGCTGCATGTGGTGTTCGTCATCAGCGCCCTGCTGCTGGCCCTGACCGACCTTGTGATGATGCGGCGCCACCGCGCCGGCGACAAGGACGACCACTAGCCCATGTGGCTGCGGGGCGACCGTGCCGCGGTGCTGTCCGCCCTCGCCCTCGCCATGGGCGGCCGCGAGCCGCTGCCCGAGGCCCTGGAACGCCTGGCCCAGGCCGACCCCGCGCTCGTCCCCTGGGCGGCCCGCCTGGCGCCGCCGCTGCGCGCCGGCCAGGCGCTACCCGCCCTGCTGCGGCGCTGGCGGCTGGTGGACCGGGACGAGGCCGACGACCTGGACCGGGCCGCCGACCCGGCCGCCGGGCTGCGCGGCCTCGCCGATGGTACGGGCCGGGCGCCGGTGCTCTACCTGCTGGTGCGTTGGTACCCCGCTTGGCTGATGACGGCGTTCGCTGTCTGCGCCCTGCTGGTGTCGCTGACCCTCGCGCCGGTGTTCGAGCAGATCTATCGTGAGCTGGGCATCAAGCTGCCGGCCATCACCGTGTTCGTCCTCGGTGCCGGGGCCGAGCAGTTCCTGGTGGCGGGTGCGGCGTGGGCGGCCTGCTGGCTGGTCGCCCTGATCCCCGGGGTCCGCCACCTGCTGCACCTCAACTCGCCCGAGGTGCACCACGCCGCAGCCTGGTGGCGGCTGGTGCGCGCCGCCCGGCACGGCCGCCTGGGCGGCGATGATCGGCCCTGGTGGCGGCCATCCTCCCCGGCGCGCGACTGGAAGACCTGGTGGCTGGTCAGCCGGTGGCGTTGCAGCGCGGAACGCCGCGAGGCCCTCGCCGGCCGGACCCTGGAGGATCGTCTGGCCGATCTTGGCCTGCCCGGCCGTGACGCCCCGTCGGCATCCTGGGACCAGGTCGAGGCCGACGCCCTGCGGCGCTTCCGTGCCAGCGTGCACGGCGCCTGGGTGGTGATGGGTTGGCAGGTGCTGCTGCTGGCCGCCCTGGCGGCGGTGGCCTTCGCCCTGGTGCTTCCCTTCGTCTCCATCATCGAGCAGTTGAACAGCTTCGGCGGTGGTTGGGGCGGGGGTTCCGATGGCGCGGGCTGGGTGCGTGCGCTGATGTCATGGCTGGCCTGGCTGCCGGCCGATTGGCAGGTGCCGGTACGTGATGCCCTGGAATGGTTCGACGACCGCCTTGCCTCCATCCGCACGCCTGATCTGCCGGTCAGCGCCTGGCTGCTGGTGGTGCCGTTGGCGCCCCTGGCGCTGGAGTGGAGCTGGGTGGTGATGCGCTTCCTGTGGCCGGAGCTGGCGCCCCGTCCCCGCCACGTCATCGGTGCTGCCCTCGCCCGTACGGTGCGGGAGCGGGGGGACGTCGCGACCGTCCTGCGCGATCTGGCATCTCATCTGCCGTTGCGCTGGGCCTGGAGGGTGCGCGCGGCGACTGGCCTGATGTCGGGCGATGCGCCGCTGAACCTGCCCTGGGGGCTGCGGCGGGCCGGCATCCTGCCTGGCTCCCTCATCCCCTCTGGCGAAGCGGCGCTGGTTGCCGGCCCGGCGGCGCTGGCGGATTGGTGCGCAGGCTGGGCCGAGGACGACGGCACCGCCGCCGCCCTCGGCCGTATGGCCGCGAGCCTGTTCTGGCCCACCGTGCTGGTCGGGGCGCTGACATGGTTCCTGCTGGTGATGGTGGTGCCGAAGTTCCAGGTCATTTTCCACGAATTGGGGATGCCCATGCCCGCGCTCATGGGATGGATCGAGCAGGCTGGCGAGTTGGTGGGCGAATGGTGGCTGCTGCTGATGTTGTCCGGCACCGGTCTGCTGGTCGCGGTCGTGCGCCTGGCCATGGCCAGCCGCTGGCGTCGTCGCCAGCGGCTGGTCTGCGGCCGGTACATCGTCCGTGCCGCGGCCGGCGGAGCGGCCGAGACGGCCATCGGCCGGGCCTTGGGCGGTCGGCATCGGGAGGCCGGCGAAGCCGGCGATTTCGCCGCCCTCTGCCGAGCCTCGGGCTGGCACGCTGGGAGTCCCGCCGTCCT
>JAKLKR010000250.1 GCA_023150565.1 Planctomycetota bacterium
CTGACCGGCCAGCTGGCCGAGCTGGAGGCGCTGGCGGGCGTCGATGCCGCCAGCGCGCGCTGGAGCGAGGCCCTCCGCGCCCTGCGCGAGCGCGCCCTCGGCCTGCGCCTGCGCCTGGGCCTGATCGACCAGCTGCCGAACCTGCCCGAACGCCTGGCCGGCGAGCTGGCCGAGGCCCTGGCCGAGTACCGCGCCCTGGGCTGCGCCGACGCGGGGGAATGCGAACGCTGGCAGCGCAGCCTGGAGGGGGCGCGCAGCGCGGTGGCCGAGCTGCGCCAGCGCCTGCGCCTGCTCGACGGCGCCGCCGGCCCGGCCGAAGCCGCCGGCCTGACCCGCGACCTGATGCGCCTGCAGCAGCTGGTGGGTGGCGGCGATGCCGAGCTGCAGCGCTGGTCGGTACGCCTGGCCACCCTTGCCGCCGATCCCGCCTCGCTGCGCGCCCGCCTGCGCATGCTCGACCTCGAGGTCGAGATGCCGGAGCCGACGGTGGAGGCGCTGGCGCGCGACCTCGAGCGCCTGGCCGCCCCCGGCGACGACGCCGAGGCGGCGCGCTGGCGGCAGCGTCTGGGCGAATTCCGCGCCACCCTCGCGGCCCGGCGCCAGGAGCTGGCCGCCTGCGACCGCGACGGAGCCCTCACCGCCGCCGGGCTGGCCGCCCTGCGCACCGCCAGCGCGCGCCTGCGCCCGCTGGTCGATCCCGCCGATCCCGCCCTCGCCGCCGCCACCACGCGCATCGACCGCGAGACCCTGGTGCTGGCCGGGCTGCGCACCCGCCTGGCGGTGCTCGACGAGCCCGCACCGCGCCTCGACCCGGCGGCGCTGCGCGCCGACCTCGCCAGCCTCGCCCAGCGCGTCGAGGCCGGCGATGGCGACCTGGTGCGCTGGCGCGCCCGCCTGGACGAGACCACCGCCGAGCGCGAGCGCCTGCGGGCGCTGCTGGCCGTGCTCGACGCCCCCGCTCCGGCGCCGACCGGGGCCGAGGCCGCGCTGGCGCGCCTGCGCGCGCTGGGCGAAGGGGGGCCCGAGCTGGAGCGCTGGCAGGTGGCCCTGGGCGCCCTGGCCGCCGCCCGCCGACGGCTGGCCGCCGGCGGTCCGGCGTCAGCGGCCGCGCTCGCCGAGCTGGAACGGCTGGCCGGACCCGGGGATGCCGAGGTGCAGCGCTGGCGCGCCCGCCTGCATGGCCCGCAGGCGGCGTCCTGGGATCCGGGCGCCCCGGCCTGGGCGGCGGCCAGCGGCCGCGATGCCGCCGGGCGCTGGGCGGTGCTGGCGGTGGGCACGCAGCAGGTCCGCCTGCGCGCCTGCCCGCCCGGACGCCTGCGCATGGGCGGCGAGCGCGCCGACGAGGCCGCCCACGACGTGCAGCTCACCCGCGGCTGGTGGCTGGCCGAGACCGAGGTCACCCAGGCGCTGTGGCAGGAGGTCACCGGCGCGCGCCCGAGCTACCAGTTCGGCGCCACCCTGCCGGTCGAGAACGTGAGCTGGAACGACTGCCAGGGCTTCCTGCGCGCCCTGCGTGCGCGCTGCCCGGGCTTCCCCGCCCGTCTGCCCAGCGAGGCGGAATGGGAGATGGCCTGCCGCCTGGCGGTGGCCGGGCAGGGTGCCGATGCCATCGCCTGGCACCGCGGCAATGCCGGCGACCGCACCCATCCGGTCGGCACCCGGCCGGCCGATGGCGGCGGCTTCCACGACCTGCTCGGCAACGTCGGCGAATGGTGCGCCGACGCCTTCGTCCCCTATTCCGCCGAGGAGGCGGTCGATCCCTTGCCGGTCGAGGGTTCGCAGCGGGTGGTGCGCGGAGGATCCTGGATGAGCCAGGGCGACCAGTGCCGTGCCGACCTGCGCCAGGGAGGCCTGGCCAGCTACGGCAAGCCCTTCGTCGGCCTGCGCCTGGCCGCCGATCCCTGAACCTGGCGGCGGAGCGGGGCCGGCCGGCACATCGCCAGGCCGGCCTGCGTGCAGTCGATGCAGCGCAGCTGGGCCAGCCGGCGGATGCAGCGGATCCAGCCGGGGTCGATGGCGATGGATTCCAGCTGGTCCACCGCCACCGCCCGGCGCCGGCGCTCGCCCGCCTCGGGCCAGGAGCGCAGCAGGCGCTTCACCTCGAGCGGGTAGACCGCCAGGCGCAGGGTGCGGCGGCCCACCGTCACGGTGGCGCTGCCGGCGCGGCCGTGGGCGCGGCCGAGCACCCCGGCCTCCTCGAACGCCTCCAGTTCGGCCACCTGGCGCTGCGACAGGTCCTCCTCGAAACGCCCCTTGGGCAGCACCCAGCGGCCACCGCGGCGGGTGGTCACCAGCAGCACCAGCAGGCGGCCGCGGCGGCACAGGAATGGGCAGGCGGCGACGCGGTCAGCCGTCATCGCCGGCCTGGCGGAAGAGACGGCGGTAGCGCGTGCGGGTGAGCGGGGCGGCGAGGTCGGAGAGGGCCGCGAGCAGCCCCGGCAGGGCGCCACGGCGGCGGTGCTCGAGCATGCCGGCGAGGGCGCCGGCGGTGGCGGCGATCTCGGGCGGGGTGCCCGGGGCGGTGGCGCGCGGGATGAGGAAGTCCTGCTGCACCGCGGCATCGTTGTAGTCGCCGAGCTGCTCCTGGGCCGAACGCAGCTGCCGGCGCAGGTCGTCCTGGTCGGCGGGGGCGGTCAGGTGGCCGCAGGCGTCGAGCAGGTAGCGCAGGCGCTTGCACAGGATGCGCACCTCGTGGATGGCCTCGGCCGGGGCGTCCTCGTCGAGGCCGTTGACCGCCTTGGCCACCGTGCGCCAGGCCTTCCAGGTGCGCTGGGCGGCGAGCGCGGCGAGCGGCCGGTCGTGGTCGTCGCCCCGGCCGACGTCGCCCGCCAGCAGCAGGCGCAGGGCGGCCAGACGGTCCCAGCGCGCGCGATCCTTGAGCCAGGCCGCCACCGCCCTGCGCTCGTCGGCGCGCTCGGCGGCCACCGCCGCGAACAGCGGCTCCAGCCCGGCGCGCAGGCCGGGCGGCAGCGCGCGCTCCATCGCTTCGCGCTCCTGCAGCCACACGTCGAGGTCGCGCAGGCGGTTGGTGCGGCGGGCGGATTCCGCCAGCACCGCCAGCACCAGCTCGGCCGAGGTCTCGTCGACGACGCTGCGCAGGGCGCGGGTCAGGCTGCGCATGCGCCGCAGCAGCACGCGGTGCTGGTGCAGGAATTCGCTGTCGATGTCGCGGGAGATGCCGTCCTCGAGCGTCGGCAGCAGGTCGAGGGTGGCGAGCAGGGCGCTGCGCAGGGCCTCGCCGGCGGCCTGGCGCGGCTCGGGGAACTCCGGCTCGCGCACCTGGCGCGCCGCCGCCGCCTCGTCGGCCAGCACCGCCACCGGCTCCTCGCCGACCTCGCTCCAGCCGAGGGCGGTGAGCGCCGCCACCGCCGCCAGGCGTTCGCGTTCGCGCCGGGGCGGGGCGTCGATGGTGGCCCAGGCCCGGCCCGGCTGCTCGCCCGCCGGCAGGTTCACCCCGGCCTGGACCCCGCCGGCGCGCGCCTGCCAGCTCACCAGGCCGAGCTTCACCAGCGGCAGCAGGGCGCGCACCTTGACCAGCGGGCGCAGGGCCTGGCGCAGCTCGCCCGCCGGCCAGCCGGCGAGCAGGCGCGGCGGCATGCGCCGGGCCTCCAGGCTGGCGATGGCGTCGTCCTCGGCGAGATGGGCGCGACGGTGCAGGAACAGGCCGTGCGGGCGGCGCACCAGCAGCAGGTCGCGCTTCCACAGGCGCAGGTCGGGGGTGTCGAGCAGCTGCCATTCGCCGGCGCTGCGCTCGGCCTCGGCGGCGCCGAGGGCGGTGAACAGGGCCGCCACCGCGGCATCGTCGCAGGGATGGTCGGCAGGAGACAGAAGAACCGAGCGCATGGGACCGATCCTTCTATCCCGCGGAATGTTAAGGCAATACAGCCGGCGATTCACCTGGCCCGCTCATCCGGCCGTCAGTTCGATGGCGAGGAAGGAGAGGTCGTCGAGATCCTCGGCGGGGGCGTCGGCGGCCCAGGCCAGCACCGCCCCCTCGGCCTCGGCCATCCCGGCGGCCAGCGGCTGGTGGTGGTGCGCCGCCAGCAGGCCGCCCAGGGCCTCGACTCCGAACGGTTCGATCGCGAGGTTGTTGGCCTCGATCAGACCGTCGGAGAAGACGTAGAAGCGGTCTCCGCGCTCCAGCCGCAGCCGGTGCGCGGAGAACTGCGCCCGTCCCGGCGGCAGCCAGCCGATCGCCATGCCGCGGGCCTGCACCTGTCTCCAGCTGCCGTCCGCATGCACGATGATCGGCCCGGGATGGGCGGCGCAGGCCAGATCGACCTCGCCGCTGTCCAGGTCGACCACCCCGTAGCAGACGGTGAAATACAGCCGGGTGCGGGCATCCATCGGGAACAGGCGGTTTAGGCCCTCGACCACCTCGATCGCCGGCACCACCTGGGCGCCGCGGCGGCTGAGGGTGGCCTGGCCCGCGGCCGGCACCAGGAAGCGGTTGGCCTGCACCGCCAGCAGCGAGGGGGGCAGGCCGTGGCCGCTGGCGTCGATCACCCAGAAGGCGAGGTGGCGGGGCGACAGCGGCACCAGGTTGAGCAGGTCGCCGCCGAGCTGGGAGCTGGGCCGGTAGCGCCAGGCGGTGGCCAGCCCGGGCAGGTCGAGATCCTGCGCCGGCAGCAGGGCCTGCTGCACCCGCGCCGCCGCCGCCAGGTCCTCGCGGTAGCGCAGGTCGGCCTCCTCGAGCACGCGGTTGCGCGCCGCCAGGCCGTCCTCGAGCGCGACGATGCGCGCCGCCACCTGCAGGCGGTAGACCAGCACCTCGATCAGGAACGGCTTGACCAGCAGGTCGTCTGCCCCGGCCGAGAAGGCCAGGTTGGCCTCGGCGCGGTCATGGCGGCGGGTCAGGGCGACGATGTAGATGTAGCTGCCCGCCTGGCGGCGCACCCGGCGCACCAGCTCCAGCGCCCCCGGTTCGTCGATCGCTATCAGCAGCACGCGGGTGCCGGGCTCGGCGGCAAGCTGGCGGTCGGCCGCCTCGGCGCTGGCGGCGCTGGTGACGACATGGCCGATCACCGCCATCACCTCGGCGAACAGGGCGCGCGCCGAGGGATCGCCATCGACCAGCAGCACCGGCAGGTTGCCGGTGTCGTAACGCCTGGGGAAACGCGCCAGCAGGCTGGAGACCGGGGCGGGGGCCGGGAGCGGGAGCGGGGTGGCCACCGGCGACACCCTGCCGGACACGCGCGTGCGCGGCATGGCTAGGGACTCGACCGCTGCGGACGGGGCTCAGGGTTGGGCATGGCGCCAGTCCTGCACCGCGGCGCGGAACCCGTCGAGGCGGGCGAGGTCGCGGTCGAAGCGCTCCAGCCCGCCACCCTGGGTGCGGGCGCCGTCGAGCAGGTCGAGCAGCGCCAGGCGCCGCTGCTGCACCGCCTGGGCGAAGGCCCGGTCGAGCTGGTCGGCAGGTGCGCCGGCCGACCGCAGCCGGCGCAGCTCGGCCCCGGCGCGCACCAGGGCGTCGTCGCCGAGCTCGTCGACCCGGCCGGCGAAACGCTGGTCCGGGCTTGGCGCCGGGGACGGGGCGGGGGCCGCCGCCGGCGCCAGCTGGGCCGCCATCGCCGCCATCGCCACCGCCTGTGGGCTCAGCGCCCGCGCCTGGCCGACATTGCGCTCGCCGCCGTCGTCGACCTGGCGGTAGACGGTGAGGTGCAGCACCTCGGCCATGCCCAGCTGCGGGCGGTCGCGACACACCGGCTCGACGGTGCGCGAGAGGAACACCCGGTGGCCGTCGGCGAAGGTCAGGCGGCCGCCGCTGGCCGCCGCCGCCACCGTGTCGGGCGGGGCGGCCAGCCGGGGCAGGCCGGCCAGGTGCACCACCACCATGGTGGCGCCGACCTCGATGAAGCCGCCCTGGTCGGCGGGGTCCGCCGCGACCCAGTGGCCCTGCAGCGAGCCCGGCACCACCGGTGGCGGCGGCAGGGGGGCGGCGGCCTGGCGCTCGCCGGCGCAGCCGGCGAGCAGGGCGAGCGAGGCGACCAGCAGGCGACCGGGGTTCACGGCTTGACCCCTCCCGCCTGCAGGTCGCCCACCGTCGGCGGACGGGGGGCGCCGGCGCCCTGGGCCTTGAGCCATTCGCTGCGGCTGCGCACCTCGCGCTCGCGCCGGTCGAGCTCCTCGACCGGGGTGGCGGGATCCAGGCTGGCGCGGGCGAGGGCGAGGCTGGCGCTGCGCAGGGCCTCGACCTGGACGGCGATCTCCTCCGGCTTGGCGCTCGGCTTCCAGGCCGGGGGGGCCGGCTTGGGTGGCGCCGCGGCCGCCGCGACCGCGGCGGCGGCCGGCTTGGCCGCCGGGCGTCCGGCGGCCAGCACCTGGTCGATGCTCTGACCGGGCTTGGCGGTGGCGAAGACGCTGCCGGTCACGCGCTCGGCGAAGCGCCGGCGCACCAGCTCGTAGTCGGAGTCCAGCAGCGGCACATAGCCGACCGCGGCGCAGACCTTGGCCGCCTGGCGCAGGTAGTCCTGCACGAACGACACCATCACCGGACGGGACAGGGAGGCGGCGTTGACATAGATGAAGAGCGGACGGGACAGGGGGCGGTAGGAGCCGTTGCGGATGGTCTCCAGGCTGGGCTCCACCGGCCCGCTGCCGGCATCGATGGGCAGGGCGCGCAGCATCGAGGCGTTCTCCTGGTAGTAGGCGAAGCCGAAGTAGCCCAGGCCGCCCGCGCTGCCGACCACCCCCTGGACCAGTTCGTTGTCGTCCTCGCTGCCGGTGTGGTCGCTGCGGATGGCACGCGACCTGCCGGTGATGGCCTCGGTGAAGTAGTCCATGGTGCCGGAGTCCTTGCCCGGCCCGAACAGGGCCAGGGGGGTGTCGGGCCACCCCTTGCGCACCTGCGCCCAGGTCTGGATGCGCGATTCCGGCTCCCAGATCGCCTTGAGCTCCCGGGTGGTGAGGTGGTCCACGGCGGTGTTCTTCCGGTTGACGAACACCGTGATGCCGTCGAAGGCCACCGGCAGCTCGATCACCTCGATGCCGTTGGCGGCCAGTTCCTTGACCTCGCCCTCCTTGAGCGGGCGGGAGGAGTCGGCGAGGTCGATCTCGCGGGCGATGAGCTTGCGGATGCCGGCGCTGGAGCCCGAGACCCCGACCTCGATGCGGGCGCTGGGATTGCTGGCGCCGAACTGCTCCGCCACCGCCAGGGTGATCGGGTAGACGGTGCTGGAGCCGTCGATGCGCACCGCGTTGGGGTCGGCGCAGCAGAGGACGGCGGTGAGGGAGGCGGTGACGACGGCGGCGAGCAGACGCATGGGCGGAAGGGCTCCTGGGGCTGGCCGGCCATGCTCGCCCGGGATGTGAAGACGGCGTTGGCAAGCGGGGAAGAACCACGGCCCATCTCCATGGCGGGTAGTTGGTTAAGATTGGATTCATGGGATCCACCCCGGCCGTTCACATGGCCACGGACAGTGCCGGCAACTGCCCACCCTGCCCATGACCATCGCCCCCCGCCGACCTGCCACCCACCCCCAGCGCGACCTGCGCGGCATCGCTGTGCCCGGCTACCGCATCCTCGAACCGATCGGCAGCGGTTCGATGAGCGTGGTCCACCGCGCGGTGCACATCCAGCTCCAGCGCGAAGTGGCGCTCAAGGTGCTGTCGCCGGCGCTCACCGCCCGGCCCGGCTTCGCCGAACGCT
>JAKLKR010000251.1 GCA_023150565.1 Planctomycetota bacterium
GCGGAAGAGCCGCCGGGTGATCGCCACCTCGTCCCCGTCCAGCCCGGGCAGGGCATGGGCGAGGCGGTCCATCACCAGGGTCACCTCGCAGTGCGACAGCGGCCGGCGGCTGGCGCAGCCGTTGAAGATGACGTCGGTCATCTCCTCGCCGCGCAGGGCCTTGGCGCTCTGCTCGCCGATCACCCACTTGATCGAGTCGACGACGTTGGACTTGCCGCAGCCGTTGGGGCCGATGACCGCCGTGACCCCGTCCTCGAACTCGAAGGAGAGGCGGTCGGCGAAGGACTTGAACCCGAAGGTCTCCAGCCGGCGCAGGCGCATGGGTGCGGGGAGGTTAGGGGGCGGGACGCGCTGGCCAGCGCCGTCCGCTCAGGCCTTGGCCGGCTTGGGGGCGTCGACCCCCAGGCGGCGGCGGATCCACTTGATCTCGAGGGTCGACAGCACCGCGTTGGCGGTGAAGTACAGCACCAGGCCGGACGGCATGTTGTAGAAGATCACCCCGAACACGATCGGCATCCAGCGCATCATCTTCGCCATCTGCTCCTGGGTCGGATCGGTGCTGGTGGTCATCGGCATGCTGAAGCTCATCCAGGCGCTGACGCCGATGTAGATCAGGGGCAGGGGGTTGAGCGAGAGCACCCAGCCGCCCAGGAACGAGATCGGCATGCCCCAGATCTGGTCGGGCAGGGTGAGGTCGTGGACCCACAGGAAGGATGAGCCGCGCATGTCGGCGCTGTACTGGAAGGCCTGGTAGAGGGCGATGAAGATGGGGATCTGGATGAGGATGGGCAGGCAGCCGCCGAGCGGGTTGACGCCGTGCTTCTTCCACAACTCCATCTGCTTCTGCGCCATCATCTGCTTGTTGTCCTTGTACTGCTCCTGCAGGTACTTGAGCTCGGGCGCGAGCTTCTGCATCTTGATCATGCTCTCGTGCTGCTTGAAGGTCAGCTTGAACAGCACGGCCTTGATCAGCAGGGTCAGGACCACCACCGCCACCCCGTAGTTGACCACCAGCTTGACGATCAGGTCGAGCATCCAGGTCAGGGCCTCGGTGAGGATGCGGAAGAACTTGTAGAACGAGCCGGTGAATTCGATGCCCTGCTCGCTCTTGTCGAGCAGCGCCAGGTCGGCCTTGCGCAGCGAGGTGGCGGTGAGCGACCATTCCTGCACCAGGCGGGTGCCGGGCTTGAGCACCTGGGGGTCGCAGGTGACGTTGAGGAAGGCCTGGTTGGCGGCGGTGTAGCCCTTGGCATCGGCCTTCCAGCCGCCGCTGGCGAAGGCGGGACCGGCGGCGACCGGCCCGGTGGCGCCGGGACCGGTGGCGACCGGCTGGACCACCTCGGGGGCGGGCGCGCCGCCCTCGACCGCCAGCCTGCCCGGGGTCCAGAAGGCGGCGAAGAAGCGGCTGCGCAGCGCCAGCCAGTCGGCGCCGCCGGTGAGGGGCTGGGTGAACCCCGGCGACACGGTGTAGCTGGTCATGGTGCCGCCGGCGCCGCCGCGGTGGTCGGCGACCTCGACCAGGCTGACCTCGCCGGCGGGGTAGTCCTGGTGGATGCCGTTGATCGGCACCAGGGCGGGATTGAGGGTGAGGGTGTCGCTGCCGCCATTGCGCACGGTCAGACGCGCGGCCACGGTGGGGCGCTGGGCGTCCATCGCGTAGACCATCTCGTAGGTCAGGCCGCGGCGGTTGTCGTAGCGCAGGGTGACGCGGTCGGCGGCCTGCTCGGCCACCGTCCAGGGGGCGATGTCCTTGGCCCCGTCCAGGCCGTAGACTAGGCTGCCGGCACGGTCGGACAGCAGCAGGCTGTGCAGATTGACGGTGGTGGGCAGGGCGGCGTCGCGGTCGCGGGAATAGAAGTTGGAGAGCACCGCCAGGGCCGGCTTGCCGTCCTTGCCGGGGCCGCCCCAGGCGGCGTCGTCGCGGCCGAGGTGACTGGGCAGGTCGACCGGGTGGACGTCGAGCAGCTCGAAACGCTCGATCGCCGCCCGCTGGGTCACCACCACCACCCGCGCGCGGGCGTTGGCGATCTCGATGCGCTGGTAGGGCGAGGCCAGGACCTTGGCCGGGCTGGCGGCCGCCGCGGTGGCCGCCGGCGCCAGGGCCGGGGCGGCGGTGGCCGGTTCGGCGGTCCAGACGGAGGATGCGCAGCAGAGGAGCAGGAGGACGGCAAGGCGCGGCATGGCGGTTTCCGGGGGCGCCGCAGCTTCCAAGCCCTGGGCGGCGATCAACCCGGGAACCGGGGTGGCGGCCGGGGGGCTCCCTGGCATCCTCCGCGCATGCCGTTGCGGGTGGAATCCAGCGATGAGGCCGATCTGCGCTCGGTGCGGGTGGCGGGCGACCTGCTGCTGGCCGAGGCGGACGAGCTGGCGCGCGCGCTCGATGCGGTGGAAGGCGCTCCCCGCATGGCCCTCGACCTGGCGGCGGTGGCGCGCTGCGATGGCGCCGGGGCCGCCCTGCTTGCCGGCGCCTGCGGGCGCTGGGAGGCGGGTGGGTCGGTCCTGACCGTGATGGGGGGCGGGCGCGCCGCGGCCCTGCTGGCGGCGGTGCGCCGGCGCCCGGCCCTCCCCGCCACCACCCATGGGCGCGAACGCAGCACCCTGGCCCGTCTGGGGGCCTCGGTGGCGGGGGTGGGCGGATCTTTGGGCGGGATCCTGGCCGACCTCGGCGCCCTCGCCGCCGCCCTGCCCGGGGCCCTGGCGCGTCCACGCAGCGCCGGCTGGCGCGAGGTGCCGGCCCTGGTGGCGCGCGCCGGGGCCGACGGCCTGGCGGTGGTGGCGCTCGCCAACCTGCTGGTGGGGGCGATCATGGGCTTCCAGGGGGTGGTGCAGCTGCAGGGCTTCGGGGCCACCGCCTTCGTGCCCGACGCCCTCGCCGTCGTCATCCTGCGCGAGATGGGGCCGGTGATCACCGCGGTGATCGTCGCCGGGCGCTCGGGCGCCGGCTTCGCCGCCGAACTCGGCACCATGGTGGTGGGCGAGGAGGTCGACGCCCTGCGCACCATGGGCCTCGACCCCTGGCGCTGGCTGGTGTGGCCGCGCCTGGCGGCGCTGCTGGTGGCGCTGCCGGTGCTGACCCTGGTGGGCATGGCCTGCGGACTGGCCGGGGGCATGCTCGCCGCCCTGCCCATGACCGACCTCGGCGTGGGCGGCTTCCTCGACCGCCTGGCGGCGGCCTCGGCGCTGCCGCACTTCCTCACCGGCATCGCCAAGCCCTGGCTGTTCGCCGCCGCCATCGCCCTGATCGCCTGCTCCCAGGGCCTGGCGGCGCGCGGAGGAGCCGCGGCGGTTGGCGCGCGCACCACCGCGGCGGTGGTGCAGACCATCGTGGCGGTGATCGTGATCGATGCGCTGTGCGCGGTCACCTGCACCGCGCTGGGGTGGTAGCCATGGGCGGACCGGAAGTGGCGCTGTCGGCCGAGGACCTGGCGGTGGGGTGGGATGGCCGCCCGCTGCTGGCGGGGCTGAGCTTCCAGGTGCACGCTGGCGAGGTGTTCGCCCTGCTCGGCGGCTCCGGCTGCGGCAAGAGCACCCTGCTGCGCAACCTGGTCGGGCTGGAATCGCCGCTCGCCGGGCGGGTGCAGGTGCAGGGCCGCGATCCGCGCGCCTGGGCCGGCGGCCCGCCGCCGTTCGGGGTGATGTTCCAGAACGGGGCGCTGTTCGGCTCGCTGTCCCTGCTCGAGAACTGTCTGCTGCCGCTGCGCACCTGGAGCGCCCTCGACCACGCCACCGCCGCGCGCCTGGCCCAGGCCAAGCTCGAACTGGTGGGTCTCGGCCATGTCTCGCACCACCTGCCGGGGGCGATCAGCGGCGGCCAGCGCAAGCGCGCCGCCATCGCCCGCGCCCTCATGCTGGAACCCGGGCTGGTGTTCCTCGACGAACCCTCGGCCGGGCTCGATCCCATCACCGCGGTGGAACTCGACGAACTGATCCGCTCCCTCGGGCGCGACCTCGGGCTGGCCACGGTGGTGGTCACCCACGAGCTGCCAAGCATCTTCCGCGCCGTCGACCGCTGCATCTTCCTCGACCGCGCCGCCGGCGGGGCGATCGCCGCCGGCGATCCGCGCCAGCTGCGCGACCACGCCGAGCACCCCACCGTGCGCCATTTCTTCAACCGCACCTCGCCCTATGTGACGGAGCCGACCAGCCATGGCTGAACGCTACCACGCCCGCCTGGGCCTGTTCCTGGTCCTCGGCGCCGCACTCGCCTGCTCGGCCGCGGTGTTCTACGTCATGCGCCTGCGTCAGCGCCCGGCGATCGAGTTCGTGACCTGGATCGACGAATCCGCCACCGGCCTCGGTCCCGGCAGCCCGGTGCGCTTCCGCGGGGTCGAGGTGGGGCGGGTCGACCACGTGGTCATCGCCGACGAGCGCCTGATGGTCGAGGTCGGCTTCCGGGTGGACATGGCGGCGATGACCGCGATCGGGGTCGATGGCGCCGAGCTCCAGGCCAGGATCACCTCGGGGTCGTGGACGGCGCCGCCGAACCTGCGCGTGCGCCAGGTGCCCAACCTGGTCACCGGCACCTCCTACCTGCTCATCGACCGCATGAAGGAGCCGCCGCCGGCGCTGGTGCCGTCCCGCCACCTCGACCGCGCCTACCTGCCCTGGGCGCAGTCCTCGGTCGACAGCATGGTGGACCAGGCCCAGGCCACCCTCGACCGCCTGCCGCGCCTGGTCGACCACCTCGACCAGGCGGCCCTGGCCCTGCGCGACCAGCTGAAGGCCGCCCAGGTCGACCAGCTCAGCGCCGACCTGCGCCGCATCGCCGCCCGGGTCGAGGCCCTGCTCGACCGCGTCGACCGCACCGTCGGCGAGGCCCAGGTGCCGGCGCTGGCGGCCGATGCCCGGCGCGTGCTCGACCGCTGCGACAAGGCGGCGGAGGCGCTGCGCGCCCTGGCGTCGGGCGAGGGGCCGGCGGGGATCACGCTGGCGCGCGCCGCGCTGCTGTTCGACGACCTGCGCCGCATGCTGCCGCAGGCCGAGCTGACCCTGCGCCGCTTCGGCCAGCTCGCCCGTTCGCTCGACGAGGAGCCGGAGTCGGTGATCTTCGGTCCCCGCCGCGAGTCCGCCCCAGGAGCCAAGCCGTGATCCGTCTGCTCGTCCCCTGCCTGCTGCTGGGCGGCTGCCTGCTAGACCGCCCCGCCGGCACCCCGGTGCACCTGGTCGATCCCCGTCCCCCGGCGCCGGCGCCCGCCGTGCCGCTGACCGACGCCCTGCCGGTGCGGGTGGTGCCCACCGCCGCCCGCGGCCACATCGACGGCCGCATCCTGGTGCGGCGCGGCGACGGCGGCCTGGCCCGGCTCGACGACCTGCGCTGGAGCGCGCCGCCCGACCGCCATCTGGATGCCGCCTGGCGGGTGGCGGTAGAGGCCGAGCCGCGCCTGCGCGCGGTGGACAGCGATGGGGTCGCCACCGCCGCACTGGAATTGACGGTGTGCGAGCTGGTCTCCTCGGGTCGTGAGCTGCGTATGGCCGTCTGCCTGACCGTGGTGCGCGCCGATGGGCAGGTCGCCATCCGTCCGCTGCAGGCGACGGCGCCGGTGGCCGGCGAAAGCGCCGGACCCCTGGCCGAGGCGGCGGGCAAGGCCATGGCCCAGCTCGCCGGCGAGGCGGCGGTCAAGACGGCAGAACTGCTGCGCTGAGCCTGGCCCAGCTGGACGAAGAGGGCTCACCGCGGCGACACGGCGACGCGGCGGAAGAGGTGGAACGTGTGGTGGGGGCCATTCCCCGAGCCTGCCACAGCGACCCGCCGTGCCGCCGTGTCGCCGTGGTTCAATTTCTTTCTGATTTCGCCCGGCGGGACGGAGCCGTTCAGGCCAGGCTGCGCGCCAGCCACACCCCGCCGACCGCCAGGGTCAGGCCGACCGCGCGGTAGATCAGCACATCGCCTGGGCCGACGCTGATGCGCTTGCCGAGCAGGCGGCCGAGCACATCGGCCTCGGCCCGGCGCAGGCTGCCCGCCAGCAGCATCACCACGCAGCCCGCAACCAGACTGACCAGCGCCAGGGCCACCAGCAGCTGCACCTGGTTGGTGATGGTGGCGATCACCACGTAGGTCATCGCCACCACCCCGGCGGTCATGCAGGCGAACACCAGGTCGCGCAGGCTGATGCGGGCCTCGGCCCGCGGCCGCCCCGGGGGCAGGGCGGCGGTGATGCGCTCGGCGAGCAGGTGGTGGTCGTCGCCCTGGCGGGCGGCGAGCTGGCGCAGACCACCGTCGAGCTCGCTCAGACCCTGGGCGCGCGCCGCCAGGCCGGGGTCGGCGGCGACCATGCGTTCGAGCGCGGCGGCCTCGTCGCGGCCCAGGCGGCCATCACGGTAGCGCTGCAACAGCAGATCGTGGCGATCCATGCGCCTACCAGACGTCGGACGGGGGGTCGAACCGGACAGCGGGTCCTAATGGGCCCATCAGCCGCCGCCGACCAGGGTCACCACCTCGACCCGGTCGCCCTCGCCCAGGCGGTGGGCGGCATGGTCGACACGCCGCACCAGGCTGCGGTTGACCTCGACCGCCACCCGCGCCCCGCTCAGGCCAAGAGCGCTCACCAGGTCGGCCACGCTGGCACCGTCGGGCAGTTCGCGGGGTTCGTCGTTCACGGTCAGGCGCATGGCGGCGATGGTCCAGCGTTGGCCCCGTGGTCCAGGCCCAGCTCGGCGGCCTGGGCGCGCACCAGGGGCAGGTCCTCGGCCGCCAGGGCCCGCGCCTCGTCCCAGCGGCCGAGGCTGGCGAGGGCGCAGAGCAGGTTGCGGCGGAAGCGCGCATAACCGGCGCGGCGGATGGCGCGACCGGCGAAGACCAGATCGAAATCGCCTGGCCCGACCGCGAGCAGGCGGGCATCGTCCTCGTTGCCCCCCAGGCGGGGATCAGCCGGTCCCTGGGCGAAGCGGTTCCACGGGCAGGCCTCCTGGCAGAGGTCGCAGCCGAACCACCAGCCCTCGAAGCGCAGCGCCAGGTCGCGGGCGATCACCCCCTGGTGTTCGATGGTGAGGTAGCTGATGCAGCGGGTGGTCAGGCAGCGGCGGTCGCGCAGGGCGGCGGTGGGGCAGCGCACTTCGCAGGCGCGGCAGGTGCCGCAGCGATCGCTGTCGACGGCGCCATGGTGGGGGGCGAGGGGGGCGCTGGTGAGCAGGAAGCCGAGCAGACGGTAGGAACCGGCCTGGGGATGGATGAGCAGGGCGTTGCGCCCGATCCAGCCCAGCCCGGCCAGGCGGGCGAGGGTGCGCTCGTTGAGCGGGGCGCTGTCGACCACCGCGCGCAGGCGGTGGCCGGGGGCGCAGGCGGCGCCGGCGCGGTGGAGCTTATGGCGCAGGATGACGTGGTAGTCCTTGCCGGCGGCGTAGCGCGCCCGGCGCAGGGCCCCATCGCCGGCCAGCGGCTGATAGTCCCAGGCCACGCACAGGATGGCCTGGGCGGTGGGCATCATCGCGGTAGGACGCAGGCGCAGGTCCTGCTGCTCGCCGAGCCAGCCGAGGTCGCCCACCCCGTCCTCCAGCATCAGCGCCAACCCCTCGCCGGCCAGGATCGGCGGTGGTGGTGCCAGCACCGCCAGCGCGGTCAGGCCTTCGCGGGCGCAAGCGGCGCCCACGGTGGAAAAGGGAATGACCGCGGGGGTGGGGATGGGTC
>JAKLKR010000252.1:0-7368 GCA_023150565.1 Planctomycetota bacterium
GTACACCACCCCGAGCAGCACCCAGGTGCGGGCCTCGGCCGCCACCAGCGGCAGGAGGAGGAGCAGGCCGCCCGCGACCGCGCGCGCCCACCAGGAGCCGGCGGTCAGGCGGGTGGCGTCGACCCCGGCGAACAGCGCCGGCGCCAGCACCGCGCAGGCCCCGGTGAGGTAGACCGAGGCGTAGAGCAGCCCCATCTGCACGTCGCTGGCGCCGTAGTGCAGCGCGAGCAGGGCGATCACCGGTCCGATGGTGAGGTTGGCGCCGAGCGGATTCAGCAGCGACATCAGCTGGTAGCGGCGCTGGGCGGCGAGCTGGAGCGGACGGGGGAGGAACGAGGCCACGGGGGGCGGATCATGGCCGGCGCTGGGCGGGGCAACCGCCGTCCCGGCCGCCCCCCGGCCGCTGCTTCCAACCGCCTTGCGCCCGCTAGGGTCCCCGGCCCATGACCCGCCGCCTGCTGCCGCTCGTCCCCTGCCTCGTCGTGTTCGCCGGCGTCTCCGCCGCCGAGGGCGACGGCTTCCGCTCCGCCAACACCAGCGAGGTGTCGCCGGGCAAGCCGTTCGGCATCAGCGCCTCGCGCCAGGTGGTGATCCAGGGCCTGATCGACCTCGATGTGGTCAACCGCGGCCAGTACCTGACCGGCAACCGCGAGGTCAGCGACCATGCCGGCTTCGGCTACGGCCGCGCCGAGCTCGGCGCCCGCCTCAAGCCCGACGAGCAGTCCTCGGTCACCGTCTCGGTGGCCTACCAGGACGAGTCCGGTGCCGCCCCCGGTGGCACCGGCCACTACGCGGTGATCAACGAGGCCTACGTCGACCTGCGCGACGTGGTGGACTTCGCCAGCCTGGGGCTCAAGGCCGGGCGCATGCCGGTGAACTGGAACCTGCGCCCCGGCCATGGCGCCTTCCTCTACGACAGCCGCGCCAACCACCCCGAGGTCACCAGCTGGGACGGCGGCCAGGTCTCGTTCTCGGGCATCGAGCACGTGCAGATCAGCCCGTTCGTCTACGCCATGCCCGATTCCGGCACCATGTTCGGGGCGGAATCCAACTGGGAGCCCGGCTTCAGCGGCGACCTGCGCCTGTTCATCACCGGCCTGGCGACCTGGGAGCGCAAGTCGCCGATCCGCGCCGTCGATTCGACCCTCTCGAAGGACAGCCGGCTGGTGTACAAGAGCCTCACCCCGGCCGATTCGGTGGCGACCTATGACGTCGGCTTCACCGTGCAGGTGGGCGGGGTCGAGTTCTGGGCCGAGGCCGCCACCCAGCGCGGCCACCTCAACAGCACCGTCGACCTGCGCGGCCGCGCCGGCACCGCCGGGCTGGAGTGGGCGCCGCGCTCGCCGCGCCTGCGCCTGGGGATGCAGGGCGACTACCGCAGCGGCGAGGGCGATCCCACCGTGCTCTCGGGCGGGCCCTACCCGGCCTTCTGGTCGGGCACCAGCCACGCCTTCCTCGCCCCGTGGGAAGGGGTCGACGACACCTACATCGTCGAGAGCGAGAAGTACGGCGAGATCGGCAACTACCTCGCCGGCCCCAAGGCCTACGGCCTGCAGGCGGCCAAGCTGCGCGCCGGCTACACCTTCGACGAGCGCGGCAAGTTCTCGCTCGACGGCATCTATGCCTTCTTCCGCACCGACCGCGAGGCGAGCGGCACCAACACCGTCTACTCCTATGGCCTGCCGATCTACTCCTACCCGGTGGCCGGGCGCAAGTTCGGCCAGGAGATCGACCTCACCTTCGCCTACCGCTACAACTTCAACACCACCCTCAAGCTGTTCGGCGGCGTGTTCCTGCCCGGGTCCGGCTTCCAGGCGGTGGCGCCCAGGACGCCGACCGCGATGGACATGATCTATCTCGCCGGCGGCAACCTCTTGGTGAAGTTCTGAGTTTCGAGTCAGGGGAAATGGCGTTGAGGAAGCGCGCAAACCGCAAGAAATGACGGACGGTCCCCTGGGACCGCCGGGCTCCAGCCCGGCAACTCGAGCCGTCCAACTGCCGGGCTGGAGCCCGGCGCTCCCAGGGAAGAGTCGCTCAACGCCAGGATCAGGAGGTTCTTGCTTGAAACGAGAAACTCGAAACTTGAAACGATGAACGAGTTCGTCCACCTGCACGTGCACAGCCACTTCACCCTGCTGGAGTCCACGGTGACCGTGCCGCGGCTCCTGAAGTCGGTGCTGGCCAAGGGCATGCATCAGGTGGCGCTGACCGATCGGGGCAACCTGTTCGCGGCCTACGAGTTCTATTCGGCGTGCAAGGACACCAAGGGCCGGGCCAAGGAGATGGCCGAGGCGGTGGACAAGCTCAAGGCCGCCAACGCCGCCGCCGAGGCCCTGGCCAAGGCCGAGAAGGACGCCGCCAAGGCCGCCGGCGAGGTGGTCAAGGGCATCATCGGCTGCCACGTCAACGCCGCCCCCGGTGGCATGACCGAGAAGACCCAGCCCAAGGAATGGAGCAACCTGGTGCTGCTGGCCCAGGACGAGACCGGCTACCGCAACCTGGTGCGGCTGGTGTCCAAGGGCTGGCTCGAGGGCTTCTATTACGAGCCCAAGGTCGACCTCGACGCCATCCGCGCCCACGCCGAGGGGCTGGTGTGCCTGACCGGCGCCGGGCGGCGCGGCTTCCTCAACCGCCACGCCCTGGTGGCGCCGGAGGAGGCGCGCAGCCACCTCGGCCGGCTGAAGGACGTGTTCGGCGAGCGCCTGTTCGTCGAGATCACCCGCCTCAGCGGCGGCACCGTCGACGAGGACGAGCAGATGCTGCGCGCCAACGTCGAGCTGGCGCGCTGGGCCGGGCTGCCGCTGGTGGCCACCAACTGGGTCCACTACCTCGACGCCCCCGACGCCAGCATCCACGACACCCTGCTGGCGGTGAGCGGGGTCACCACCCTCGCCGATCCCAAGCGCATGCGCATGAGCTCGCAGGAGTTCTGGCTCAAGGGTCCGGAGGACATGGCGCGCCTGTTCCACGACCTGCCCGAGGCGGTGGCCAACACCGTGCGGGTGGGCGAGATGTGCGCCAGGTCGCAGGTGCCGCACGCCGGCTACGCCATCCCCACCTTCCCCTGCCCGGACGGCATGGACGAGGCCGCGCTGCTGCGCCGGCTGTGCGCCGAGGGCATGGTGCGGCGCTATGGCGACGGCATCACCGAGGCCCACCGCGAGCGCCTGGCCTTCGAGCTGGAAACCATCATCCGCATGGGTTTTCCCGGCTACTTCCTCATCGTGGCCGATTTCATCAACTGGGCCAAGGGCACCGGCATCCCGGTCGGGCCCGGACGCGGCAGCGCCGCCGGGTCGCTGGTGGCCTATGCCATGGGCATCACCGACATGTGCCCGCTGCAGTACGGCCTGCTCTTCGAGCGCTTCCTGAATCCGGGGCGCAAGTCGATGCCCGACATCGACATCGACTTCTGCAAGGACCGCCGCGAGGAGGTCATCCGCTACGTCAGCCAGAAATACGGCGCCGAGGCCGTGACCCAGATCATGACCCTGGGCACGATGAAGGCGCGCATGGCGATCAAGGACGTGGCGCGCGCCTACGAATGGACCCCGGAGGAGGCCCAGGAGCTGGCCAACCTGGTGCCCGAGGATCCCAGCGGCAAGCACGACCTGGCGGTGTGCCTGGGCAAGAAGCCGCTCGATCCCAAGAAGAACGAGTTCGACCCCAGCGAGCAGATGGTCAAGCGCTACAACGGCGACGAGCGCACCCGCCGCGCGCTCGACGCCGCGCTCCAGCTGGAGAAGCTCGGTCGCTCGCTCGGGGTGCACGCCTGCGGCATGATCATCGCGCCCGGGCCGGTGAGCGGCTACCTGCCGGTGTGCACCATCAAGGGCAAGGCCGCCACCCAGTACAACATGACCCAGGTCGAGAAGTGCGGCCTGCTCAAGATGGACTTCCTCGGTCTCAAGACCATGTCCATCCTCAAGAAGGCGGTCGACATCGTGCGCGCCACCACCGGCGCCGGGATCGACCTGCTCAAGGTCCCGCTCGCTGACCGGCGCACCTTCGAGCTGCTCGGCACCGGCGCCACCCTGGGGGTGTTCCAGTGCGAATCGACCGGCTT
The DNA here is from genome assembly GCA_023150565.1 of Planctomycetota bacterium. Taxonomy (GTDB): domain Bacteria; phylum Planctomycetota; class UBA11346; order UBA11346; family UBA11346; genus JAKLKR01. The sequence continues at coordinate 4,067 of JAKLKR010000252.1, forward strand.
CCAGGAGCTGATCCGCCTGCTCAAGCCCGACCGCTTCGAGGACATGATCGCGCTGGTGGCGCTCTACCGCCCCGGCCCGCTGATGGCCAACATGCACATCGACTACTGCGACCGCAAGGCGGGGCGGGCCAAGGTCGAATACCCGCATCCGTCGCTCGAAGGCATCCTGGGCGAGACCTACGGCCTCTACATCTACCAGGAGCAGGTGATGCAGATCAGCCGCGAGCTGTGCGGGTTCTCGCCCGCGGAAGCCGACGACCTGCGCAAGGCGATGGGCAAGAAGGACCTCAAGACCCTGGAGAAGCTCAAGGAGCGCTTCGTGGGCGGGGCCTGGGAGCGCCACCAGTTCGACAAGGCCAAGTGCGAGGCGATGTGGAACAACATCCTCGGCTTCGCCAGCTACTGCTTCAACAAGTCGCACTCGGCCTGCTACGGCCTGATCGCCTACTGGACGGCGTGGATGAAGGCCAACCACTTCGGCGCCTTCATGACCGCCAACCTGATCTACGAGATGGGCGACAAGGAGAAGATGACCAAGTTCGTCGAGGAGCTGCGCACGCGCAACATCCCGGTGCTGCCGCCCGACGCCAACGAGTCGGGCTGGGAGTTCACCTACACCGGCCAGGCCATCCGCTTCGGCTTCGGCGGGGTCAAGGGGGTGGGCGAGGGCGCCGCCGCCCACCTGGTCGAGACCCGCGCCCGCGGCGGGCCGTTCAAGACCCTCTACGACCTGTGCGAGCGGGTCGACACCCGGGTGATCAACAAGCGCGTGGTCGAGGCCCTGATCAAGGTCGGCGCCCTCGACAGCCTGCACGCCAACCGCAACGCCCTGTTCCAGGCCATGGAGCGCGCCTTCGACCGCGGCCACCAGGCCGCCGAGCGCCGCTCCACCAACCAGGAGACGCTGTTCGGGATGTTCGCCGAGGACACCACCTGGAAGGCCCAGAGCGAGGGCTACCCGGCGGTGCCGGACTGGAGCGAATCCGAGCGTCTGGGCTTCGAGAAGCAGCTCACCGGCTACTGGATATCCTCGCATCCGGTGCGTGCCTGGGACGCCTACCGCCAGCGCTTCGCCCTCGCCCGCGCGCACGAGCTCGGCCGCCTGCAGCGCGGCGCGCGCACAGTGGTGGCGGCGGTGGTGGTGGGCAAGCGCGAGATTAAGACCAAGACCGGGCGCATGATGGCCATCCTCCAGCTCGAGGACGAGGGCGGGCGCTTCGACGCCGTGCTGTTCCCCGCCCGCGCCAACCGCCGCGGCGAGGTCGAGGCGGGGGCATTCGAGCGCTTCGCGGGCGACTGCACCCCCGACCTGGTGGCGCTGTTCGTCGGCACCATCGAGCACCGCGAGCGCCGCGGCCAGGCGCCGCGCCCGGCCGCCGAGGACGACGGCGGCGACGAGGCCGCGCCGCCGCCCGAGGCCGAGGATGGCGATGGTGCGGTGGCGGCGCCGGCGGCCCCGGCCGGGCCGCAGATAAGCCTGCAGGTCACCGACATGGTGCCGATGACGCAGGTCGACCTGCGCCTGACCGACGAGGTGCTGGTGGCGGTGGATGCCGCCGATCCCGCCGCCCCGGCGGCGGTGGCGGCGACCGAGAACCTGCTCAAGGAGCAGCGCGGCGCCTGCCGGCTGGCCTTCCAGGTGGCGACCCCGGATGGCGCCGTGCTGACCCTCGAGGCCTCGCCCAACTGGCGCCTGCAGCCGAGCGCCGAGGCCAAGCAGCGCCTGGCCGCGATCTGGAGCGGGGAGCGGGTGCTGGTGCGCTGGAAGGACCTGGCGCCGGCCGAGCGCATGCTGGCGCTGCTGGACGACGACGGCGAGGGGGGCTGAACATGCCGGGCATCACCATCCACGAGCTCAGCGTCTCCTTCGGCGGTCCGCCGGTGCTCGACCGGGTCGAGCTCACCGTCGCCGACGGCGAGCTGTTCTTCCTGCTCGGCTCCAGCGGATGCGGCAAGACCACCCTGCTGCGCACGGTGGCGGGCTTCCAGCGGCCCGGCTGCGGGAGCATCCGCTTCGGCGACCAGGACGTCACCGCCCTGCCGCCCGAGCGCCGCGGCATCGGCATGGTTTTCCAGAACTACGCCCTGTGGCCGCACCTCGACGTGGCCGGCAACGTCGGCTTCGGGCTCGAGGTGCAGGGGGTGGCGGGGGCCGAGCGCACCCGCTGCATCGACGAGGCCCTGGCCCTGGTCGAGCTGGCCGGGCTGGGCGGGCGCCGCATCGGCGAGCTGTCCGGCGGCCAGCAGCAGCGGGTGGCGCTGGCGCGCGCGCTGGTGGTGCGGCCGCGCCTGCTCCTGCTCGACGAGCCGCTGTCGAACCTCGACCCGCGCCTGCGCGTGGCGATGCGGCGCGAGATCCGCCGCATCTGCAAGGCCGCCGGCGTGACCGCGCTCTACGTCACCCACGACCAGGCCGAGGCGCTCGCCACCGCCGACCGCATCGCCCTGCTGGTGGCCGGCCGGGTCGAGCAGGTGGGCACCCCGCGCGCGCTCTACGACCGCCCCGCCTCGGCGGCGGTGGCGGCCTTCGTGGGCGAGGCCAACTTCCTGGACCGCGCCCAGGCCGCCACCCTGGCGGGCGGCCCGCCGGCGGGCGAGCGCTTCTGCCTGCGTCCGGAACGGGTGCGGCTGGGCGGTCCCGGCCTGCCCGGCACCATCCTCGCCGGCAGCTACGAGGGCGAGCGCGCGCGCTGGCGCGTGCAGGTGGCCGGGATCGAGCTGCTGGTGTCCGAGAGCGCCCCGCCCGAGCGCGCCGAGGGCCAGGCGGTGACGGTGGCGGTGGACCCCGCCGACCTGGTGGCGTTGGAACGCTGAGATGGACCTCGCCGCCGGATTAGTTGGCTCTTCCCTGGGACCGCCGGGCTCCAGCCCGGCAGTTCATGCGCAAGGAAGCAGATGGATCACCGCCACGACGCCACGACGCCACGTGGAAGGAGCGCATGGGGATTCGATCCTTCCTTCGTTGGGCGTGGGTGTCAGCCGGTGTAACAGAGTTTTCTTCCATGGCGTCGTGGCGTCGTGGCGGTCGAATCGCCTGGTTCTGATTCCACGAGCGAGCTTCTGATGCCCCTGCGCCGCGCCTGGTGGGCCCTCCTGCTGATCGCCGCCCTGGTGGCCCTGCCGCTGGCCCTGCGCGAGCGCCCGCAACCGGCCCCCGCCGGGGTGCGCTCGCTGGTCATCATCACGCCGCACGGCGAGCCCATCCGCGCCGAGTTCACCCGCGCCTTCGCCGCCTGGGCCCGCGCCGAACGCGGGCTGGCGGTCGACATCGACTGGCGCACCCCGGGCGGGACCAGCGAGAT
>JAKLKR010000252.1:7378-7617 GCA_023150565.1 Planctomycetota bacterium
CCGCCTTCGCCGCCGCCCGCCCGGACCTGTCCGGCGCGATCAAGGGCTTCAACCAGGACCGCCTGGCCGCCGACGCCCCGCCGGAACAGCACGCCGCCCGCGCCGCCTTCCTGGCCTCCGAGGCCGGGGTGGGCATCGACCTGATCTTCGGCGGCGGCGAGTTCCCCTTCCGCAGCCTGGCCGCCAAGGGCTACCTGGTGGACGCCGGCCTGGTCGCCGCCGAGCCCACCTGGTTCACC
>JAKLKR010000253.1 GCA_023150565.1 Planctomycetota bacterium
ACATCGGTGATCAGCGGTGCGCGCGCCCGCCGTTCCAGCCACAGGTCGCCGGTGATGCCGACCCCGTTGCCGGCGGTGGGGCCGGGATAGACCGGGAAGAACGCCGCCAGGTCGATGCGGTTGCGCCCGGGCACCAGCAGGGCGGTGACATCCAGGCCGCGGGTGATGCCGTCCCAGCGGCCGGCGCGGCGGCCGTTGACGAACACCGTCGCCTCCTGGTCGAGGTAGTCGCACACCAGGTACCAGCGCTCGCCCGCCGCCGGCCGCAGCTCGACGGTGCGCTCGTACCAGTGGAAGGACTTCTTCTTGTCAACCGGGAAGGGATGCGAGTCATGAAGCGTGCAGCGTCCGTCGGCGCCGGCGGCAGCGCGCTCGAACACCGGGGCGTACCAGCCCAGCCCCATCGGCAGCGGGATGTAGGCCCAGGCCTCGGCTGACGGGGCGACGGTGTCGCTGTCGCCCTCCTGCCAGGCCCACAGGCCGTTGAGGTAGAGGCGTTCGTGGCCGGCATCCGGACGCTCGCGCCAGGCGTAGGCCGGGTCCCAGGCCGCCACCCGCTCGCCGCCCGGGCAGAACTCCGCCCGCCACCACGGCTCGGCGGCGGGGGCGGCGAAGGCCAGGGGCGCGGCGGCGCCGCCGGCGACCTCGACCCAGGCGCTGCGGAAGCCGCGCATGCTGGTGTGCGGGCGCGGGTTCCACGGCGTCAGCAGCACCGCGAAGCCGTCGGCGTCGTCGAGTTTGAGGCTGTAGCCGAGGAACTGGCCGAGGCTGCGGGTGACGCCCAGCGCCTTGAGCGGGATGGCGGCTTCGAGCACATAGCCATCGGTACGGCGGCCATCCTCGACCGCCGAGTCGGGCACCACCGCCACCTGCAGCCCGGCGTCGGCCACCGGTTTGCCGTCCACCAGCAGCAGCGCGCTGCCGCGCCGGCTCTCGCCGCAATCCACCACCAGCTGGGCGGTGCGCGGGGCCGGACGGTCGAAGCGCAGATCGCCAGGGTTGGCGCCGAGGGCGAGGAACAGCTCGAGCGCATCGTTGATCCAGGGAGCGGCCGGGTCCTTGCCCTGGAACGGCTTGGCGTCGACCACCCGCGCCAGCAGGTACAGCCGTTCATCGTCCATCATCAGCGCCGCTTTGCCCGCCAGGCGCTCGCGCCCGGGCCACGCCCCCACCCCCTGGCCGGGCAGGCCGAGGGTGATCCAGGCCGGCGGGGTCCAGTTGTAGAGCACGTCCTCGTCGCCCCAGTCGCGGAAGGCGCCGTCGATCGCCACCGTGCGTCTGGGCCGCGGCAGCAGGTAGGCGAGTTCGACCGCCTGCACCTCGGGCCGGGCGATCTCGAGGCGGAAGCCGCCCTGGGTGGTGTCGAGGTTCCACAGCCCGAGTCCGAGCTGGAGCCCCTGCACCTGGCCCAGGTCGGGGCTGCCCTCGCCCGCCTTGAAGGCGCTGCGCGGCACCACCAGGCGCTGCCAGTCGCTGGAGGCGGCGGCCTGGAAGTCGGTCGCCAGCACCCCCCCGGCGCAGAGCAGCGCCAGCTTCACCTGCACCGGCCGCGGTGCGCGCAGGCGCAGGGCGATGCCCGCCAGGCCGGGCAGCGCCACCGGCTGCGGCAGGGCGCAGCTCAGCGCCGCCCACGGCCGCTTCTCCTTCCCCGCCTTGCCCGTCACCACCAGGGCACCGGCGCCGCCGGCGGCTTCGCTGTCGAGGCTGATGGCTCCACCGTCGGCGTAGTCCAGGGTCCAGCGCGCCGGGTCGAGCAGCGCGGCCGGGGCCAGGGCCAGGGCCGGATCGTCGCCGCCCTCCGCTGCCGGCAGCACCAGGGCACAGGCGAGCAGGGCAGTCAGGAGCAGCACGCGCATGGGATTCTCCGTCGCCTAAACTATACCAGGTAAATCCTGCCGCGCTGATGACGGGAAGAGGCCGGGGATCGCGGGTTTGTGATATGGAGGCGGGCCCCTGGCGCGGGCACACTGGGAGCAGCTGGAGGCCACCCATGCCCGACACCATTCCCCTGCTGCCCGGAGAACGCTGGTGGGGCGGCTGCGTCCACGACGGCGCAACCATGCCCTTCCCCAGCGGTTTCGCCCGCAAGCTGATCGACCAGCGCGGCAACCAGGTGCAGCCGCTGCTGGTGTCCGACCGCGGGCGCTGGGTGTGGTGCGAGGAGCCCTTCGCCTTCAGCGTCGGCAGCGAGGCGCTGAGCGTGGACGGCGGCGCCGCCACGGTGCAGACCGGCGCCCCCGGCGGCGGCCTGCGCGGCGCCTGCCTGGACGCCAGCCGGCGCTTCTTCCCGCCCGCCGGACGCATCCCCGACCCGCGGCTGTTCACCCGCCCGCAGTACAACACCTGGACCGAGCTGATCTACGACCAGAGCGAGGCGGGGGTGCTGCGCTACGCCGAGGCCATCGTCGCCAACCGCTTCCCCACCGGGGTGCTGATGATCGACGACGGCTGGCAGCTCGGCATCGGCCAGTGGGAGTTCCATCCCGGCCGCTTCCGCGACCCCGCCGGGATGGTGCGCCGCCTGCACGAGCTCGGCTTCGCGGTGATGCTGTGGGTCTGCCCCTACCTCAGCCCCGACACCGCGCTCTACCGCGAGGCGCGCGCCAAGCGCTGGCTGCTGGCCGGCGCCGACGGCGAGCCGGTGATCACGCGCTGGTGGAACGGCGCCAGCGCGGTGTGGGACCTCACCCACCCCGAGGCCGCCGCCGCCCTGCGCAGCCAGCTGCGCCGGCTGCAGCAGGAGTACGGCATCGACGGCTTCAAGTTCGACGGCGGTGACTTCGGCCACTACCGCGCCGACGATCGCGCAGCGGTGCCCGGCCACGGCGCCCACCACAGCGAGGCCTGGGCCCGTTTCGGCCTCGACTGGCCGCTCAACGAATACCGCGCCTGCTGGAAGCTGGGCGGCCAGCCCCTGGCCCAGCGCCTGCGCGACAAGGCGCACAGCTGGGACGCCGAGGGCGTGGGCGGCTGCATCCCCGACGCCCTCGCCCAGGGCCTGGTGGGCTACGCCTTCAACTGCCCCGACCTGATCGGCGGCGGCGAATACACCTACTTCCTGCCCGGCGCCACCACCCTCAGCCCCGAGCTGTTCGTGCGCCACGCCCAGCTCGCCGCCCTGTTCCCGATGATGCAGTTCGGCGCCGGCCCCTGGCGCCTGCTGCCGGGCGGGCACACCGACCTGTGCCGGGCCATGGCCGAGTTGCACGTCGCCCACGGCGAGCGCATCCTCGCCCTCGCCCACCAGGCCGCCGCCACCGGCGAGCCCATCCTGCGCCACCTCGCCTACGTCGACCCGGAGGGCGGCTTCGCCGGGGTGCGCGACCAGTTCCTGCTCGGCGACGACCTGCTGGTGGCGCCGGTGGTCGAACCCGGGCGCAGCGAGCGCACGGTGCGCTTCCCGGCCGGACGCTGGCTGGGCGACGACGGCAGCCTGGTCGAAGGCCGCTGCGAGCGCACCGTCAGCGCCCCGCTCGGCCGGCTGCCGTTCTGGCTGCGCCAGGGCTGAGGTCCTGACGCGGCCCTTGCCAGGCGCCGGGCACTGAATATGCTACCGGTGGCAATGAGTGGCGAACTCACCATCTACGACATCGCCCGCGCCGCCGGCACCTCGCCGCGCACGGTCAGCCGCTTCTTCAACCATCCCGAACTGCTCGCCAGCTGCACCCGCGAGCGCATCGCGCGCCTGGTCGAGGGTTCCGGCTTCCGCCCTTCCGAGGTCGCCAGCCGGCTGTCGAACCGCGGCCAGGGCGCGGTGGCGGTGATGGCCTGGGTGGCGCAGGGGCCGCCCTCGGAACTGCACCAACACCTGCTCGGCCTGGTCGCCGCCGACCTCGCCCGGCGCGGACGCGACCTGCTGCTGATCGGGCTCACCGCCGACAACCTCGCCACCGCCATCGCCCAGCACCTGGAACGGCGCAAGCTCGAGGCGGTGCTGCTGCTCAACCACCTGCCGGCCGAGGCCCAGGACGCCCTGGCCGCCGCCGCGGTGCCGACCGTCAGCCTGAACTGGCGGCCCGAGCGCGGCCTGCGCCGCAACCGCTACGTCGGCATCGACTATTACGAGAGCATGCGCGCCAGCGCGGTGCAGCTGATCGCCCTCGGCCATCGCCGCCTGGCCTGGATCGGCGGCCGCCGCCCCGACGACCGCCGCAGCCAGGCCCTGCGTGACGTGGCCGAGGCCGCCGGCAGGCCGCTGCTGGCGCTGGATCCGGCCGGCGACGCCACCGGCTGGGACCGGGTGCTGGCGGCGGCGCTGGACGACGGCGCCACCCTGGCCGCGTGCTGGTGCGACCTCGACGCCCTCGCCCTGCTCGCCGCCGCCCACCGCGCCGGGGTGGCGGTGCCGGGGACGCTGGCGATCGCCGGCTTCGACGGCCTCGCCGCCGGCGGCCTGGTGCATCCCACCCTCACCACCGTGGTGCAGCCGTGGGCGGCGATGGCCGAGCACGCCGCCCGCATGCTCGCCGGCGAAGATCCCGGCCACCACGACCAGGTTCTCGCCACCAGCCTGCGCTGGGGCGGCTCCTGCCCGTGCCGCTAACCCCTTATTTCGATCTGACTGCCACCGGTGGCACAACCAAGGAACGACCATGATTCGTCTCGGCCTCATCGACCACGAGCTGGACAACTACCATGCCAACACCTACCTCGCGCTGGCGCGCACGCGCTTCGCCGAACAGGTGACGGTGGCAGGATGCTGGGCGCTCCAGGGCGCCAGCGGACGGGCCTGGGCCGAGCGCAACAACCTGGCCTGGTTCGATGACCCCGCCCGCCTGGCGGGGGAGGTCGACGCCTGGGCGGTGCTGGCCCCCTCCGATCCCGGCCTGCATCCGCAGCTGTGCGCACTGGTGCTACCGAGCGGCAAGCCGACCTTCGTCGACAAGACCTTCGCCAGCGACCTGGCGGCGGCCCAGGCCATCTTCGCCCTCGCCGACCGCCACCGCGCCCCGATCCAGACCAGTTCGGCCCTGCGCACCACCAACGTGCAGCGGGCGGTCGCCGCCGCCGGCGAGGCGCCGCGCCACGTCGCCGCCTGGGGCGGCGGACGCTCGTTCGGCGAATACGCCATCCACCCGCTGGAGCTGGCGGTGAGCCTGCTGGGTCCGGAGGTGGTCAGCCTGCAACGGCGCGGCGATGCCACCTTCGATCAGCTGCTGGTGGGCTTCAGCGGCGGGCGTACCGCCACCATCAACGTCCACTGCGGCAGCTCCACCCCCTTCGCCGCCGCGGTCACCACAGCCACCACCACCCGCTGGCTGCCGGTCGACACCGCGCCGCTGTTCCACGACGCCTTCGCCGCGGTGCTCGACTTCCTCGCCAGCGGCACGCCCAGCGTCGACCGCCGCGAAAGCCTGGCCATCCGCGCCCTGCTCGACGCCGCCGAGGATCCGCTCGCGCGCCAGGCCGCGGTGGAGGTCACGCTGTGAACCCCCTGCCGATCGCGGTGTTCACCGCCAATCTGCCCGGACCTCTGGAACAGGCCCTCGACACCGCCGCCGCCCTCGGCCTGGCCGGGGTGCAGATCCCGGCCGAGGCGGTGGACGACCCCGGGCGCCTGCGCGCCACCCTCGCCAACCACGGCCTGGTGCTGACCGCGCTCTGCGGCGACCTGCCCGGCCACGGCTTCACCCGCCGCGAAGGGCTGGAGGCGCGCCTGGCCGCCACCCGGGCGATCATCGACCGCGCCGCCGCGCTGGGCACCGCGGTGGTGAGCGCCCATGTGGGGGTGATCCCCGCCGATCCCGCCCACCCGCGCACGCGGCTGATGGCCGAGGCCCTGGTGGCGGTCGCCGACCATGCCCGCGCCCGCGGGGTGCGCTACGCCATCGAGACCGGCCCGGAGCCGGCGACGGTGCTGCGCGCCTTCCTCGATCGTCTCGGCCACCCCGCGCTGGGGGCCAACCTCGACCCCGCCAACCTGGCCATGGTCCAGGGCGAGGACGGCGCCGCCGCCACCGCCGCTCTCGCACCGTGGATCGTGCATGTGCACGCCAAGGATGGGGTGCGCCACCAGCCCTGCGACCCCGAGGCGGTCTATGCCGCCTTCGCCGATGGCGGCTTCGCCGCCCTGGTGGCGCGCACCGGGGCGCTGTTCAGCGAGACCCCGCTGGGCGCCGGCCAGGTCGGCTGGCCGGGGGTGCTGCGCGAACTGCGCCGGGCCGGCTACCGCGGCGCGCTGACCATCGAACGTGAATGCGGCAACGACCCCGCCGGCGACATCGCCGCCGCCCGCCGCTTCCTCACCACCCTGCAGGAGACCACCCCGTGACCCATCGCATTGGAATAATCGGCGCCGGCGCCATCAGCCAGACCGCCCACATCCCCGGCTTCGTCACCGCCGGCTGCACCATCGCCGGCATCGCCGATCCGCGCGCGGCCTGCCTCGATGAGCTGCGCGAACGCAAACTGCCCACCGCACCCCGCTTCGACGACCACCGTGGGCTGCTTGCCAGCGGGCGCTTCGATGCGGTGGCGATCAGCTGCCCCAACGCGGTGCACGCCGAGGCCTTCATCGCCTGCTGCGAGGCCGGGGTGCCGCTGGTGCTGCTTGAGAAGCCGGTGGCGCTGACCCTCGCCCAGGCGGAGGCGATGCGCGCGGCGCAGCGGGCGAGCGGCACCCGCGCCCTGGTCGCCTTCAGCCACCGCTTCAACACCCGCGTCCAGGCCCTGCGCCAGGCCCTGCTCGCGGATGCCATCGGCGCCCCCTACCAGGCGCGCATCCGCTTCGCCCACCAGGGTCCGATCCCAGGCTGGGCGCGCACCGGCTGGTTCCACGACCCCGCCCTGGCCGGCGGCGGCGCGCTGCTCGACATGGGCATCCACGCCCTCGACCTGGTGCGCTGGCTGCTGGGCGAATCGCGCACCATCTCGGCGCGGGTGGCGACCCTGCGCAAGACCATCGCGGTTGACGACAACGCCATCTGCCTGCTCGAACTCGACCGCTGCCTGGTCACGGTCGAGGCCGGCTGGACCTCGCCCGCCGGCTTCGTCGGCATCGAGGTGATGGGCGACCGCGGCAGCCTGGTGCTCGACTACCAGGCCGACCAGCTGGTGCAGGTGGTGGGGCAGCGCTCGCCCGACGGCACCAGCAGCAGCGCGCGCACCGTGCTGCCGCCGCTGCCCGGGGTCAGCCACTGGGGCGGGCAGATGGCGGCCTTCTGCGCCGCCCTGGACGGCGCCCCCCTGCCCGCCCCCGACCTGGAGGACGGCATCGCCGCCCTGCGTCTGGCCCTGGCGGCGATGGAGTCCAGCCGCTCAGGCCGGCGCATCGCGTTGGGTTGAACCGGGAGGAAGCAGATTCATCACCGCCACGACGCCACGACGCCACGAGGAGATGCCTGGCGACTCAGGCTCATTCACCCCAGGGTCGCGAAAGAGGGACGGAAGCATTCCATTTCCGAACGTGGCGCCGTGGCGCCGTGGCGGTCGAGCCGCCGGAGTTACACTGAATCCGGACGGCGCATGCTGCGCGCCGGGGTGGTGCCGTAGTGGGCGGTGAAGGCCTTGATGAAATGGCTCACCGAGCGGAAGCCGACCCGCGCCGCCACCGCCGCCACCTCGGCGTCCGGCACCAGCAGCAGGCGCGCGGCCTGCTCCAGGCGGTGGC
>JAKLKR010000254.1:0-2409 GCA_023150565.1 Planctomycetota bacterium
CACCGAGGCCTGGTACGCCCTCGGCGAGGCCCTGCGCCTGGCCGGGCGCCCGCACGAGGCCGTCGGCGCCTTCCACCGCGCCGACGAGCTCGCCCGCGCCGCCGGCGGAAGCCCCCACCTGCTCGCCCTCGCCCACGCCGGCCTGGCGCTGGTCGAATCGGTCGATTTCAGGTCGGCCGGCGCCGAGTTCGCCAGGCTGCGGACCATCGCCCCCGACGACCCGCTGGTTGAGCTGGGCGCCATCCACCTGCCGGGTGCACGCTTTCCCGAGGCCATGCGGGCAGCGGTCGCATCCACCGCCCGCGCCGCCGCCGCCGCACCCCACCTGTGGGAGCTCCAGCTCGCCGCCGGCCAGGCGGCGAGCCTCGCCCTGGAGGACGGGATCCTCGACCCGGCCGACCTGCGCCCGGCAGCCACCCGCGCCTTGCGGCAGGCCTACGCCCTCGCTCCATCCCAGCCCGCGGTGGTGATCGCGCTGGCCGGCTGCCTGCGCAACAACGGCACACCGGCCGAGCGCGCCGAGGCGGACGCCCTGTTCGCGGCGGCGGCCTCCGCCAACCCATCGAGCCCCTATCTGATCGGATCGGACCTGCTCCTGGCCGTCTCCAGGCGGGACCTGGCCCGGGCCAAGGGCATGCTGGCCCATTTCCGCGCCCTCGACCCGCCGCCCGCCATGGCCGGGATGATCGACTGCTTCCTCGCGCTGGCCGAGGATTCCGGCGGGGAAGCCTACCAGCGCGCCGCCGACAGGTTGAACGCGATCAGCCATTGGCCGGACTTCCGCCACCCGGCGATCGTCGCCGGCCTCGACATCCCCGGCCGCCGCGAGCATGCCCTGGCGCTCTGGCGGGCCTGGCGCGAGGAGCCTCTGGATCACCCCATCAAGCGCTTCGTCGCCGCCCAGGTGGCCAGGCTTTCCGGCGACCGGGAGGCCGAGGACCGCGAGGTGGCCGCAGGCCTAGCGATGGCCCCCTGGAACGCGCGCCTGCTCGACCTGGCCCTGGTCCGCGCCACCACCTCCGGGCGGGTGCCGGACCTCGATCTGCTCAGGCGCTTCACCGCCGCGGCTCCCTCCCACCGCGCCGGCTGGGCCGCCCTGGTCGTCGAGCTGCACCGGGCGGGGCTCAACGACGAGGCGCGCGCCAGCCTGGGGCTGATGCGCCGGCACCATCCCCGGGAGGACGACCTGCTGCGCCGGCTCGCGGCGCTGGTGGAGGCGGGACGATGAGGGACGACGCCCGCGACCTCGTCCCCGCCGGCGACGGCACCGCCTGGACCGCCCGCCGCGACGGCCCGTTCCGGCGCGCCATCCGCCTGCACCCGCGGCGCGGCGCCCCCGCCGGCTGGGGCACGCTCGAAGCGGTGCCGTGGTCGGCCGCCGGGCGCTTCCACCGCGACGACCTCGACCCCGGCGGCCTGCTCGACTACCACGGCGGCCTGGCCTATCCCCAGGACGCCGCCAGCCAGGTGCCGGTGCTGCTGCTCGACCCGCGCCCGGGCGAGGTGGTGGTGGACTGCTGCGCCGCGCCCGGGTCCAAGACCACCCAGATCGCGCTCGCGCTCGGCGACCGCGGGCTGGTGGTGGCCTGCGACCCCTCGGCGCCGCGCCGCGCGCTGCTCGCCGAGACCCTGGCGCGCCAGGGCGCCACCTGCGCGCTGGTCACCCCGATGGATCCCGCGCGCCTGGCCGAACGCCATCCCGGCGCCGCCGACGCGGTGCTGGTGGATGCGCCGTGCAGCGGCCACGGCGCCATCAGCCCGCGCCAGGTGGCGCGCCAGGCGCTGCGCCAGCGCGCCATCCTCGCCGCCGCCGCCGCCCTGGTGCGGCCGGGCGGGAGGCTGGTGTACAGCACCTGCTCGCCCCATCCCCAGGAGGACGAGGAGGTGGTGGCGGACTTCCTCGCCGCCCACCCCGGCTGGCGCTGCCGGCCCAGCGCCCTGCCCGGCTGCGACCGCGACCTCGCCGGGCTGGGGGCGCTGCGCCTGTGGCCGCACCGCCAGGGCACCGAGCCGTTCTTCGCCGCCCTGCTCGCCGCCCCCGGCGACGCCCCCGCCGCCGGCTTCCCCGGCCAGCTGCCGGCATCCCATCCCGCCCCGGCCGGGGAATGGGCCGGGCTGCACCTGTGGCTGCGCGGCGGCGTGGTGCTGGCGGCCTCGCCGGAAGCCGCCGCCGCCGGCCTGCCCAGCGACGCCCGCGGCCTGCTGCTCGGCCGGCCCGCGCCCGACGGCCTGCGCTGGGAGCCGTGGGCGGCGCAGGCGGCGGTGGCGCGCGGGGCGCCGGCCGAGCGCATCCCCCGCCGCGAGGCGCTGGCGCTGTGGGCGGGCGGCGCCCTGCCCGCCGCGCTGGCGCCGCACGCCTTCCTCGCCACCGCCGACGGCCTGCCGCTCGGCCGCCTCGACGGCGAGGGC
>JAKLKR010000254.1:2457-7584 GCA_023150565.1 Planctomycetota bacterium
GACGAGCTGCCGCTCGACCCTCCCGGGATGGAGCCAGGGCCGTGCAGATAGCCCGCCTCAGACCGTTGGCGATGGCGCCCTTCTCGCTCTCGACCAGCGCCGCCTCCGCCGCCGTCCCCTGCGGGACGGCGGCGCCGTTCACCGGCCCAGCTCGGCGCAGGGCCAGGACCAGGGCTGCTCGTAGGGCTCGCCGCCGGGGGCGCCGAGCACCAGCCCGGGCTTGCGGCCCTCGCCGTCGTCGTCGTTGATCAGCAGCGCCAGGCCGCAGCGCGCACCCGGCTCCAGGCGCAGTCCGGGCATGGCCGCGGGCGGGATCAGCAGGCGCACGTTCCAGCCGCCGGCGGTGGCCTGCCAGCGCGCCTGCAGCAGCGGGTCGGGCCCGGTCTCGGCGTTCTCGGCCCCGACGTAGCGGTCGCCGGGATTGCGCTCCAGCCGGCAGACGGTGCCGCCGGCACGGTCGGGGCCGAGCAGCCACACCGCATCGCCGCGGCTGCAGCCGCGCCGCCCGCCCTGGGCGGCGTCGCGCGGATCGAGGTAGACCTGGAGCGAGTCGGAGCGCCACAGCAGGGCGGGATCCGCCGGCGGCCCGGCCCGGACGTCGTCGGCCACCGCCACCGCCAGGTGCAGGCCGGCCTCGTCCCAGGCCAGCGCCACCTGCGCCGAGAGGTCGGCGGGGCCGCGGTGGGGCCGCCGGCCGTCGGAGAAATCGCGCGACAGCGCCGCCTCGCCCAGCGCCATCCAGGCCCCTTCCGGCCAGCGCCCATCGCGGCGCGGGATGCGCAGCACCGGCAGGCGGCTCCAGCCGGTGCCGACCTCGTCGCCGCTGGCCCCGCGCCAGCGCACCCCGCAGGCATCGCCGGGGCCGGGCCAGGCCGGCAGCCGGCCCAGCGGCTGGCGATGGCTGCCGCCCGCCGCCAGCGGCGGCAGCGAGAATACCGGCCGGGGCCAGCCGGCCGGAGCCTCGAGCAGGGCGATCTCGCCGCCCGCCGCCACCAGGCCGCGGTTGGCCACCACCGCCACCAGCTCGTCCCCATCGCGCTCCAGGCGCAGGGCGAGCGGGAAGTCGAAGCCGAGCCAGGCGGCCGCCGCCAGGCGGGCGGCGATCTCCCCGGCCGAGGGCCCGGGCGCGAAGGACAGGTAGATGGGCAGGTCGTCGACCGCCACCCGCGGCCCGGCCAGGCGGTTGCCCTCGGCGTCGCCGGCGCTGCAGCCGGCGGGCAGCACCAGGGTGCCGCCGCGGCCGTGCTCGCGCGCCGCCACCGCCACCACCTGCACCCCGTCGGGGCGGGCGAAGAGGAAGGCGCGGCAGGCGGGATGGACGGCCACCGGCGAGCCGGTGCGCACCCCCGCCAGCACCCGGGCGAGCTGGCGCACCATGCCGGCGGCGAAGAACCAGCGCATCCCCTCCAGGGTCGGGCGGTAGAGCGTGCGTTCGGGCGCGAACAGGGTGTAGGGCGCCCCGGCGGCGCAGGCGTGCAGCAGCGACTGCAGCGAGCGCGCCGCCTGCTCCGCCTCGCGCTCGGCGATGTAGGAGCGGCCGTACTCGTCCCAGTTGGCGAAGGGGTCCTCGCGGCTGCCGTAGTACTGCTCGCTGCTGGCCAGGCCCAGCCCAGGACGGATGCCGTCGAGCAGCGCGCGCAGGCGCAGCAGGTCGTCGTGGATGGGCGGGGTCTCGGGGCCGGCGCGGTAGGGATGCACGGTGACCAGGTCGACCGCCTCGGCCCCGCCGGCGCGCAGGAAGGCGCCGAGATAGGCCAGGTCGACGCCGTTGACATTGGCCGCCACCGCCATCCCCGGGGCGGCGGCGCGGATGGCGGCGGAGGCGGCCACCGCCAGGCGCGCGTAGCGTTCCGGCGGCATGCCGGCGCCGCCGGCGAGATCCCAGATGTTGGGCTCGTTGAGCAGCTCGATGCTGGCGACGATCCCGCGCATGCCCGCCGCCACCCGCCCGGCGCGCTCGCCATAGGCCGCCACCGCGGCGGCGAACGCCGGCTCGTCGGGCGCGCGTCCGGCCTCGCGCATGTGCCGCAGGCGCAGCGGCGAGGCGCGGTCAGGCTCCAGGCACACCATCAGCGGGCGCCGGCGCTGGAGCCCGGGGTCGAGCAGCCGCCGGGCGATGGCCAGGTAGTCCGCGCCGTCCTCGGCCATGCCCCAGCGCACCCCCGCCACCGACTCGAAGAACACCCGGGCGCAGCCCGCGCCCAGCACCTCGGCGGCCAGGCGTTCGACCTGGGCGGTGCGCGCCGCCGGCAGGCGCAGGGGCTGGTTGTCGATCCCGATCAGCGGGTTGGGCGCCAGCGGCCCGTCCGCCATCAGGGCGCGGACGGCGGCGGATGCCAGCACCGCGCCGGTATCCGCGGCCACCAGCTCGCCCTGCACCTGCACCACCCCCAGGCGGGCGATGGCGGCGATCCAGGGCTGCCCGCCAGGTCCCGGCCCGACCGTGCCCAGGTCCACCTCCTGCCGCCACAGGGTGTTCCCGCGCACATCGCCGGCCGCCAGGCGCAGGCGGCAGGCGCGCGCCGCATCCAGGCAGAATCGCGCCGTCCCGGCCAGGGTGCCGGGGGCGGCAACACCATCCGCCGCCTGCACCCCCAGGCCGAGCTGGACGCCCCCGTCCTGCTCGCCGGCCGCCGCGCCCTCCTCGAGCTGGAGGTCGTCGACCGCCAGCGCCACCGCCGGATCCAGGCGCACGGTGAGGGCGGCGGCATAGGGATCGTCGGCCGCCGGCAGGGTGAATGACAGGCGGTGGAGCTTCCAGTCCGTCCCCATGTCGGCGGCGGGCACGGTGAGCAGGGCGCGCTTCCAGGCCGGGGTGAGCAGGAACAGGCGGAAGCCGGGCCCGCCACCGGCCGGCGGCGGCGCCAGCGCGCGCACCCAGGCCGAGAGGGTGTAGGTGCGGCCGGCGACAAGGGGGTAGCGCCGGCTCTCCAGCGATTCGCCCGCCCCCGGCAGAAGCAGGCAGCGGCGCCCGGAGCGCGGACGGTCCTCGACCACCCGCGGCAGCTCGTCGCTGCCGTTGTTCCAGGCGGTGCAGGTCCAGGACTCGCCGCCGACCTCGAAACCGGGATCGTCGAGCAGGTTGCGGCGCCGCAGCGCGTCCGGCGCCGGGGTCGGGCGCAGCTCGAGCGCTACCTCGTCCAGCTCCACCGCCCCGCCCAGCAGCTGGAAATGCAGCGCCAGCGGACGCCCGGCCCCGTCCGCGGGCAGCGGAACCTCCACCGTCTGCCGGCGCCAGGCGGCGCCCAGGCGCAGCTCGTGGGAGCGGAACCAGTGGCCCGCGGGACCCGGTTCGGCGTAGAGGGTGACGGTCAGCGCCTGGCCGTCGGCATCGCCGCGGGCGAGGAAGCCCACCCGGCAGACCCCGGCGCCGGCCAGGCCCGGCAGCGGCCCCTGGCGCAGCACCGCCGCCCACGCGCGCTCCGGCGCGCCGGGGTTGCGCGAGACCAGCCGCAGCGCGTTGCGCCCGGCCGCGGGCTCGGCCGAGCGCGTCACATCCACCCGCTGGCCGCGCGCGCCACCCGGCACCGTCCACCCGGCGGGCAGGTCGCCGCCCCAATCCTCGAAGCCGCCGTTGACCAGCGCCGGCTCCTGGGCCAGGAGCGGCATGGCGGCGGCGAGCGCGAGCAGGACGGCGGCGGGTCGCATGGCTCAGAGGCCGCCCAGCCAGAAGGAGCGGCTGGCGCTGCCGGCGGCATTCCAGGCCGGGACCGCATCGGCCATCACGGACCGGGCCAGCGACGCCTGGTGGCCATCGAGGAACGCCGCCTGGAGACGGGCGCGATGAGGTCCGGCCGGCAGGCCGCCGAGCGAACTGCCCCACACCGCCGGGTTCCAGCTCGACAGCGTCCAGCGCCCATCCGCGATCAGCATCGCCTCGGCCCCGCGCCCGATCACGCTCAGCGCGGTCCCGGCATCAGGCAACGGCGCAGCGGTGAGATGGCCATTGGCGGCATAGGTCGCCCAGCCCGAGGTGTTCAGGGGGTTGAGCACCAGGTTGGCGGGATCGATGGCGTGTTCGCGCTGCTGCACCGGGCACCCCATCACGGGCAGGTGGTTGCCCGTCCCGCCGCTGCGCCCGTTGCCCAGGTACCCGCCGGCCTCGACCGCCCCCCGCCAGTTCCACAGTTCCGCCGCCGCCGGCACATTGGTGCCCCAGGCCGGCCGGTAGCTGGGCGGCAGCAGCCCGTTCCAGTCCTCGGCATAGGCCAGCACCGCCATCGCCACCTGGCGCAGACGGCCGCCGCACACCGCGCCGCGCGCCGCATCCCGGGTCAACGACACGGCCGGCAGCAGCATGCCGGCGATGATCGCGACGATGGCGATCACCACCAGCAGTTCGATCAGGGTGAAGGCGGCGGTGGGGCGGACGGGCATGCCCGCGATCCTGGCCGCCGGGGCCGGGCTGGCGTTCGCGCAGCCGAGGTTACGAAGCGGCACATGGCCACCGCCGCCCGCAGCCTGGTGCGCTACCTGCGCACCGAGCTTCCCCTGCCCGGCCTGCTGTTCCTCGGGCACAGCCGCGGCCGGCGCGCGGTCGGGCGCGAGGACTGGGCCGGGCTCGCCGCGCACGCCCACGACGGCTTCGAGCTGAGCTGGTTCCGCTCCGGCCAGGTCGACTGGTGGTCGCCGGCCGGGCTGTACGAGCTCGGACCGGGCTGGTGCTTCGCCACCCCGCCGGCCGCCATCCACGGCTCCGCCACCGGCCGCCTCGACCCCTGCGAGGTGTTCTGGCTGCAATGCGACCCCGCCCGCCTGGGCGGGCTGGACCGCGCCCAGCGCCTGGTGCTGGGCGACGCCCTGCGCCGGCTGCCGGCGGCCTTCCCCGGCGGCGACCTGCTGGCGCCCTGGCAGGACCTGTTCCAGGCCGTCGCCGCCATCCCCGCCCGCGGCCGACGCAGCCTCGCCATCCTGCACGCCCAGGCCTGCCTGCTGCGCCTGCTCACCCGCCTGGTCGCGCCCGCCCCGGCGCCGGCACCGCCGCCGGCCCTGGCGCGCGCCCTGCGCCGGGCCGACGAGGGCCCGGCCAGCGTCACCGCCCTGGCGCGCGCGGCGCGCTGTTCGGCCGCCGAGCTGAGCCGGCTGTTCCGCCGCGAGATCGGCGACAGCCCGGGGGCCTGGCTGCGC
>JAKLKR010000255.1 GCA_023150565.1 Planctomycetota bacterium
GGCTGGGGGCGTGGGCGCTGGCCGCCGGCGCCAGCAGCGGCGGCAGCCGCCCGGGCACGGTGGCGCTGGCGCGCTCGCCCGCCCTGCTCGAGCGCCGCCGCGCCGAGCTGCACCGCGATCTCGGCGGGCTGGAGGACGCCCACGACCTCCAGCGCGGGGTGTTCGAGGTCAGCGCCGAGCTGGTGGGCTGCGTCGAGGAGGGCGACGCGCGCGTGCGCTTCGCCGCCGCCATGCGCCGCTACTGGTCGTTCGCCTCCGCCGACCTGCTGGTGTGGTCGCGCGGGGCCTGGCGCAGCCTGGGCGGCGAGGCCACCGGCGAGCCGCCCGGCCTGGCCGCGCCGGTGGCGCTGCCGGCGGTGCGCGGCGGCGACCTCGAGCTCGACCTCAGCCCGGCGGTCGATGGCCGCGCCGCCCTCGTGCTGCGCGGGGTGAACCCCCAGCCCAGCCTGGCCGGGCGCCTGGAGCGCGACCAGCGCTGGGTGGCCGAGGTGCTGCGCGGCCAGCTCTCGCTGTCGCTGCGCCGGGTCATCCTCTATGCCGAGCTGCAGGCGCTGGCGCGGGTCGATCCCCTCACCGGCGCGCACCGGCGCTGGTACGGCGAGGAGCGCCTGCGCGAGCTGGTGACCACCGGCGAGGTGGTGTCGGTGGCGATGATCGACATCGACCATTTCAAGCGCGTCAACGACGGCCATGGCCATGCCGCCGGCGACCAGGTGCTGGCCGCGGTCGGCGGCCTGCTGGTGCGCCTGCTGCGCGCCGGCGACCTGGTCTGCCGCTGGGGCGGCGAGGAGTTCCTGGCGGTGCTGCCCGAGACCAGCCCGGCCGGGGCCCAGCTCGCCGCCGAGCGCATCCGCGCCGCGGTGGCGGCGCTCTCCGACCTGCCGGTGGCGGTGACGGTATCGGTGGGCGCCGCCTCGTGCCTGCACGACGAGGACCCGCTCGCCCTGGTCGAACGCGCCGACCAGGCGCTCTACCGCGCCAAGGCCGGCGGGCGCAACCGCGTCGACTGCGCCCCCGAGACCGCCGAGGTGCGCACCTCGCGCCGGCGGCGCAACCACACCTCGACGGTGCTCAAGCCGGTCGGACGCGGCTGAGGGGCCCGGAAGGGCACTTGGCGGCGGGGCGGCTTCAGCCGCCGCTACCGCTCACCGCCACGGCCTGCCCCCGGCGGCGGCGTCCTGGGCGTCGCGTTGGGCGGCGGCGGCGGGCGGGAAGCCGGCCGCGGTGGCGCCCGCCAGCCGGCTCACCACCGCGTCGATGCTGCGCCGGTCGAGGTTCTCGGCGTCGGCCAGGTCCTCGGCCGCGGCGCGCACCGCCGGGGTCAGACCCGGCCGCGGCGCCACCAGCCCGCTGCCGGGCACCGTCACCACCCGCCCGTCGGCGAGCGCGCGCGCCAGCGCCGGCCAGCGCGCCGCGCGCGTGCGCAGGTGGGCCGGCGGCCGGCGGCTGCCGTCGGCCAGGCGGTCGCCCGCCGCCCAGGCGGCGGCGGCGGTGAAGCCGGGCGGGGGATCGGGGATCTGCAACTCGTCGGCGTCGCGCTGGCGCCCGCGCGCCACGTCCTCGCACCAGCCGGCGAGCAGCCGCGCCTGGCCGGGATCCCAGGCGTCGGAGCGGGCGCAGCCGGCGGCGAAGGCGAGCAGCGCCAGCAGCAGGAGCGGGACCCGGATCGCGGCCATGGCAGCCTCAGCCCGCGGTGGCGAGACCCGCCGCGGCCAGGCGCGCGGCCATCGCCGGATGGCCGCCGGGCAGGCCGGGGAGCGCGAACAGCAGCCCGGCGCAGCGCGCGGCGGGGGTGTTCCAGGCCAGCGGGCGGCCGTCGAGGGCGGTGGCGTCGCCGCCGGCGGCGGCCAGCACCGCAGCGGGGGCGGCGGCATCCCATTCGCGGATCGGGCGCGGGTGGACGTAGAGCGAGGCAGCGCCGGCGAGCATGCGCTCGACCTTGACCCCCACCGAGGTCGAGGTGATGCAGGCGTATTCGGGCAGGGCGGCGCGCACCCGCGCCAGGTGGTCGCGGTTGCGCACGCTGTCGCTGCCCACCAGCACCGGCGGGGCGGCGGCGCTTGGCGCCTGCAGCGCCCGTGCGCCGGCGGCGTCGGCGATGCCGGCGCCCTGGCCCGGCACCCCCCACAGCGCGCAGCCGAGCGCCGGCATGTCGAGCACCCCCAGCACCAGGCGGCCGTCCTCGACCAGGGCGATCTGCACCGCCCAGGCGCTGCCGCCGGCGGCGTATTCGCGCGTGCCGTCGATGGGGTCGATGATCCACAGCCGGCGCGCGCCCAGGCGCGCGGGGCCGTCGGCGGCCTCCTCGCTGAGCACGGCGTCGTGCGGGCGGTGCGCGGCCAGCACCGCGGCGATGGCGGCGTCGGCGGCGAGGTCGGCGTCGGTGACCGGCGAGCCATCGTCCTTGGGCCGGCTGGCGATGCCGCGCTGCATGGCCATGGCCACCGCGGCGGCGTCGCGGGCGGCGCGGCGGGCGGCGGCGAGGTCGGCGTCGTCCACGTCAGGATTCGGTCTTGGCCATGCGCAGGATCTCGTCGGGGGTGGTCACCCCCTGCAGGATCTTGCGCACGCCGTCCATCGCCAGGGTGGCCATGCCGTTGGCCACCGCCGCCTTGCGCACCTCCGAGGTGGAGGCCTTGGCGAAGGCCAGCTCGCGCAGCTGGCGGTTCATCACCATCATCTCGAAGATGCCGCGGCGGCCGCGGTAGCCGGTGCCCTTGCAGTTGTCGCAGCCCTTGCCGTGCATGAAGCGCCGGCCCTGCTGCATCTCGGGGGTGATGCCGAGCGCCTGCAGGTGCAGGGGGTCGGGCTCGAAGGGCTCCAGGCACTTGGGGCAGTTGGCGCGCACCAGGCGCTGGGCGAGCACGGCGTTGATCGAGGTGGCGACCAGGAACGGCTGCACGTTCATGTCGATCAGGCGGCTGATCGCGCTCGGCGCGTCGTTGGTGTGCAGGGTGCTGAACACCAGGTGGCCGGTGAGCGAGGCCTGGATGGCGATCTGGGCGGTCTCCTGGTCGCGGATCTCGCCCACCAGGATGACGTTGGGGGCCTGGCGCAGCATGGCGCGCAGGATGCGCGGGAAGTCGAGGCCGATCTTGTGCTGCACCTGGCACTGGTTGATGCCGGGCAGGTTGTATTCGACCGGATCCTCGGCGGTGATGATCTTGCGGTCGACGGTGTTGAGGCTGTTGAGGGTGGCGTAGAGGGTGGTGGTCTTGCCCGAGCCGGTGGGGCCGGTGACCAGCACGATGCCGTTGGGGCGGTGGATGAGGCTGTTGTAGGCCTTGAAGTCGCCGGGGTCGAAGCCCATGTCCTCGAGCGAGTGCTTGAGGTTGCCGGAGTCGAGCAGGCGCATCACCATCGACTCGCCGTGGATCGAGGGCAGCGAGGACACGCGCAGGTCGATGATCTTGTCCTTGAGCTTGATCTTGATGCGCCCGTCCTGGGGCTTGCGCTTCTCCTCGATCGCCATCGAGCCGGTCATGATCTTGAGGCGCTGGATCACCGGGCCCTGCAGGCGCTTGGGCGCCGGGTCCATGGTGAAGCACACCCCGTCGATGCGGTAGCGGATGCGCAGGTGGTCGGCCATCGGCTCGATGTGGATGTCCGAGGCGCGGTTGGAGTCGGCGTTCTGGATGATCTGCTGCACGAAGCGGATGATCAGCGCGTCGTCCTCGTCGTCCTCGCCGTCCTCCTTGCGGCGGACCTCGATGTCGGCGGTCATCTCGCCGAGCATCTCCTCGACCTTGTTCTCGGAGAGGCCCCAGTGGCGCTCGATCGCGGCGGTGATCTGCCGCTCCGAGGCCATCGCCGCCTCGATCGAGTAGTTGGTCTGGAAGCGCAGGGTGTCGACCAGCTCGAGGTCGAGGGGGTTCGACAGCGCCACCGTGAGCAGCTTGCCGTTCACCCCCACCGGGCAGACCTTGCGTTCGCGCGCCAGGCTCTCGGGGATGAGCTGCATCACCGCCGGCGGCACGTCGATGGCCTCGAGGTCGACGAAGCGCATGTCGAACTGCTCGGCCAGGGCGCGGGCGATGTCCTCGGGGGTGCAGGCCTGGGCCTCGACCAGGATCTCGCCGATGGCGCGCTTGTCGCCGTCCATCTGCTTGGCGAGCGCGGCCTGGACCTTGTCCTCGGCCAGGGCCTCCATCTCGACCAGGATCTCACCCAGGAACTTGCGCATCGGGGCTCCGTCACCCCCGCCACCGGCAGGGGAGGGGGACTATGGTGGAGCCGCCCGGCCATGCACCAGGGAAGGCGCAGGCGGCCGGGCGGGTGGGTGAGGAAGGAGCGCTCCCGGGAGCATCGACTACTGAATTAATACGCTCAGAACAGCCAGTCGGTGCTGATGAAGGCCGAGCGGCGCTCGCGCGCGATGTCGCCGAGGATGGCATGGCTGGCCGGGTTGTCGCGCGCCGCCACCATCGAGCGGATGGAGAACACGCGCAGGGCGTCGCTCACCGACAGGGTGCCCTCGGCCGAGTCCTTGCGCCCGGTGAAGGGGAACACGTCGGGGCCGCGCTGGCACTGGGCGTTGATGTTGATCCGGCACACCTGGCTGGCGAGGCCGTCGACCAGGCGGGCGACCTCGGCGGGGTCGCGCGAGAACACCGACGCCTGCTGGCCGTAGTCGCTGTCGCGCACGAAGGCCAGCGGCTGCTCCAGGTCGTCGAAGGCGGCCAGGGGCACCACCGGCCCGAACTGCTCCTCGCGCCACAGGCGCATGCCGGGGGCGGCGCCGTCGACCAGGGCGGGGAAGAAGGCGGTGGCGTCGACCGCGCCGGCGCGGCGGTTGAGCACCCGCGCCCCGCGCGCGCAGGCGTCGTCGACCAGCGCCTGCATCGCCGCCGGCTTGCCCGGCTCGGCCATGGGGGTGAGCTGGGCGCCCGCCTCCCACGGCAGCGCCAGGCGCAGGGCGTCGACCGCCGCCGCCAGGCGCTCGGCGAAGGCGGCGTGCAGGCTGCGCTCGACCCACAGCATCTTGAGCGCGGTGCAGCGCTGGCCGTTGAACGACAGCGAGCCCAGCACGCACTCCTTGACCGCCTGGTCGAGGTCGGCGTGGCGGGTGACGATGGCGGCGTTCTTGGCCTCGAGCCCGAGCACGCAGCGCAGGCGGTGCGGCTTGGGGTGCTGGGCGCGGATGAGGTCGGCCACCTTGGACGAGCCGATGAAGGCGAGCACGTCGACCCTGCCGCTGCGGATCAGCGGCGACACCACCACCCGCCCGTCGCCATAGATGGTGTTGACCACCCCGGGCGGGAAGCAGCGCGCGAACAGCTCGAGCAGCGGCTCGAGCAGCAGCACGCCGAGCTTGGCCGGCTTGAACACCACCGGGTTGCCCATGGCCAGGGCGGGGATGAGGGTGGTGAAGGTCTCGTTGAGCGGGTAGTTGAAGGGGCCCATGCACAGCGCCACCCCCAGGGGGGCGCGGCGCACCTGCGCCACCACCCCGTCGACGGCCTGGAAGCGCGCCGCGGTGCGGTCGAGGTCCTTGAGCGCGGCCACGGTGTCGCGGATGTAGACCACCGTGCGGTCGAACTCCTTCTCGGCGTCGCCGCGGGTCTTGCCGATCTCCCACATGATCAGGCGCACCACCGTCTCGCGCACGCCGCCCATGGCGTCGGCGAAGGCGGTGAGCGCGGCCAGGCGCTCGCCCACCGGCGCCGACGGCCACGGCCCGCGCCCCTGGTCCCAGGCGCGGCAGGCGCAGTCGAGCGCGTGCAGGGCCTCGGCCTCGCCCAGCAGCGGATAGCCGCCGAGCGCGGCGGGGGCGGCGGGGGCGCCGCCGGCGCCCGGGTGCAGCACCACCGCGCGCACCTCCTCGAGCGGTCCCTCCCAGGTGCGCAGCTCGCCGCCGGCCAGCCAGCGGCGCTGGACCACCGGGGCGACGCGGGCGGCGTCGGGGATGCGGGCGGGATCGATGGCGAGGGTCATGGGTGGGCTCCGGGTGGATGCTGCTAGGCATTTGATAGCATCCCCGTGCGCCCGGGAAGCCCCAGTCCGGCGGCAGGCCGCCCGGTGCTTCAGCCCAGCCCGACCACCGCGGCGTTGCGGCGCAGGCGCATCAGCGCCTCGACCTGGTCGGCGGGGATCAGCCCGTGGCGGTCGGGGGCGGCGTCGAGCAGCAGGTTGCAGCCGCGCGCGTGCGCCAGGGTGCGCAGGCCGAGCAGCTCGCAGTCGCTGCGCGGGGCGTCGCCCTCGGTCCAGAACCAGCGCTTCTGCAGGGTGTCGCACACCTCGCCGGGCAGGTGGTAGCGCCTGCCCATGATGGTGCGCCAGGGGTTGTGGCCGTTGCCGGCGGCGCTGCTCGAGCTGGTGGGCGGCATGCGCGTCTCGATCGCGATCAGGTCGGTGGGCCAGGTCTCGGGCTTGGGCTGGTCGACGCCGTCGCCGATGCCGGTGTTGAACATGATCACCGCGCGCGGGTCGAGCGCCGCCATGCGCTCGTAGAGCTGGCGGCGGAAGCCGCGGCACAGGCTGTAGGGGATGTCGATCCACCACTCCGCCACCTCGCCGTAGCGCTGGTGCAGCTCCTCGATCTGGGCGAGCTGGAAGTCCTCGTAGGCGCGGGTGGTGTACTGCCAGTCCCAGTGCCCCGGGCCGCCGTCGGCGGCGATGGTGGGGGTGCTGGAGCCGAAGCGGTTGTGGTTGTCCCAGCTGCAGTAGTAGAAGCCGGGCCTGACCCCGGTGCGGGCGCAGGCGCGCATGAACCATTCCACCACGTCGGTGGTGCAGCCCGAGGTGCCGACGTGGTAGTCGGTGTGGCGGGTCGGCCACAGGCAGTGGCCGGCCACATGCTTGGTGGTCAGGACCGCGTAGCGCATGCCGGCGTCGCGCGCCACCGACAGCCACTGGTCGACGTCCAGCCGGTCGGGCGCATAGGTGGTCGACGGGCGGTCGCCGCGGCTGAACTCGTCGCCGTCGAAGGTGGCCATGCCGAAGTGGATGAACATGCCGTAGTCCAGCGCACGCCAGGCGTCCAGCTGGGCGCGGTCGAGGCGCTGGCAGCCGCGTTCGGGGTCGGGGTTGGTGGCCGGGGTGGTGGTCATGGTGGCGCTCCGCCGCCGATGATGGCCGCCGGGAAGCCCCGCCGCCATTGCCCGCACCGGCCTCTGCTGGTACAGATCGCGCATGACGACCTGGGAAGCGCCGCTCGACGCCCCGCCTGTGGCGGTGCAGGCCTGGTGCCGGGTGGCCTGGCCGCAGGAGGAATCGCGCCACCACCTGCGCGGGCTGTGGCAGCTGCACGTCTACCATCACGCCGGCCGGCTCGAGGTGGACCACCGCGGCGTGCGCACGGGGTGGGAGCTGGCGCCGGGCGCGGTCAGCCTGCTGCCGCCCGACACCGCCAGCGCGTACCGGTTGGCCGGGCGGCCGCGCTTCTCGTGCCTGCACCTGGCGCTGGCGCCGGGCGCCGCCACCCCGGCGGCCGGCCTGGTGGCGGGCGACGCCCTCGCCGCCAGCCTGGTCGAGGAGGCGGCGGCGGCGGGCGAGCCGGCGCGCGCCGCCGCCCTCGCCTGGGCC
>JAKLKR010000256.1 GCA_023150565.1 Planctomycetota bacterium
GGGCGAGCGTGGTCGGCTTCCGCTTCCGCGACACCCGCCTGCGCGGCTGGCCGGTGCCGTTCCACCGCGATTTCGACGAGGTCAACCTGCGCTTCTACCTGCGCCGCCGCGCCCCCGGCGGCTGGGAGCGCGGGGTGGGGTTCGTGCGCGAACTGGTGCCGCGCCGCGCCATCGCCTGGGTGGCGCGGGCGTGCTACAACGAGCCCTACCGCGCCCTGCCCATGGCCAGCGCCATCGCGGTGGGGGCCGGCGGCAGCACCATCGCCTACCGCTGGCGGCTGGAGCGCTGGCACGGCTTCCAGGTGGCCACCGCCGGGCCGCCGGCGCCCGCCGACCCCGCCACGCGCGACGGCTGGATCGCCGAGCACTACTGGGGCTGGACCCGCCAGCGCGACGGCGGCACCGTCGCCTACCGGGTCGAGCACCCGCCCTGGCGCCTGCAGCCGGCCCGCCTGCTCGCATGCGACGCCGACCTGGAGGCGACCTACGGCGCCGGCTGGGGCGCGGCGCTGGCCGGCCCGCCGCCATCGCTGTTCGTGGCCGAGGGTTCGGCGGTGACGGTGGGGGTCCCGCAGCGGCTGCCCTGAGCGGACCGGCAATTGCCCGCCGGGATCCCGCGCTATCCCCTCCGGCGCCACCATGCGCGCCACCACCCTCGTGCTCGCCGGCCTCGCCCTGGCCGCCGCCGCCGCGGCCGAGGCGCCGGTGCTGCCGGACGAGCTGGTGCCGCCGGTGCAGGTGGGGATGACCCGGCCCGCGCCCCCGCCGCCACCCCGGCCCAGCCCGTGGTCCTCGACCGGCAAGGCCTCGGCGCAGCTGATCAACGTCTCGACCGGCAACGCCGACACCTCGCTCGATCCCACCATCCGCAGCACCACCACCTCGACCACCTATGTGGTGTCCTTCGAGGGCAGCCTGATGTGGCGGGTCGAGCCGCACAGCATCGAGCAGCTGCTGAAGGCGCGCTGGGGCCGGAGCAACAGCGACCACCAGGGCTTCAGCGAGAACACCGACGAACTGCGCTACGACGGCATCTACCGCCACGCCATCGGCAAGCCGCACTACCTCTACGTCGCCTGGGGCGCCGAGACGGTGTTCACCGGCCCGCCCCCCAGCGACTACCGCCTCGACCCCGTCACCGCCAAGGCCAGCTCCGGCTACGGGCAGATCTACGAGGACGTGCTGCCGGTGACCAGCCGCCTCGACGGCCGCCTGGGCGCGCGCGCGCAGAAGAGCTGGGGCGAGTTCCTGACCCCCGAGCAGCGGCACTGGGAAAGCGGCGCCGAGGCCTTCCTGCGCTACGAGCAGACCCCCTTCCAGCACGACGGGAACATGGCGCGGTTCTATGCCCAGTACGAGGGCTTCGCCGAGTTCAACGACCTCGCCCACTTCACCAACCTGATCACCGCCGGCGCAACCCTGCAGATGCTGCGCTATGTGGCGGTGGATGTGCGCCTGCGCCTGTACTACGAGACCCGGCCCAAGGAGTTCGGCGACCCCACCCCGCCCGGCTACAACCAGTGGAGCGTGCGCCAGGAGACGCTGGTGGGGCTGACTTACATCTGGTGAACCTGGACAGAGATGAATCACCGCCACGACGCCACGACGCCACGAGTAGGTGGCTTATGGCGATCCGCGTCTTCACTCGGTGAGCAGGAAGAATGACGGCGTAAGGTTATTGTCGGCCGTGGCGTCGTGGCGTCGTGGCGGTCGGATCTCCGGGTTTCCTACCACCTGCCACCCGTCAGAACGCCAGGCCGTAGGCCAGGGTCCACGACGGCTGGCTGGAGCCGCGCCGCCAGGTGACGGCGGCGTCGAGCGCGACCCCGTGCAGGCTCACCCCCACCTCGCCGCCCAGGTGCCAACCGTCGCCTACGTGCATGCCGCGCCAGAAGGCCGGGCGACGGTGCTCATCCTCCCAGCGGTAGAACGCCACTGCGCGCGGGGTGATGGCGGTGGAGGAGTCGCCGTCGAGCTTCAGGCCGCCGGCATCCAGCTTCCACTGCCGCTGGTGCAGCAGCCAGCGCCCGCCGAGCGCGACCTTGGTGCCGGAGATGCCCACCTCGGCGCTCAGCTCAGGCTGCACCTGCCAGCCCGGGTCGTAGCGCAGGCCCAGCTCGGCGGCGGCACCGATGATGCCGCCGAAGCGCAGGCCGGTGAAGCCGAGCTGCCAGGGCTGGGCGGGGTCGTGGGCCGGCTTGTCATCCTTGTTCTCCTCGGGACCGATGCTGCCGATCTGCACCCCCACCGTCGAGCTGCGGCCGGTGATGCGGTAGACGGTGGTGCCGGGGGCGGGGTGTTCGACCACCACTCCAGGCGGGAGGTCTGCGGCCGGAGCCGGGACCGGAGCCGGGGCTGGTTCGGCGGCCGCCAGGCACAGGGGAAGCAGCAGCAGGCAGGTGCGCATGGAGGATGGTCCGATCAGCGGTGGTCGCGGGTGATGATGCGGCCGAGCCGCGGGGTGCCCTGGTAGCGCAGCGAACCGCTGCCGGTGCAGGTGGCGTCGAGCGCACCGAGGGTGCCGAGCTGCGCGCTGCCGCTGCCGGTGAGGGTCACGTCGGCGGCTTCGACATCGAGGCCGCCGGCCTCGACCCGGCCGGTGCCGCTCAGGCGCAGGCGCAAGCGGGCGACCCTGCCCGCCAGGCGGGTGCTGCCGGAGCCGCGCACCACCGCCTCGATCGCGTCCGTCTGCAGACGGGTGGCGTCCAGTCCCGCACCCTGGTCCTGGTCGAGGACGAGCAGCTCGGCCCGGCCCGCCAGCACCGTCTCGCCGGTGCCCTGCTGGCGCAGCTCCAGCCGGCCCACGCGCAGGCCGTCGGCCTGCACCCGGCCGGAACCGAGCTGGCGGATGAGCAGGGCGGGACCGGTGAGGCCGCGCAGATGCAGCTCGCCGCTGCCGGCGGCATCGACCGCCGCGATTGCGCCCGGCTGCACCGCCAGACGCACGCTGCGCCCGGCGGGCGGACGCAGGCGCAGCCCGCCATCGGCGCCCACGCTCACGCTCGCGCCGTCGACCCCGCGCGCCGGCAGCTGGTCGAGCGGCAGCGCGTCGGCGCGCTCCTCCAGCTCCAGGCTGCCGCCGCCCTCCAGGGCCAGGCGGGTGCGGCTGGCGGCGACGGTGGCGGGCGCGGCGGGCGGCTCGGTCACGGCCTCGGCGACGGCCGCGACCGTCGCCTGGGGCGCGGGCGCCGCCACCACCACGACGGGGACCGCGGTGGTCGCTGGGACCGCCGCGGCCGGCAGCGCCACCACCGCCGGCACGGCGGTGGTGGCCGGCGACGGGCACACCTGCACCTCGACCCGGTCGATGGCGAAGGGCAGGGATGGCAGCTCCAGCGGCGGCGTCAGCGCCGCGGTGCTGGTCTGCACCGGTGCCGCCACCGGCAGCGCCGGCCGGGTAAACCACCACGCCGCGAGCGCGCCGGCACCGGCGGCGAGCAGGCACAGCAGGGCGGCGACGCGCCAGCCGGGGCCACGGCCCGCCGCCGCCGGCGCCAGACCATCCACCGCCCGCCGCACCGCGTCGGCCGACTGCCAGCGCAGCTCGGGGGTGCGCTCCAGCGCGCGCAGCACCACCTCGTCCACCCGCACATCGACCTGGGCGCGCTGCGAAGGCAGGGCGAAGCGCCCCACCGGCAGCTCGCCGGTGAGCATCTCGTAGATCAGCACCCCGAGGGCGTAGAGGTCGGCGCGGTGGTCGATGGCCGGCGAGCCCGCCATCTGCTCCGGCGCCATGTAGGCGGCGGTGCCCAGGATCTGGCCGGTGCGGGTGATGCCGGCATCGCTGGCGCCGCCGCCGACCTTGGCCAGGCCGAAGTCGGCGATGCGGGCCAGGCCGCGGGCGTCGAGCAGGATGTTCTCGGGCTTGAGGTCGCGGTGCACCACCCCCTGGGCGTGGGCGTAGTCGAGGGCGTCGCACAGCTGCGGCACCAGCGCCAGGGCCTCGCGCGCGCTGAAGGTGCCGGTGCGCAGGGCCTGGCGCAGGGTGGCGCCGGGCACGTACTCCATCACCAGGTAGCGCCAGCCGCCGGCCTCGCCCACGTCGTGCAGGGCGACGATGTGCGGGTGGCTGAGGCGGGCCAGGGCCAGGGCCTCGCGGGTGAAGCGGTCGGCGAAGCCGGGATCGGCGGCCAGCTGCGGCGACAGCACCTTGAGCGCCACCAGGCGGTCGAGGTGGGTCTGGCGCGCCTTGTACACCGCGCCCATGCCGCCCTGGCCGAGCAGTTCGAGCGGCTCAAGGCGCGGGAACACCCCCGCCAGCTCGGCCGGCGGCGGCGCCCGCCAGGCGCCCGGCGCGGGCAGGCTGGCGGTGTCGCCCTCCAGGCCGGCGGCGAGCAGCCGCTTCAGGCGGTCACGGGGGTCGGTCATGGGCGTCCGATCAGAAGTAGTTGACCTTGCCGTAGCCGATCACGACATGGCAGTGCGGGCACACCACCACCGACTGCTGGTTGAGCAGTCCGCCGCTGACCGGCAGGCTGAGCCGTTCCCGCATCTCCTTGGCGCACTTGGGGCAGACCGGCAGCACCCCGGGATCCTCGCAGGTGCGGATAGTGATGTGGCTGGCCATGGCGGCTCCGACGGGGCTGGATCGCGGCGCTCGCGACCGGGGCGATGATCCTCTATCGGGACGACGGCCGGCCGGTTACCGGCTTCATCCCCCGCCCAGCGAGGCGAGCAGGTCGGCCAGCTCGGCGTCGACCGCGGCCGCGCTGGGCTCGGCCAGGGTCTCGGCCACCTCGGCGCGCAGGCAGGCGCGGAAATGCTCGCGCAGCCGGTGCACCGCCACCTTGATCGCGCTCTCGCCCACCCCCAGCTCGGCGGCGGCGCGGGCATAGGCGGCGCCGTCGCCGTTGCCGTCCAGGAAGCGCTCCAGGCGCTGGAAGCGCCGCGCCTGCTCCGGCTCGGCGTGCTCGCGCACCAGGCGCGCCCGCGCGCGCGCCAGCATCGCCTCAGCCCAGGCGCGGTCGAAGTCGGGATCGGGGTCGCTGACCGCCACCGGCACGCAGCCCTCGCCCTCGCCGATCGGCACGCTGGCGCTGCCGCCGCCGCGCTTGAGCGCCGCCGCCGCCGCGGCGCGGTCGGCGAGGTGGTGGTTGAGGCAGGCAAGCAGCCAGGCGCGGAAGCGGCCCTTGGCGGGATCGGCCGCCACCAGCGAACCGCGTTCGATCAGGCGCAGCCAGAAGTCCTGCACCGCGTCCTCGGGCTCGCGCCAGCCGCGCCGGGCGGCATGGCGGCGCAGCGGCTCCCAATAGGCGCGGCACAGCCATTCGAGCGCGGCGCGGCCCTCGCCGCCGGCACCGCCGGCCTGCACCACCTGGCTCCAGCGGGTGGTGGCGAAGCCCCCGCCCGGGTTGACACCGGATGCGCTCATGGCGGCAGGGTAGCGGAGGATGGCCGGGCTGCATCCCCGCCGGTGCGGGCATCGGCCACGGATCCGAGAATATTATATTATTAACTATAGTTAAATAACTTACATCAACATGACCGGTCCCTGTCAGGCTTCTCTCTGGAGTAATTCAAACGTTTGATTTAATACCGGCATGCCCCGTCCGACCCCGCCCAGCTCCGCCCCGGACACCCAGCAGCGCCTGCTCGCCGCCGCCGCCGAGGTCTTCCTCGCGCACGGCTTCGAGGGCGCCTCGACGCGCGCCATCTGCGAGCGCGCCGAGGCCAACATCGCCGCCATCAGCTACCACTTCGGCAGCAAGGAGGAGCTCTTCCGCGCCGTGCTGCGCCTGCCCCTGGAACGCCTGGAGCGGTCGATCGCCGAGTTCTCCGACCCCGCCCTCGACCTCGCCGCCGCCCTGCGTGCGCTGTTCGCGGCCATGCTCGCGCCGCTGCGCCCGGGCGGGCCCGAGGCCGCGGCCATGCGCCTGGTGGTGCGCAGCTTCGCCGCCCCCGACCGGCCGCGCGGCGGCGGGCCGGACCTGGCGGTGATCCGCCGCCACCACGCCGCCCTCGGCGCCCTGCTCGGCCGCCACCTGCCCGCCGCCTGCCCGGAGCCGGCCCGCGCCATCCTCGCCGGCGCCCTGGTGGGCATGGCGATGCACGCGGTCCATGCCGGGATGGAGGGCGCCGACCTGCCCCAGGTGCTGGGCGCGGCGCCCGACGACGCCGCGGTCGACGCCCTGGCCGCGCGCCTGGCCGACTACGGCTGCGCCCTGGTCGCGCTCGAGGCCGGCCGCGCCGGAGCCCGGCCATGATCCGCTCCGTCCTGCTGCTCGCCCTGCTCGCCAGCGCCTGGGCCGCCGAGACGCCGGCGCGCTCGGCGGCCCTGACCGTCAGCGTGGTGGCCCCGCGCAGCGAATCCTGGCCCGCCACCGTGCGCAGCGACGGCGACATCGCCGCCTGGCAGGAGCTGGTGGTGGCGGCCGAGGTCGGCGGCCTGCGCCTGGCCGAGCTGCTGGCCGAGGTCGGCGACCCGGTCAGCGCCGGCCAGGTGCTGGCGCGGCTCGACGACCGCGCGCTGCGCGCCGAGCTGGCGGCGCAGGAGGCGGCGGTGGCCGAAGCCGAGGCCACCCTCGCCCAGGCCGCCGCCGACGCCCGCCGCAGCGAGGACGCGGGCGCCGGCGGCACCTTCAGCCAGCAGCAGCGCCTGCAGTTCGCCACCGCCGAACGCGCCGCCATCGCCCGCCTGGCGGCGGCACGTGCGCGCCTGGACAGCCAGCGCCTGGCGCTGGAGCGCACGGTGGTGGTGGCGCGCGACGACGGGGTTGTTTCGGCGCGCCCGGCCGAGCCGGGCGCGGTGGTGCAGGTGGGCGCCGAGCTGTTCCGCCTGGTGCGGCGCAACCGCCTGGAATGGCGCGCGGCGGTGACCGCCGGCGACCTCGCGCTGGTGCGCGGCGGCCAGCGCGCGCGGGTCGAGGTCGCCGGCTTCGGCGCCACCACCGCCGCCAGCGTGCGCAGCGTCGCCCCCGGGCTGGATCCGCGCACCCGCACCGCCCTGGTGTACATCGACCTGCCCGCCGGCTTCGCCCGCCCCGGCCTGTTCGCCACCGGCGAGATCGAGGTCGGCGCCCCCGCCCCGCTGCTGACCCTGCCCGCCGCCGCGGTGGTGGTGCGCGACGGCCGCGCGCTGGTGTTCGCGCTCGGCGCCGACGGCCGGGTGCAGGAGCTGCGGGTGGCCACCGGCCGCCGCCAGGGCGGGCGGGTCGAGATCGTGTCCGGGCTCGACCCCGCCACCCGGGTGGTGGCGGGCGGCGGCGCCTTCCTCGCCGACGGCGACCGCGTGACGGTGGTGGAACCATGAAAGCCGCCCACACGGCCGGCCAGCCGAACCGGCGCCATCGGCGACCGATCCGCGCTGCGGATCGCACGGCGAAGCCGTGGGTTCGGCGATCGCCAACGCTTGCGGGGGGGGCAGCGCCGGAGGCGAGTTCCTGGGGGGCCTCGGCCCAATGGCGCGAAGCCAAGGCTGATCGAGTGCCGTGGACGGCTCTTCTGGAGCGTCGACGCCCACGTCGACGCC
Organism: Planctomycetota bacterium; assembly: GCA_023150565.1. Lineage (GTDB taxonomy): Bacteria > Planctomycetota > UBA11346 > UBA11346 > UBA11346 > JAKLKR01. The sequence goes on from JAKLKR010000256.1 coordinate 7,469, forward strand.
GCACTGACGCTGCC
>JAKLKR010000257.1 GCA_023150565.1 Planctomycetota bacterium
GGCGGGCGCGCTCCTCGGGCCCGCCGGCGCCGTCGTCGCCGAGCGCGCGCGCGGTCAGCACCAGCGCGCTGCGGCCCTGGACCTCGACCGGCTCGGCCTCGACCAGCGCCGGCACCGGCCCGTCGGCGCCGGCGAGCAGGGCGGCGCGCGGGCCGGCGGCGCCGCCCGCCGCCAGCACCCGGTCGGCGTGGTCGGCGAACAGCGCCTCGGCCGCGGTCCCGGCGCTGGCCAGGCGTTCGCCCGCGAGTTCGGCGGCGCGGCGGTTGGCGGCGGCGATGCGGCCGTCCACCACCAGCCACACCGCCTCGCTGGAGGCGTGGGCGAGGGCCTGGAAGCGCGCGTGCGAGCGCTCCAGCTCGGCCTCGGCGTCGCGCCGCCGGCGCTCGCTGATCCAGCCCTGGCGCAGGCCCAGGGCCACCAGCGCCGCCACCAGGGCGCCGACCGCGGCGGCGATCCAGCCCAGGTGGCGGGTGGTGCGCGCGGTCTCGGCCTGGACGTCGTCGAGGTAGATGCCGCTGCCCACCACCCAGCCCCAGGGGGCGAAACCGCGCACGAAGGACAGCTTGGGGGCGAGGTGGGCGGAATCGTCGTGGCGCTGCCAGCGGTAGTGGATGTAGCCCTCGCCCTGGCGGTCGACCAGGGCCACGCTCTCGGCGAACAGGCGCACCCCATCGGGATCGGCGTAGCCGGACAGGTCGCGGCCCTCGAGGTCGCCGCGGTAGGGGTGCACCACCATGCCCGGCCGGTGGTCGATGACCCACAGGTAGTCGCGATTGCCCTCGCCGTAGCGCAGGGCGCGCAGGTCGGCGGCGGCGCGGGCGCGCGCCTCGGCCGGGGCCAGCTCGCCGGCCAGCTCGGCGGCGTGGTGGCGTTCGCACAGGCTGACCGCCGAGGCGACGATGGCGCGCAGGGTCTCGCGCTTGCGCTCGAGCAGGGCCTCGGCGGTGGCGGGGATGATCAGCCACAGCACCGCGGCGGCGAACAGCGCCACCGCCAGCGCCGGCGGCAGCACCAGGCGCAGCACCGCGGCGGTATGGCGCGGGCCCTCCACGCTCAGCGTCCGACCCGCCGGCAGAGCAGGAAGCCCGCCACCCCGGCCACCAGCGAGGCGGCGAGGATGCCGGCCTTGGCCACCGCCTGGTGGTGGGGGTCGGCCTCGCCGAAGGCCAGGCCGGAGACGAAGATCGCCATGGTGAAGCCGATCCCGGCCAGCACCCCGGTGGCGGCCAGGCCGCGGCGGTCGAGGCCGTCGGGCAGCGCTGCCAGGCGCAGGCGCACCGCCAGCAGGCTGGCGCCCACCACCCCCACCGGCTTGCCCACCACCAGCCCGGCGAACACCCCCCAGAACACCGGGTCGGCGAAGGCCCGCAGCATGGCCGCGTCGAACACCACCCCGGCGTTGGCGAGGGCGAACACCGGCACAATCACGAAGTTGACCCACGGGCCGAGGGCATGCTCCCAGGCCACCAGCGGGCTGCGCCCGCGCGCGATGCCGTCGGCCAGGCGCTCGATGGTGTCGCCGGTGTTGGGGGTCTTGAGCTCGGCCTGGGCGAACTCGGCGGTCCAGCCGATGGTGCGGTCGGGATCGACGTGAGCGCGCAGCGGGATGGCGAAGGCCAGCAGCACCCCGGCCACGGTGGCGTGCACCCCCGAGTTCAGCACCCCCAGCCACAGCACCAGGCCGAGCAGGATGAAGGGCAGCGGATGGCGCACGCCCAGGCGGCCGATGGCGAGCAGGGCGGCGAAGGCGGCCGCCGCCAGGGCGAGGGCGGTGAGCGAGATGTTGGCGGTATAGAACAGCGCGATCACCAGCACCGCGCCGAGGTCGTCGGCGATCGCCAGGGCGGCGAGGAACACCAGCAGCGCCGGCGGCACCCGTCCGGCCAGGCGCAGCACCCCGAGCGCGAAGGCGATGTCGGTGGCCATCGGGATGCCCCAGCCCGCCGACCCCGGTCCGCCGAGGTTGCAGCCGGCGTAGATCAGCGCCGGCACCGCCATGCCGCCCGCCGCCGCCGCCAGCGGCAGCGCCGCCTTGCGCGCCTCGCGCAGTTCGCCCAGCACCAGCTCGCGTTTGATCTCGAGCCCGACGAGCAGGAAGAACACCGCCATCAGCCCGTCGTTGACCAGGTGCCACAGCGACTTGGCAAACACCTGCTCGCCCAGGCGCAGGCCGATGGGGGTGTGCAGCAGGTGCTCCCAGGCGGGATGGAGCGGGCTGTTGGCGATGGCCAGGGCGATGGCGGTGCAGGCCAGCACCAGGATGCCGCCGGCGGCGGACAGGTGCAGGAAGCGGGTGAAGGGCGCCAGCAGCAGGGTGATCGCTGGCCGGGTCGAGGGGTCGGGCGGGATCTGGTGGGGCAGCGGGTCGTGGCCGTCCATGGTCAGCGCCCCAGCCGACGCACGGTCAGCGCCACCAGGCCGGCGAGCAGGATCAGTCCGGCGAGCAGTCCGGTGGCCTTCAGCACCAGGGTGTCGCCGGCGCGCTCCAGCCGCGTCACCGCCGCGTCGATGCGCTCCAGGTGGCGCTCGACCGCCGGACTGTCGGCGGCCTGGCTGGCGGAACGCACCAGGCGGTCGAGGCTGTCGGCGGTGCGTCCGATCTCGGCGGCGGTGAGGCGGTAGTCGTTGATGTCGAATGGCCGGGCCGGCGCGGTGCTGGCGGCGCCGGCCGCGGCGGGGACCGCTTCGCGGGGCGCGGCCGCGCTGGCGGGCGGGCGCTGGAAGCGCGCGATCAGGGCGGTGAAGGTGCCGAGGGCGCGGTCGATGGAATCGGACATGCCGCGGCCGGCCTCGAGCGCGGCGCGCACCTCCGCCGCCAGCCCGGTGAGCTTGCCCTGGTTGGCCTCGAGCGCGTGCACCACCGCCGCCCGTTCGGCGCTGATGCGGTCGGGCAGCGCGGCGGCGACATCGGCGACCTTCTCGGCGGTGCCGGCGACGCGCTCGCTGACCTCGCCCAGGCGGTGCAGGTCGGCGAGCAGCTGGGCGCCCTCGGGGCTGGTGGCGAGCTTGTCGGCGAGGTGCTCGACCTGCCAGCGCATGGTGGTCTGCATGCGCTCGACGCGGTAGAGCATGCGTTCGGCGCTGCGCCGGGTCTCGTTGATGGCGCGGGTGGTGGGGTCGAGCCCGCTGAAGGGGTCGAGGGTGAGCATGCCGAGCAGCCCGCCGCTGCGCTTGCCGTCGCTGGTGGCGCCCAGCTCGGGGAAGAGGTCGTTCAGCCGCAAGGACAGCAGGGCGCGGTCGCGCGGGTTGCTGGCGATGGTCTTGTCGATGGCCTGGCGCAGCTCCTGGCGGTGGGCCTCGCTGAAGTAGTTCTCGGCGTGCCGCCACATGCGCTCCTCGCTGGCGATGTGGATCTGGTACAGCTGGCGCGCCTCGGGCAGGTCCTTGAAGCGCTGGCTGGCGGTCTCCATCACCGCCCTGGCGAAGGCGGTCAGGGTCATCAGGTCCATCAGGCCGCGCTGCGGGGTCTCGCAGGTGCTGGCGGCGTTCCAGGCGTTGCTGGCGTTGTCCATGCGCCAGCGGTGCAGGGCCATGCGCGCCTCGGTGGTGGGTACGGCGCGGATCCCGCGCTCGCAGCCTTCGCTCACCTGGGCGGCGTAGAGGTCGGCGAGGTCGTTGATCTCGATCTGCAGGCGGTTGGCGCGCACCTCGGCGGCCTTGGCGTTGTCGGGGGTGCCCACCAGCAGGTTGCCGGGGGCGTTGAGCACCGACTTGACCGCGTTGCCGGCTCCGTCGCCCGGCTGCTGGCGGGAACAGCCGGCGGCGGCCAGCAGGAGGGCGAGGACGGCGGTGCGGCGCATGGGGCGGGAGTGTGCCGGCTGGTCCGCGCCCGGGAAGTCGTTGCCGGCGGGCACCTGCCCGCGATGGTCCCGCCATGCCCACGGTGCCGCGTTGCGCGCTGGTGCTGACGGCGGTGGGCGGCCTCGCCGCCGCCGACCTGGTGGTGCCTTCGCCGGTGGTGGTGGGCAACCAGCACCGCTACCCCACCGGCCACCAGTCCGGCCTGCAGGGCGGCGCGGTGATGGCGCAGATCAGCGGCGCCGAATCCGCCTGGACCAACCCCGCCGGGCTGGTGGTGGACGGCGGCCTGCCCGCCTCGGCCAGCGCCAACCTCTACTCCTTCGACCTCTTCCGCGTCAGCGGCGCGCAGGACAAGTACAGCAACTGGGAGGCCCAGGTCATCCCCTCGGCGATCTCCGGCTCCTTCGCCATCCCCACCCTCCCGGCACGGGAATGGCGGGCGGCGGTGTTCCTGGTCCAGCCCCAACTGTGGAAGAACGAGGTGGTGTTCCACCGCCAGGAATACCTCGGCGGCCAGTTCAGCGAGGTGCTCAGCGAATCCGACGGCGCGGTCGAGACCCTCTGCCCGGGCCTGGCGCTCGCCCATCGCCTGGGCGAGCGCTGGCGGGTCGGCGTCGAGGCCCACATCACCTATTTCAGCTACCGGGTGCAGTTCACCAACACCAACCGCGCCTATACCGAAGGAGGGGCGTTCCGGCTCGGTTCCGCCTCGCAGGTGGTGCGCATGGGCTTCTACCACCTGGTCGCCACCCTCGGGGTCCAGGGTGACCTGGGCGGCGGCTGGACCATGGGCCTGACCCTGCGCCCGCCCGGCCTGCAGGTCTGGCAGTTCGGGCGCCTGGACAGCAGCGTGGTGGTCGAGGAATCGAGCTACCGCTACAGCAACGTCGCCTTCGACGACAGCCCGCAGCTGCATTACCGCCAGCCGGCCGAGATCACCCTGGGAGGGTCCTACGCCGCCGAGCGCTGGGGGATCGAGACCGACCTGCGCCTCCGCCCCTCCGCCGGATCGTACCGGGTGGCCCAGTCCGACCGCATCAGCGTGTCCAGCCTGACCTACCGCGCCACCGGCACCACCGTCCTGCAGCCGAACAGGCCGTTGTACGTGGATACCGCCGCCGCCGCCGGCCTCGGCCTGTCGATGGGATCCTGGGTGCGTTTCAAGCCGTCGGTCATCGGCCATTGCGGCTGGTGGTACGACCCGTCGCCGGTCGAGGGCTCGGGCGACGACCTGTTCAGCCCGATCTCTCTCTATGGCGCCAGCCTGGGGCTGTCCTACGTGCGCGACGACTTCTCGTTCTCGCTCGGCCTGCTGGGCAGCTGGGGCCGGGCGCGCGACGTGAAGGTGTTCGCGGGATCCGCCAGCCCCACCGGCAGCACCCTCGAGGTGCTCGGCCTGGGCGCCACCATCTCCACCTCGATGAGCCTCTGATCCGCCAACAAAAAGCCCCGCAAGGCATTGCGCCTGCGGGGCTTGTGTCTGGTACTCCCAACCAGTTCCTCCGGGTCACACTAACCTCGGGTGTGGCGCCGACGTCAGGCGCTTAACTCCCATAGCTTGGCAGTGAGGACCGATGGCGGAAATTTGGACCCTAAGCGTTGCCATATTTATCCATGCCTCAATATACCCTGCGCACCAATTTCTGCCGGTTTGCTGGCAGAAAGATCTCGGAAGGAGGTTGCCATTATGCTGACAAAAATGCGACTTAAGAATTACAAGGCGTGGAGGGACTCGGGCGATATTAGGCTTGCCCCTCTGACTGTCTTATTTGGAACAAATAGCGCAGGAAAAACGAGCATTCCTCAACTTCTCCTCTTGTTAAAGCAAACAGCGGAATCTCCAGATCGCCAGAGAGCGTTGCAACTTGGCGATAGTCGAACAATTGTCGATGCGGGAACGTTCGATGATGTAATACATGGTCATGAAGTGTCTAGGCCGCTTGAATTCAGTCTGGAGTGGTCGCTAGAAGACGAATTGCGTGTGCGAGACCCCCTGCAACAGAAGATATACTCCGGCACTGAGATGTCATTTGGTGCAAAAATCGCTGCTGACTCCCTACATCAGCCGAAGATAAAGTCGTTTGCATACAAGTTGCGTCAAGGCGGGGGCGTTGAACTTGAGCTTTCTATTGCTGAACAATCTGACACTAAAAGACAGCGCAAGACGCCCGAATTTGGACTTACGTCGTCGTATCCGTTAACTCGACATGCGGGTAGAGTTTGGCCTCTGCCAGAACCAATACGTTTTTACGGGTTTCCGGATGAAGTACAGGCATACTTTCAGAATGCTGTATTTGCAGCCGACTTTGTGCTAGAGCTTGAGCGAATGCTGAAAAGCGTTCTCTATGTCGGTCCTCTGCGTGAATACCCAAAGCGGCTCTACCTCTGGTCTGGCGAGGTGCCTGATCATGTTGGCGTGCGTGGAGATCGGGCAATTGAGGCAATTCTTTCAGCGCGCTCGAGAGAATTCAATTTCAAGGCAAGGCAAAAAACAAGATCGTTACCCGTGCTTGTTGCCGAACGGTTGCGGTCAATGGGACTGATTCATGAATTCAAGGTAGAACCGTTAGGCGAGCACCGAAAAGAGTACGAAGTGCTTGTTCGCACTAGCTCGAAACTACCTCAAGTAAAATTAACTGATGTGGGATTTGGCGTTAGCCAAGTATTGCCAGTAATTGTAGAGTGTTTCTATGTTCCGCGTCGATCTATTGTGATTTTTGAGCAACCGGAAATACATCTGCACCCACGCGTTCAGGCAGATTTGGCGGATTTGTTTGTTGATGCGATTCGGGCACGCGAAAACGGAGTGCCGCGTGACTGCCAGTTTATCATTGAGAGCCATTCCGAGCACTTCCTAAGACGGTTGCAACGTCGAATTGCTGAGGAAGATCTTTCTAAGGAAGATGCTGCCCTGTACTTTGTTCATGCGCAGGACGCAGAGGCAAAGATTGAGGAGCTTGATGTTGACAATTACGGCAATATCAAGAATTGGCCTGATGGTTTTTTTGGAGATGAAATGGAGGATCTTGTCAAGCGCACCGAGGCACAAGCGCGTCGGATGGAGAAGGAGAAGGAGAAAGGTGAGTGACAAAAAAACAGCTTCGCTGTGTGGTGGATACCAATGTAGCCACCACCGCCAATGATGCAAATCCCGGAGCTCCGTTAACTTGTGTGGCTGAAAGCGCACGGGCTTTGCAGCGGGTTATGGCCTCCGGGCACGTTTTTGTTGATGACGGGGGCTTAATTGTTGCTGAGTATCGCGGCAATCTCAATCCCAAAGGCCAACCCGGTCCTGGCGATATATATTTAAAATGGATACTGACCCACGAATGGGGCGAAGAAAAAGTCACTCGAGTAAAAATAACAGAAAAGCCGAATGACGTAGAGGACTTCGAGGAGCTTCCTGTGCCACCGGCAGGAATCGCCTACGATCGTTCTGATAGGAAGTTTCTGGCTGTCGCGGCAGCGCACCCGGAAAGGCCGGTTATTTTACAGGCCTTTGATAGTAAATGGTGGGGTTGGCGGATGGCTCTGGCAAAGGCGAATATCAAGGTCTGTTTTTTATGTGAGCGTGAAATCGCTAAGAAGCACAAAGAAAAGATGCGCAGGTGAGTGAATTTAGCCGA
>JAKLKR010000258.1 GCA_023150565.1 Planctomycetota bacterium
GGAGCGCCGGGCTCCAGCCCGGCAGTTGGGACGGCTCGAATTGCCGGGCTGGAGCCCGGCGGTCCCAGGGGCGCGTCTGCCACTGCTTGCCGTCTGCGCGATTCCTTGCGGTAGCGGGTTTCATGGCTGGGGCTTCCGCACGTTCTGGGTGAACCAGGCCATCAGCGCCTGGGCGCGCCTGGTGGGGCTGGTGGCCTTGGGGTGGTTCTTGCGGTCGTAGGGCAGATCGGCGGCCTCGAAGCTCCAGCCGCCCCATTCGCGGAAGGCGTGGTAGGTCCAGTCCCAGCCGTATTCCTCGAAGATCGCCGTGCAGTCGGCGAGGTAGCGGTCGGCGCCCTCGGCCCAGCGCACCGCGCTGAACTCGCCGATCACGATGTGGGCGTTGTAGGCGAGCTGGAAGTCGCGCACCGGTTGCAGGTAGCGGCGCAGGGCCTCGCGGTCGAGCGGGCGTTTGTTGAAGGTGCCGGGGTACTCGAGCTTGCCGCCGGAGGCCTGCTCGCCCCAGGTATTGTGCACGCCCTGGTGGGTGTACTCGCCCGGCCAGTACATGTGCGCCTGGTAGATGACGTTGGGGATGTCCACCGGTTCGAGCCAGGCGAAGCGCTGGGGGTTGTCCCAGGCGTCGACCTCGATGCTGATGGCGGTGACCGGGTCGATGGCGCGGATGGCCTTGGCCGCCTTCACCTGCACGCCCAGCCAGTCGCCCAGCCCGGCGGGCGAGGGCTTGTTCTGCACCGGCTCGTTGACCAGGTCATAGGCCCACACCGCCGGGTGGCCCTTGAAGCGGCGGGCGATGCGCTCCCAGATCTTCACGAAGTGGTCCTGGTAGGGCTGCTCCAGCACCATCGCCATGGTGCCGTCGCTCAAGCGGCCGCCGGGCGGGGCGTGGATGTCGATCATCAGCTTGATGCCGTGCTTGCGCCCGGCCTCGAGCGCCAGCGCCAGCTCGTCGAGCCGGCCGTCGAGCCACTTGTCGTACTCGGCCAGGTCGCGCTCGCCGCCGGTCTTGCCCCAGTTGCGCCCGATCTGCCAGCGCACGGCGTTGACGTTCATCGCCGCCAGGTCGGCGAAGTCCTTCTCGTCGAACTTGTTGGGCGACATCACCCCGCGCAGGCGCGGCAGGTCGTGGCCCTTGAAGGCGGGCGGGGGGTTCGCCGCCGGGGCCGGGCGCAGCGGGCGCACCGCCAGGGCGGTGAGGGTGACCTCGGCGATGCGCGCGGTGCCGGTGCACTCCTGCATGCCGAGCATGATCGCGCCGTCGGTGGCGTCCTCGGGGATCGAGGCCGAGGCGGTGAGGGTGCGCCAGTCGAAGGTGCCGAACACCTTGCCCTCGTTGACCCACAGGTCGCCGGCGCTGGCCGACTTGCAGTGCAGCATGCACTTGATGCCGTTCCAGGCCACCGGCGGCTCGCTCACCCCGTCGGCCTTGGCCTGGCAGCCGAGCGACACCACCATCCCGCGCCAGGGGGTGAGGTCGACCGGGATGGTGACCACGAACATGCCCTTGGCGCCGTCCGGCGGCACGGTGATGCGGAAGCAGGGCTTGCCGCCGGGGCCCTCGTCGGCCCAGGCGGCGCCCGCCGGCAGCTTGCCCGGACGCTTGGCGGGATCGGACAGGTCGAGCTTCCACAGCACCTCGCCGGTGCGCGAGCGCGGCGCCGCTGGCTTGGCCGGTGCGGTGGCCGCGGTGGCCGCGGTGGCCGCGGCGGGGGGCGGGGCGTCGGGCGACCGCGGCGGGGGATCGCCGCAGGCGGCCAGGGCCAGCAGCAGGGTGGCGGCGACGGCGGTGCGGAGGTGCATGGCGGGGTCCTGGTTCAGCGGGCGATGTCGATCGCGGTCAACGAGCGGGCGGGGAAGGCGAAGGCGAAGCCGTCGGGCTTCACGCCCTCGACCGCGCGCCCGCCCAGGGTCTCGCGCACCGCGTCCTCCTTGCCCTTCTCCATGTTGGTGGCCTCGAAGGGGCCGCTCACCGACCACGCCTTGGCGCCCTTGGCGCTGCCGTCGGCCAGGCGCACCTGCATGGGCAGATCGCGGTCGTGGTGCTTGTTGAACACCACCAGGTGCAGGGTGCGGCCGTCGGCGCTCAGCGAGGCGTGGGTGGTGACCGCGTCGAAGGCCGGCTCGCTGCGCGGGGTGAGGTGCTCGACGCGGGCGTTGCGGATGCGGATGGTGGCGGTGACCGGCTTGCTGCTGCCGATCAGGCGCAGCACGCCCATCAGGCCCTGGGCATCGGGCAGGCTGCGCATCTCGGTCTCGTAGCTGGCCCAGCCGTCGGCGCCGGCGGTGCCGCTGCTGCTGCCGCAGGCGCTGTGGGTGGCGTTCCAGCCGCGCGCGTCGCACAGGCCCATGCCCGGGCTGAAGCCGCTGGCGTCGCCCTCGATGCGCTGCTCCCAGCGCAGGCGGTAGGTGTGGCCGGCGACCACCGGGAAGGACGGCTGGTTGGGGTAGTGCTCGCCGGTGAGGGCGGTGACGGCGATGGTGGCGGCGCCGGGGCCGGCGCTGGCGACCGCCACCGGGCCGTGCGTGGCGGCGGCGAACGCCAGCGCCTGGCTGCCCAGCAGCTGGGGCGGGACGCGGGCGTCGCCGCGGGCGGGGAACACGCCCTTGAAGCCCTCGAACTCGAGCTTCGCCACCCCGCTGACGCCGGAGGCCACCAGCCGGCTGCCGACGTGGCCGCCCCACAGGCGGTAGACCGGCGCGGCGGCGGTGGTGGTCCAGCGCACGTCGGCCTTGGGCACCTCGTCGCCGCGCAGGAAGCCCCAGTAGCCGTTGAGGTACTGCCAGTAGTGGGCCATCACCACGTTGGCCTCGGGCTCGAGCATCAGGCGCAGCTGGTCGGCGCTGTGGAAGGCGGCGGCGTAGCTGAAGCGCCAGGGCTTGTCGGGGGCCGAGAAGCCGGCGTTGTATTCGGTCACCGCCAGCGGGATGTCGGCGCCGGTGCACTGGCGGATGAGCGCGCGGTAGTCGCCGAGCAGGGCGCCGATCTGGGCGGTCACCGCCATGCAGGCGCGGCCGACCTGCTCGGGGGTGGCGGCGGCATTGGGCGAGCCTACCGCATAGGTGTGCACCGCCACGAAGTCGATGCGCGTCTTCACCGTTTCGAGCACCACCCGGTTCCAGGGGTCGCTGACCGGGGTGCCGGTGCCCATGTGGGCGCCGATCCTGATCGCCGGGTCGACCTTGCGCATGGCGGTGCCGGCGTCGAGCACCCACTGGGCGTATTCCGCCGCAGTGCGCTGGAGGTGCGGGTCGACCTGGTGGTTGCCGTGGTCGGACTCGTTGGCCATCTCGAACCACACCACCTTCCACGGCTCGGGGTGGCCCCAGGCGGCACGCTTCTGCGCCCAGGGATGGGCGGCGTCGGCGGGCGCGTTGAGGTATTCCACCAGCGCGGCGGCGTCGGCCGGGTCGGCGATCTCGCTGACGTTCATCAGCGGTTCGCAGCCGGTGGCCCGGCAGAAGGTCAGGTATTCGTCGATGCCGAAGGTGTAGTAGGTGCGCTCGCTCAGCGGCCCCACCGCCTGCTTCCAGTCGAAGTTGTGGGTCAGGCAGCCGCCGGGATAGCGCATCATCCCGGCGCCGATGGCCTTGGTCCAGGCCACCGTGTCGGCGATCGGCTTGCGGCCTTCCACGTCCCAGGCGCCGCGTCCGGCACGGGGATCGTTGGTGTCCTTCTTGGAGCTGAAGATGTCCTTGCCGTTGCCGGCCTCGATATTGTGGCCGAACACCAGGCGGTTGACCGCGCCGCGGTCCTTGGCCGGATCGATGGTGATGGTGGGCTGGGCGGTGGCGGCCGGGGGGTTGGCGGTCGGAGCCGGGACGGTCGGGCGCTCGGGGGCGTCATTGCCGCAGCTGGACAGCAGCAGGGCCAGGCCGGCCACCAGGGGCAGGGAGCGGGAACCTAGGATGGGCATGGTCGCCATGATCGTCTCCGGTATCCGATGGGTACGGGTCACGGGGGGTCCGGCCCGAATCTGTATCAATACGGTTAATACGCTCTATGCCCCAGTCTGTTGAGTGGCCTGGGTGCCGGGCGGGGGATCGACCACATTCACCAGCGGCCGGTTCCGGCGCAGGTCGCCGGGGGTGCGCTGGAAGGCGCGCTGGTAGGCGCGGCAGAAGGTGGAGGCCGATTCGAAGCCGCAGGCGGCGGCGATCGCGGCCAGCGACAGGTCGCTGCCCACAAGCAGTTCGTCGGCGCGCAACAGCCTGCGCTTGCCCAGGATGTGACGGGGCGGGGCGGCATACACGCGGTGGAACAGGCGGCGCAGGTGGGCGGGCGAGCAGTGCACCGCGTGGGCCACGTCATCCTCGCTGACCCCGTCCTGCAGGTGGTCGAGGAACCAGGCCAGGGCGGCTTCGACGATGCGCCGGGGGTCGTCGTCGACCGCCTCCACCGCGCCCGCCGGCAGGGCGGCCAGGGCGCGGATGCAGACCTCCAGCACCAGGCGCTCCTGGCGCAGCAGCTCGATCGCGTCGGCCTGCGCGTAGTGCACCATCAGGGCCTCCGCCTGGAGCTTCAGCCAGGCCGCGTCGTCGGGACTCATGTCCCAGTGCAGCAGCCGGTTGGAACGTGCGGCGGTGGCCGCGGCGCGCTCCACCGCGAGGGGCACGCGGAGGGGCTGGAGCGAGACGATGGTGGCCTTGGCGCCGTCGCCGGTCCAGCCGTGGCCGCAGGACGGGGGCAGGATCCACAGCCGGCGCTCGTGCGGCGTCTCGCTCCGCCCGCGCAGCACCGGGGCGATGCGCCCGGCCACCGCGCCTTCCAGCTCCCAGCGTTCGCGCGGGCCGGGGCGCACCGGGCGATTGCCGTAATCACGTTCGCCGCAGGCCAGGTAGCGCAGCATGGCCGCGCCATCCTGCCGTCCCGGCGCCCCCCCTACAACAGCCCAGGAGCGAGTGTGCACATCCTGCGATCACCCGGACCATGCTCCTGGCTGGAAGAGGAGGTATACTGCCGGCATGTCCTGCCGCCCCCGTCCGCGCTCCGCATTCACCCTCATCGAGCTGCTGGTGGTGATCGCCATCGTCGCGGTGCTGGCCGGAATGCTGCTGCCGGCGGTCGACCTGGTGCGTACCGCCGCCCAGCGCGCGCGCTTCGCCAGCAACCTGCGCCAGGTCGGAATGGCGGTGACCGCCTATGCCGGCGACCAGGACGGCATGCTGCCCCCTTTCGCCTGGGCACCGTCCTCGGATGTCTATGGCGGGGTGCCGATCGTGCGCTCGTGGCAGCAGCTCTGCCAGCCCTTCCTGGATGGCGAGCCCGAGCCGGGGGCGGCCAACGGCTTCGCCCCGGCGGCGCAGAACACCATCTATTGGAGCGCGCAGGTGACCAGGGCCTCGCTGCTGCACGACCCGGCCGACACCGCCACCGGCATCGCCGGCCGCGCCCTGCGCAATGTCGCCATCAACGGTGGCGACAGCTACGGCTGGCCGGTCGCCAACGACACCTGGCAGGAGCGCTTCGGCGGGGCGACCTACCGCAACCTGGGCCAGATCCGCGCCTCGGGCGAACTGCTGCTGCTGGGCCCGGGCTGCCGCGCCACGCTGACCACCAATGAATGGCAGTGGGGGGCGCGCCTGATCACCAGCCGCATGGCCCAGTCGCAGGCAGCGACGGACTACTGCCGCTACAAGGGCTCGGTGCCGCTGTGCTTCGTCGACAACCATGTCGAGAGCATGGCGGTGGCCGCCTTCTGGCGCGAGGTCCAGCTCGACGGCGCGGCCGGGACCAGCACCTCGGCGCTGTTCGATGCCGACCGCGCCTGCCACTGAGCCGGTGACGCCCATGGCCCGATCCATCGGTCTGCCAGCGATCCTGCTGCTGGCGGCGCTGTGCCCGGCGGCGGAGCCGGCCCCGGAACGCCGCCCCGGGCCGCGCCTGCTGCTGGGCGACGCCATGACCTGGTCGACCGCCTATTCGCCGCGCTGGCGCAAGGGCGGCCGGGTGGGGGCAAAGGATGCGGGATTCTTCGAGAACGCCCCGCTCATCCCCGAGGAGCCGGCCTTCCGCGTCTGGGCCCCGGGCCAGCGCGGCGGCGACATCGGACCCACCGCCTTCGCCGACGCGGCGGCGGCGGGGATCGACGCCCTCAACATCTGCTACTTCGACGGCACCCCGCTCGCCGTGCTGCGCACCTGGGCCGACCGCGCCCAGGCCTGCGGCAGCCCGGTCAAGGTCCACCTGTTCCTCGACCACATGCCCAAGGAGGGTCCCGACCTGCTGCGCGCCATCTGGCAGGACGAGGGCCTGCGCCGCCACCCCGCCATGCTGCGGGTGGGCGAGCGGCCGGTGGTGTTCTGCTACAACCTGCGCGCCAACCTGGCGGTGGTGCAGGAGGCGGTGGCGCGGGCGCAGGCGGCAGGGGGGTCGTTCTACCTCATCGGCGACCCCGGGACCTCCGAGATCCGCATCGGCGGCGGCGACCCCTGGCGGGATGCGGCCCCGGCCCTGGCGGGCATGCAGGCGGTGGGCTACTTCGGCGCCTTCGCGCTCGCGTTCCAGGACGGCACCGACGGCATCCTCGCCGGCATGATGGATTTCGCCCGCCGGCAGTCGCCCCCGCTCGCCACCCTCGCCACCGTGCGCAACGGCTACATCGGCTGCGGCAAGCAGGCCGGCGCCATCATCCATGCGCGCGGCACCGACCTCTTCCGCCGCCAGTGGCTCGAGATCATCGCCGCCGACCCCGACTTCGTCTCGCTCGCCACCACCAACGACTACGGCGAGGACTCGGAGCAGGAATGCTCGGCCAACGGCACCTTCACCTTCATCGACCTCAACGCCTATTTCGCCGCGCGCTGGAAGACCGGCGCCTGGCCGGCCGCCGCCGCCGGCCAGGTCTTCCTGTCCTACCGCAAGGCGGTGGCGGTGGGCGAGCCGTGGGAGGCCGAACTGGTGCTGCTGCGCCCGGAGCTGGACGGGCGGGAGCCGGCCGAGGAGGTCGGCCGCCGCTTCCCCGCCCGGGTCGTGCTCGCCACCGCCGGCGGCGAGCAGGAGCTGGAGTGCACCGGCCTGCGCGTGCTGCCCGGCCACGCGGTGTGGCGCTTCGCCTCCCGCGCCCCGCTCGCCCACGACGGCTTCGCGCTGCCGCGGGTGGCGATCCCCGGCCTGGCCCTGCCCGACGCCGCGCTGCCGGCGGCGGCGGTGGTGCGCAACGGCGAGGTGGTGGCGCGCAAATGGCTGCGCGTGCCGCTGCACCGCCTGCGCCCCGGGGTGCAGGCGCGGGTGGTGGTGGCGAGCGGGCCGGCCGGCGCCTATCCGCGCCGGATCAGCATCGAGGGCCTGCCGTGGGA
>JAKLKR010000259.1 GCA_023150565.1 Planctomycetota bacterium
CGACCAGGGGGTCGTCGGCCCCGACCTGCTGGGCGAGCAGGTCGAGGTCGGCCGCGGCCGAGGCCGGAATCGGCGCCGGGGCGAGCACGGCCTCGAGCCGCGAACGGGCGGCGGCGGTACGTTCCTGATGGCCCTCGCGCCACCACAGCAGGGTGGCGGCGGCGGCCGCCGCCACGCCGGCGGCCACCGCCACCCGCCACCAGCGCCGCCGGCCCGAGAGGCGGCGCAGCGCCTCCTCGGCGCCGGTACGCATCTGCCCGGGCGGGAACAGCGCCGACAGGGGCGCCAGCCCGGCGCGCACGCGCTCGAGGTCGGCGACCAGGGCGGCTCCATCGGCGAAGCGGTCCTGCGGCCGCTTCTGCAGGCATTTCAGGCACACCGCCTCGAGCGCGGCGGGCAGATCGCGGCGGCGGACCGAGGGCAGGGCCGGCTCCGAGAAGTTGTGCTGCAGCACCAGCGCCTCGGCCTGGGCGGCCTCGAAGGGCGGGGCCATGGTCAGCAGCTCGTACAGCACCACCCCCAGGCCGTAGACGTCCGAGGCCGGGGTCGCGGGCAGGCCCCGGCCCTGTTCCGGCGACATGTAGAGCGGCGTGCCCAGCACGGTGCCCGCCAGGGTGCGGCTGCCGTCGCCAGGCATGCGCGCCAGGCCGAAATCGCAGACCTTGAGCGCGCCATCGCCGGCGAACAGCAGGTTGGCCGGCTTGAGGTCGCGGTGCACCAGCTCGCAGGCGTGCGCCGCCGCCAGCCCGCGCGCCGCCTGCAGCACCAGGTCGGCGGCCTCATAGGGGCTGAATCCCGCGCCATCGGCCCGGCGCAGGGCCAGGCGTTCGGCCAGGGTCCCGCCCGTCAGCAGCTCCATGGCCAGGAAGGGGCGGCCGTCGCGTTCGCCGCTGGCGTACACCGCGACCACGTTCGGATGCTGGATCATGGCCACCGCGCGCGCTTCGGCGCGGAAGCGGCGCACCGCCTCGAGCGCGCCCTGCGCCGGGATCACCTTGAGCGCCACCACCCGGCCCATCGGCCGCTGCACCGCCCGGTAGACCTCGCCCATGCCCCCGGCCGCGATCAGGTCGCCCACCAGGTAGTCCTCCCAGGAGGCGCCCGAGAGCGGTCCGCGCGCCCCGCCGGGGGTGAGCACCGCCGGCAGGCTCTCGGGTGCGCCGGCGGTCGGCGCGGCGGCGGGGGCCGCCCCCGCAGCCAGCGAGGAGCGGGCGCTGCGCCCGATCAGGTCGGCGAAGGGAGGCGGGGTGGGAGCGCCGCCCATCACCGTTCCAGGGGGTGCGGGCTGGGATCGATGATCCAGGCGGCGGCGAGGGTCCAGAGCAGGCCCGAGCGGTCGGTATCGAGAGCGAGGCCCGAACCGCTGAGGCGGTCCCGCCCGCGCAGCCAGCCGACGCCGCCGTCCAGCGCCAGCGGGCGCAGCACCCGCCAGCGCAGGCGCGCCGACAGCGAGGCCTCGGTGCCCCAGCCGTCGATCGCGAAGCGGGCCACGCCCGCCCCGCCGAGATCCTGGTCGAGCCGTCCGGCCGCCAGCCCGGCCTCGCCCACCAGGGCCAGGCGGGGATGCAGTCCGTAGCCGTAGCCGAGCGCGGCGCGCAGCCACCAGCCGCGCCGGCGCCCGTCGCCGGTGCGCTCGTCGCTGGCCAGCAGGTCGCCGCCGAGGATCACGGCATGCGGCGAGGCCGCCCAGCCCAGGCCCCAGCGCCCGCCGGCGGTGACCGCCGTGGCCCGCACCCAGGCGTCCTGGCCGCTGCGCACGTCCTGGCCATCGCGCAGCTCGTAGCGGAAGGGTTGCGGCCGGACCTCGATGCCGACGCGCAGATCGGTCAGCGCCGGCTCGGCCGCCACCGCCAGGCCGGCGGCGCAGATGGCGAGCAGGAGCGATCTCGGCAGTCCGCACATCACGCCCGGCAGGGTATGCCGCGCCCGGCGCCAAGCCACCGGGGCGGCAGGCGGACCGGCTCAGCGCTGCGCCGCCAGGCGCTGCACCACCGCGGCGCCGAAGCGCAGGGGCAGGCGGACCTCGGCGTTGCGCGCGCCGTTGGCGCGCGCCTGGTCGAGGTAGCAGGCGTCGACCCGCTCGCCCTCGTAGACCGGCAGGGTGCCGGGCTGGTCGTCGCCGATCGCCAGCACGGTGCTGACCGCCCCTGCGAAGATGCCGGTGGCGGCGCCGGTCTCCTCGAGCACGGCGATCTGCTGGCCGCCGTGCGCCGGCTTGAGCGTCACCATCACCTTGTCGCGGCGGGTCGGTGACAGGTCCATGTCGCCGTCGACCACGCGCAGGGCGACCGGCTGGCCGGGGACGAGCAGGGCGGGTTTGCCGCTGCCGCCGCGGCCGGGGCCGTCCAGCTCCAGGGTGGCGTCCGAGCCCGCCAGCAGCAGGTCGCCCCAGGTGTCGGGCTGGGCGTAGGTGCCGGCCTGCTTGCCCGCCGACCAGTACCAGTCGGTGCCGGCCATGGTCGAGAGGTAGGCGTTGAAGCCGATGATGCGCCCGGGGGCGAGGTCGGCGTCCGGCATGCGTTCGGCCGGCAGGCGGAACTCCAGGATGTAGCCCTCGGCGGTGCGGGTGGCGTGGCGCTGCAGCTCGGCGGCATGGAAGGCGTGCGGCACGTACCAGCCGCCGCGCTTCTCGATCACCGATTCGCCGCCGGTGAGGCTGGGGTCGCTCTGCGAGCCCTCGGGCCAGATCCAGAACTGCTGGCCGGCGTGACGGGCGCGGTACTTCTCCTTGGCGTTGAGGCAGTCGACCCACACCTCGACGGTGTCGGCGCGCCAGAAGTCGTTGACCCCGGCCTTGGCGATGCGGCGGTCGGGGTCGCGCACGGTGAAGCGGGCGTAGAGGCCGTCGGAGCGCCAGCCCAGCTGCATCAGCTGCTCGGCGCGGTTGCCGCCGAACTCGGGCTTCAGGGCCACCGCCGGCACGCCCTTCCACTTCCCGGCCTGGCCGTCGATGGCGGCGTCGCCCGCCAGGCAGGGGATGGCGGCGAAGGCCAGGCTCTTGAAGGCGGGCTGGTAGGGATGGGTGTTGCTGGCCACCGCGGAGGCGGCGGCGTTGTCGGCGCCGACCGCGTGCGCCGGCTGCGGACCGTGGGCGCTGGCGCGCGAGGTCTCGCCCGCGGCCCCGCCCACCTGCCAGCCCTCGCCCTGCACCCGGCCGCGCTCGGAGATCGCGGCTGCGGCCCGGCGGTAGGCCTCCGGGTCCTCGACCAGGCGCTGGTCGTGGAGCAGCACGCCGCGTTCCAGCGCGCGCTGGCGCAGGCTGCCCAGGGCACCGTTGTCGAAGCCGCCGACGCGGCCGTTGCGCATGCCTTCCGCCAGACGGCCGATGCGTTCGCGCAGGTCGAGGCCTGGCGCCTCGGCGGCGCCGGCGCCGCCGAGATGCTTCAGCGCCTCGCCGTCGCGCTGGCCGTCCTTGGCCACCGCCGCGACCCGGCCGCGGACCTCGGTGGCGAGGCGGGCCTGGCCCTCGGCCAGCTTGCGGTCGAGCTCGCCGGCCGGGGCCTGGGTCTGGGCCGCCGCCGCCGCCGCCGCCGCCGGGGCGAGGTCCTTGAAACGCTCCTGCACCTGCTCGCCGGCCCTGGCCAGCTCCGGCACCTTGGCGGCCAGCAGTTCTGCCGCCTGGGCCGCCACCGCCTGCACCAGCTTGGCATCGTCCAGGCCGTTCTGCTGCAGCTTGTCGCGGAAGGCCTGCGCCAGCCGGGGGGTCAGGCGCGGCAGGGTCTCGCGGCGCAGCTCCTCGGTGAAGGCCTGCTCGGTGGCGGCCTTCAGGCTGCTGTCGGCCGCAGCCCGCAGTTCGGCGCGCACCGCCGCCTCGCGATTGCCGCTCCTGCCCACCGCCGCGAGCGCGCCGGCGGTGGCCTGGCGCGCCGCCGCCAGGGCGCTTCCGGCCGCCTCCAGGGCCTGGGTGCGCTCGGCGGTGGCGGCCTTGGCCGTCTCCTCGCGGGCTGAACCGGCGGTCTGGGCCGCCGCCTGGGCCGCCTCGGCAGCGCCCTTGGCCTCCGCTTCGTCCGGCTTGCGGGTCCGGGCCTCGGCGTGGCGACGGGCGGTGGCGGCGCGCTCGGTGGCTTCCTTGGCGGCGGTGTCGGCGGCCTTGGTGCGGCTTTCGGCAGTCTTGGCGGCTTCCTTGGCCAGGCCGACCGCGGTCTGGGCCGCCTGCACCGCGGCGCTGGCGGCGCGGATGCCCTCCTGCACCGCCGGGCCCAGGTCGGGGGTGCGCTCGGCCGCCCCAGCCAGTTCGCGGGCGGCCTGCTGCAGGCGCTGCGCCGCCTCGCCCAGGCGGTCCTGCGAGGCACGGGCATCGCCGCGGTCGCGGCGGGCGGTGTCGTCGGCCTCGCTGGTGCGGTTGCCGGCCTCGCGCAGCGCCCGGGCGCCGGCCTCGCGCTCGCGCTCGAACGCCTCGCGCTGCTCGCGCACCAGGCGGTCGGCCTGCTCGCGCAGCTGGCGGGCCACCCGTTCGCGCACCTGCTCCTGCATCCACCGCGCCAGGTCCGGGGCCATCGCGGTTGCGACCTGGTCGAGGAAGCTGCTCGCCAGGTCGCCGGCGGAATCGGCGCTCAGACGCTCGTCCAGGCGTTCCACCAGCTCGCGCTGGAGCTGGGCCTCGAGGTTGCGCAGGTCCTGCTCGGACACCTCGGGGCGGGCGAGGGCGGCGGCGAAGGCGCGCTCGCTGGCGGCCAGGCGCGGTTCCAGTTCCCGCCACAGCTGGGCGCGGCGGGCTTCGGGCAGGCTCCCGGTGAGCTTGGCGAACTGCTCGCGCAGCTGGTTATCGACCTGGCGCCGGGTCAGCTCGGTGCGCACCGCGGCGGCGTGCTCGGCGGCCTTGGCGGTCTGCTTGACCAGGTTCTCGGCCCAGGCCTTCTGCTGGCGGTCGAGCTCCAGCTCAGCGTGCTGGCGCAGATACGCGGGCAGGCCCCAGGCGATGCCGGCCCCGGCATGGAGGATGAGCGACCAGGTGACGAAGGTGCGCAGGCGGCCGCTGCGGCCGGGAGCGGCGAGGGCGGGGGCGACGGTGCTCATGGCGGCCCCGCTCAGCGCGCGGCCAGGGCGGTGCCGGCCTCGATCTGGAAGCCGACCTGGGCGATCCCGGCCGAGCGCACCGCGTTCCACACCTGGATGATGCGCTCGTAGCGCACCTCCTTGTCGCCGACGATCACCACCACCGGCGGCGCGGCCTTGCCCTCGGGGGTGGATTCGCGCTCGGCCTTCCAGGTCCTGAGGTCGCCCACCAGCTGCGACAGCTTCTCGTAGCGGTCGTCGGGCGAGGTGGCCAGGTTGCGCAGCACCTCGCCGTCCCTGGTGATGATCACCGAGCGGGCGTCGACCACGTTGATCGACTGCGTCTCGCTCGCCTGCGGCACCTCGACCTGGAAGCCCTCCTTCAGCACCGGCGCGGTGACCATGAAGATCACCAGCAACACCAGCATCACGTCGACCAGCGGGGTGACGTTGATCTCGGCCATCGCCCGGCGGCGGCCGCCGCCCACGCTCATGCCCATGGCGCGCCCCTCAGACCGCGGTGGCGAGGGTGGCGGGGGCGAAGGCCGGCGCCGGGGCGGCGGGATGCACCGGCGCCGGGGCGGGAGCGGCCGGTGCTTCGGCGGCCGCCGGGACCGCCGTGCCCGCGGGCAGCTCGGCGAGGGCGCCGGTGGCGCGCAGCAGATGCAGCACCCGCTCCATCAGGCAGGTCGCCTCCTGCTGCTCCTCGTCGAGGCGGGCGGCGATCCAGTTGTAGGCCATCACCGCCGGGATGGCCACCGCCAGGCCGGCGGCCGTGGCGATGAGCGCGGCGGCGATGGGCGGGGCCAGCACCTGCAGGCTGGCGCTCTTGGCCCCGCCCAGGGTCTGGAAGGTGGCCATGATGCCCCACACGGTGCCGAACAGGCCGATGAAGGGCGAGGCGCTGCCGGCCGAGGCGAGCAGCTGGAGATGGCGGCCGAGCAGCGACATCTCGCCCTTGAGCGCGTGCTCCATCGCCAGGCGCACGCGCTCCTCCTGGTTGCGGTGGGTTTTGAGCGGGATGTGGTCGCCCGTCACCGGCTGTGCCAGGGCGGCCTCGGCGCGGCAGCGCAGGCGCGCCTCCATGCCGGCGGTGAACACCGCCAGCTGCACCGCCGGCCCGCTCAGGCCGCGGCAGGCCTCCGCCACCTCGCCGGTGTGGGCGGCCGCGGCGAAGGCCCGGGTGAAGGCCTGGTTGTTGCCCTTGAGCCGACGCAAGGCCCTGGCCTTCATGATGATGACCGCCCACGACAGGATCGAGAGGGCGACCAGCAGGAGCAGCACGCCCTGTTCCAGGGCGCTGGCGGTCATCACCGACTCGCTGAGCAGCTTCCAGAAGGATTGGTCAGCCATGGGGGGCCTTTCATCGCCCGGCGGGGCGCGGGTTGCCCATGGAACGCGGCTGCGGCGGGGATGTGACAGGCGGATCCGGCGCTCACCGCCCATCGCCCAGCCACCACAGCCCGGTCTGGCCGCGGCGCAGGTCGAGGCGGTGGGCGGCCGCCGCCGGCAGGGGGGCACCGCCGTCGAGCGGCTGCAGCGCGGCGCTGGCGGGCAGGGCGAGGTCGAGAGGGCCGTCGCGCAGGGCGTGCACCATCAGCACCCCGGACCCGGCCGCCACCACTGCGGCGTCGGCCGGGCAGGCGACCCAGCCGCCGGCGCGGCGCACCAGGCGGTTGATCAGCGCGGCGGGCAGGCTCCAGGCCGCCACATGCACCGCCGTCCAGTCGCCATGCTCCACCGCCACCACCGCCGGACGTCCCGAGGGATGCCGCGCCAGCACCTGGGCGGCGGGGTCGTCGACCACCACCCCGGCGGTGGGGTCCTCGTCCCACTCGCGCTCCTGGCCCAGCGGCGGTTCGGCGCCCAGGCCGGCCACCAGCGCGCAGCGGAAGCCGGCGCTGCCCGAGACCAGGGCCAGCTCCACCTGGTGGTCGCCGGCGGCCAGGCGCGCCGAGGCCCAGTGCAGGCGGGTGGCGGATCCGCCCTGGGTGCGCTCCAGGCGCAGCAGGGGGCGGCCGTCGAGACGCGCCTCCGCCCACCAGTCGGCGCGCAGGCGCAGCCAGACCTCGGATTCCCGTTCCAGATGCAGCCGGGCGCGCAGGCGCAGGGCCTGGCCGGGATCGGGCTTCACCTGCATCAGGGTCGCGCCGTTGACCTGGGCGAGGTCGGGAAGCGGACGCCACGGCCCTGCCGGAGCGGCGTCGAGCAGGGCGGCGCCGGTGGCGCCGCCGGCGGCGACCGGTGCCCAGGCGGCCTCGCGCAGGGGCAGGCGC
>JAKLKR010000025.1 GCA_023150565.1 Planctomycetota bacterium
GTGCCGCCGGGCGAGCCGGCGCTGCGCGCGGCGGTGGCGCGCCACGCCGGCACCCTCGGCTGCGCGCTGGGGCCGGACGCGGTGGTGGCCACCGCCGGCGGGCTCGAGGCGCTGACCCTGGCCCTGCGCGCCACCTGCCGCGCCGGGCAGACGGTGGCGATCGAGTCGCCGCTGTATTACGGCCTGCTGCAGTCGATCGAGGCGCTCGGGCTGCAGGTGATCGAGATCCCCGCCCACCCGCGCCAGGGCCTGGCGCTCGAGGTGCTGCGCGAGGCCCTCGACGAGCACCCGCTGGCGGCGGTGGTGGCTATGCCCTGCGGCGGCAATCCCCAGGGCGGTATCGCCGGCGAATCCGCCACCCGCGAACTGGTCGAGCTGCTGGCCGGGCGCGGGGTGCCGCTGATCGAGGATGATGTGCTCGGCGACCTCTGCCTGGGCGGGGTGCGCCCGCCGCCGGCCAAGGCCTTCGACCGCGAGGGCCTGGTGCTGTGGTGCTCGTCGCTGTCCAAGACCGTGGCCCCCGGGCTGCGCGCCGGCTGGATCGCCGCCGGGCGCTACCAGGCCGCGGTCGAGCACCTGCAGTTCACCAACGGGGTGGGGCCGTCGCCGCTCGCCCAGGCGGTGGCGGCGCAGCTGCTCGACGGCGGCCACCAGCGCCGCCTGCGCCGGGCCTGCGCCGCCTACGCCGAACGCACGGCGGCGATGGCGGCGGCGGTGCAGGATCACTTCCCCGCCGGCACCCGCGTCACCGTCCCTGCCGCCGGCTTCTGCCTGTGGGTCGAGCTGCCGGTGGGCGCCGATGCCGCGCAGGTGCACCAGGCCGCCCTTGCCGCCGGCATCGCCATCACCCCCGGCCACCTGTTCTCGCCCAAGCTGCGCTACCGCCGCTTCATCCGCCTGTGCGCGGCGCGCTGGGCGCCGCAGTGGCTGCCGGCCCTGCGCCGCCTGGGCGGGCTGGTGGCGGGCAGTCTGGGCGGCGGCCGGTCGGGGATGAACCGCAAGCCCGCCGTTGGCGGTTGATGATTGCCGCACAACGGGATGCAGCGCCGTTCGTGCGCACCCGCTAGGTGATCCGATAGACATCGGACAACCCGTTGGCGTTGCGCTGGATGACCATCAACCACGAACCATCAACGGCGCCGTTCCGGACTTAACGCACCTGATAATTGATGCCGGCGGCTTCGGCGCGCCATTTGCGTGTTTAGGCCATGAGCGTCGCATTCGATACCAGCCTGTCGGGAATGCGGTCGACCCAGACCATGCTCGACGTGACCGCCAACAACCTGGCGAACGCCACCACCTTCGCGTTCAAGGCCAGCCGGGTGGAGTTCAGCGACCAGACCTACGAGAACATCCAGGCCGCCGCCGGGGCGCGCTCCACCACCGGCGGGGTCAACCCCATGCAGGTCGGCCTGGGGGTGCAGGTCTCGGCCATCACCCCCCAGCTGCAGCAGGGCGGCTTCGAGCCCACCGGCCGCGACCTCGATGCCGCCATCGACGGGCCGGCCTATTTCCGCCTGCAGAAGCCGGATGGCTCCGAGATCTACACCCGGCTGGGAACCTTCGGCATCGACAGCGCCGCCGCCGGCCAGACCCCCAAGCTGATCGACACCACCACCGGCTACCGGGTGCTGAACACCAACGGAGCCACCATCTCGCCGGTCGAATCCATCCCCGCCGTCGCCACCACCGCCCTGGTGCTGTCCGGCAACCTGCCCCCGGCCGTGCCCGAGCCGCTGCACGGCTCGACCCTGTCCGGGCTGTTCAACATGACGCTGCGCAGCGACGGCACCCGCGCCGGCAACGCCACCCGCCTGGCCGACACCAACCTCGGCAGCGGCAATGGCGCCGCCACCACCCTCAACGTGTATGGCCAGACCCCCGACGGCACCCCCTACAGCGGCACCGTCGCGCTCGCCGCCGACGCCACCATCGAGGACCTGGTCGAGGGCCTGAACGATGTGCTCACCAACGGCACCGACCGTTTCGCCACCGCCTCCTTCGAGGTCGGCCGCCTGCTGATCAAGGGCTACCAGCCGGGCAACAGCATGACCCTGTTCCTGGGCGAGACCGCGCCGCCGCCGGTCGGCAGCGGCGATGCCGTCGACAACTCCTGGCAGCACGCCGACACCGGCGTCTACCAGTGGAATCTCACCCGCCTGCTGCCGCCCGATTCCGAGGTCCCGCTCAACCTCTCGCTCTACACCGCCGACGGCACCCAGCACTTCCTTGGCGCCCGCTACATCAGCACCGGCATCGACGCCACCGGCGGCCGGGTGTGGGACCTGGTGGTCAACAACCCGGTGTCGACCGAGGGCTCCATCACCGGCAGCAGGGTGGTGCAGGGCTACACCTTCAATGCCAACGGCACCCCCGCCAGCCAGCCGACCGGCAGCCTGTCCACCAACTGGTCGGCGGGCGGCGCGAGCACGGTGTCGCTGCAGGCGACCGCGCTCACCGCCTTCGCCGGCGATTCCCATGCCGACGCTGACGACACCACCGGCTCGGTGGCGGGCTCGCTGGTCTCCAGCCGCTGGGATTCCCAGGGCTACATGGTCGGCACCTATTCCAACGGCGTGACCCGGCGCATGTCCGAGACCGACCACCAGCTCGGCCTGGCGACCTTCACCAACCCCGCCGGCCTGCTCGCCGACGGCGGCAGCCAGTGGAAGGTGAGCGCCAACAGCGGGGCGCCGACCTACGTCTCGGCCGGCGCCGACGGCTTCAATGCCGTGGTGGGCGGCGTGCTGGAGGGCTCCAACGTCGATCTGGCGGGGGAGTACACCCGCCTGATCCTCGCCCAGCGCACCTTCGAATCGAACACCAAGACCTTCCAGGTCGCCGACGAGATGGCCCAGGCCGCCAACGGCCTGGTCAGCTGAGCCCGGCTCAGGAGCGGTCGAGCAGCCCGAACAGGGTGCGGCGGCGCTTGGACTTGCTGCCGATCAGGGCGTAGTCGGGGTCGCTGCCGTCGAGCACGCTGTCGCAGTCGTGCACGATCTCGCGCCCGTCCTGGTAGCGCTTCTCGGGGTCGATCGCCATCGCCTTCTCCACCACCAGGCAGAGGTTGCGTTCCAGCCCCGGGCGCGCCTCGGCCAGCGCCGGCGGCTGCTGCGCGGCGCGGATGCGCATGATGGTGTCCTCGGGGGTGTCGGCGGCGAAGGGCGCGTTGCCGGTGAGGGCGAAGAACATGGTCGCGCCCAGGGCGTAGAGGTCGGCGCGCTGGTCGAGGGCGCGGCCGTCGACCTGCTCGGGCGCGAGGTAGCTGGGGGTGCCGGCGATGGCCTCGTCGGCGCGGCGTTCGCCGAAGCGCACCGCCAGGCCGAAGTCGGTCAGGCGCGGGGTGAGGTCGCGTTCGAGCAGCACGTTGCCGGGTTTGAGGTCGCGGTTGACCCAGCCGGCCTGGTGCACCGCCTTGAGCCCGAGGGCGCAGGCGCGCATCAGCTCGAGCGCCTGGCGCGGTTCGAGCGGGCCGCGGTTGGCGACCAGGCTGGCGAGGTCGCCGCCGGGGACCAGGCGCATGGCCAGGTAGGGGCACTGGCCCACCACCCCGGCGTCGTAGAGGGTGATGACGTTGGGGTGGTCGACCGCGCCCAGCACCCGGCCCTCGTGCATGAAGGCGTCGACCAGCGCCGGGCTGTAGCCCTCGCGGGCGGCGTACTTGGGGTTGACGATCTTGAGCGCCACCTTGCGCCCGATCACCGCGTGCTCGGCCTCGAGCACCACCCCCATGCCGCCTTCGGCGAGGATGTGGCTGAAGAGGTAGCTGCCGAAGCGCTGGGGCGGCGGGCCGCCCTGCACCGCGCGCCGGGCGGCCGAGCTGTCGTGGGCGGGGGCGGAGTCCATGGTCGTCGGGGACTAGTCTGCGGCCCGGGACGGCTTGTCGACCCCGCCCTGCGCCACCGGGCCCTTGCCGTCGAAGCGGTCGTTCCACACGTGCACGTTCTGCTGCGCCAGCATCCCGCGCAGCACCTGGAGGTCGTGGCGCGACAGGTGCAGGCGGTCGACGAAGCGGCGGAACACCGGCTCGAAGCGCTCGCGGCTGTCGCTGGCGCGCTGGCGCGGGCGGCGGAAGTAGCCGAAGCGCTCGAGGGTGTCGAGCCAGTAGGCGCGCAGGCCGTCGACCTCGTCGCGCCCGGCCTGGACCTCGTCGTCGACCGCCGGCGCCACCGCCGGCGCCGCGGCGCTGGCGGCGGCCACGATGTAGAGGGTGATGGCCACCGCGTTGGCGAGGTTGTAGCTGATGTTGGGCCCGAAGGTGTCGAGGTGCACCCAGGCCTGGCAGGCGGCCAGCTCGCGCTGGTCGAGGCCGTCGGCCTCGTTGCCGAACACCAGCGCCCAGCGCGCGCACGGGCGTTCCGCCAGGCGCGCCGGGATCTGCTCCGGGCGCAGGTGCGCGCCCAGGTCGCCGACGCGGAAGTCGCCGCTGGTGCCCACCACCCAGCCGCAGTCGGCCACCGCCGCCTCGAGGGTGGGGAAGACCGGCGCGGTCAGCAGCAGTTCGCGCGAATGGGTGCTGAACATGCGCGCTTCCGGGCAGTCGACGGTGAATCCCGGTGCCACCAGGCGCAGGTCGGTGACCCCGAGGTTGCCGCACAGGCGCGCCACCATGCCGAGGTTCACCGGCCCCTGGGTGCGGCACAGCACCACCGCGCAGGAGGTGAGCGCGGTGGCCGGGTTGTCGGCGCGGGGGCGGTCGGTGGGCCAGCCGGGGGCGGGTTGGGGCATGGGGGGCCGGGGAAGAAAGGAGGAGGTAGGAAGGAGGAAGGAGGAAGTCACCCGGCGCGGTCGAGCACGCGGTAGCCGATCGCCTCGCTGATGTCGTCGATCAGCACCCGCTCGCGCGCGTCGAGGTCGGCGATGGTGCGCGCGACCTTGAGGATGCGGTCGTAGGCGCGCGCCGACAGGCCGAGCTCCTCGACCGCCTGGTGGAGCAGGCGCAGGCCGTCGTCGTCGGCGTGGACGTGGTGGCGCAGGCCGCGGGCGTCGAGCGCGGCGTTGGGCCGGCCCTGGCGCGCGAGCATGCGTGCGCGCGCGGCGGCGGTGCGCGCGCGCGCCTGGGCGGTGGTCTCGCCGCCGTGGGCGCCGGCCGCCAGCAGCTCGGGGCGCTGGGCGGGCACCTCCAGGTGGAGGTCGATGCGGTCGAGCAGCGGGCCGCTGATGCGGCTGCGGTAGCGGTGCACGGCATCGCTGCTGTCGGTGCAACGGCGGGTGGGGTGGCCGAGGTAGCCGCACGGGCAGGGGTTCATCGCCGCCACCAGCATGGTGCGGGCGGGGAAGCGCAGGCGGCCGCCGGCGCGGGCGATGGTGAGGTGGCCGTCCTCGAGCGGCTGGCGCAGGTTCTCCAGCACGGTGCGCGGGAACTCCGGCAGCTCGTCGAGGAACAGCGCGCCGTGGTGGGCCAGGCTGACCTCGCCCGGGCGCGGCACCGGGCCGCCGCCGATCAGCCCCACCGCGCTGACGTTGTGGTGCGGCGAGCGGAAGGGGCGGGTGCGCAGCAGGCCGCTGCCGGGCGGCAGCAGGCCGGCCACCGAGTGCACGCGGGTGATCTCCAGCGCCTCCTCGAGGGTGGCCTCCGGCAGCAGGCCGGGCAGGCGGCGCGCGAGCATGGTCTTGCCCGAGCCGGGCGGGCCGATCATCAAAAGGTTGTGGCCGCCGGCGGCGGCGATCACCAGCGCGCGCTTGGCCTGCTCCTGGCCGCGCACGTCGGCGAGGTCGGGGGCCTGGGGGTCGGCGGGCGGGGCGGCGCCGGGCGCCACCCGCGGGGCGGCGTCGAGCCCGGCGCGCAGCCAGGCGGCGCATTCCGCCAGGGTGGCGGGGGCGTGCACCGCCAGGCCGTCGACCACCGCCGCCTCGGGGGCGTTGGCGGGCGCCACCACCACCCGCTTCAGCCCGGCCTCGCGCGCGGCGATGGCGCCCGCCAGGGTGCCGCGCACCGGGCGCAGGCTGCCGTCCAGGCCCAGCTCGGCCATCACCAGGGTGTCGGCGGGCAGCTCCAGGCGGTTGTCGGGCACGGTGGCGGCCAGGCCGAGGGCGATGGCGAGGTCGAAGCAGGGGCCCTCCTTGCGCCGGTCGGCGGGCGCCAGGTTGACCACCAGGTGGTCGGCGGCGCCGTGGCGCAGCCCGGCCGCCGCCAGCGCCGGCACCACCCGCTCGATCGCCTCGCGCACCGCCGCGTCCGGCAGCCCGACCACGGTGGTGCGGCCGGTGCCGCTGCTGGGTTCGGCGCGGTGGACCTCGACCGTCACCGGGTACCCGTCGACCCCTTCGATCCCGGCAGCGAAGATGCAGGCCAGCGGCATGGGCCGGGACCATAGGCCCGCCCCCGGTGCCGCCAAGGCGCAGGACGGGTTGGCCCCTTCCCGTCCCGCCGCGGCCGCCCATCCTCGCCGCCATGCCCGCCCGCCCCGCCCATCCGCTCGGCCGTCCGCCGGTGCAGCAGGCGGCGGTGCGCGAGGCGCTGTGCCGGCGCATCCTCGCCGGCGAATGGCAGCCGGGCGAACGCCTGCCGCCGCGCACCGCGCTGATCGGCCAGCTCGGCACCACCAGCGCCACCCTGCAGTCGGCGCTCGACGAGCTGATCGCCGACGGCCTGGTGGTGACGCGCGGGGTGCACGGCACCTTCGTGCACGAGCGCTCGCCGCACCGCTTCCGCTTCGGCCTGCTGCTGCCCCAGCACCCCGACGGCGAGAAGCTGTTCAACCGCTACTGGCAGGCGCTGATGGATGCCGCGGCGCTGGTCGCCGACGGCTCCGGGCAGACCATGGAGGTGTTCTTCGGCCGGCATTACCGCGCCGAATCGCCCAGCTTCGACCGCCTGTGCGGCGACCTCGCGCGCCAGCGCCTCGCCGGCCTGGTGGTGGTGGCGCCGCCGAGCATGTTCGCCGACACCCCGGTCCTTTCGACCCCGGTGCCGCGCGCCTTCATCTCGGGCGGCCCGCCTCCCGCCGGCGACCTCGACCTGGGGGTCGACTGGAGCAGCTTCCGCACCCTGGCGGTGCGGCGCCTGGCCGAGCGCGGCTGCCGGCGCCTGGCGGTGGTGGGAGCCTCGGGCCTGTTCGAGCACGGTGCCGAGGCCGACGCCTGGCAGGCGGAATGCGCCGCCGCCGGGGTGGGCTTCTCGCGCGCCTGGCTGGTGGCGGGCGACCTGCTCTATCCCGCATCGGTCACCTACCACCTCGAGCTGCTCGGCGCCCAGGCCGAGCGCCCCGACGGCCTGGTGGTGGCCGACGACAACCTGCTGCCGGTGGTGCTGGCGATCCTCGCGCGCATCGGCATGCCCCCCGGACCCGGCCTGCAGCTGCTCGCGCACGCCAACTTCCCGCTCGGCCGCGGCGAACCGCCGGGCATCGAGCGCATCGGCTTCGACGCCCATCGCCAGCTGCTCGAGGCGATCGCGTTCTTCGGCCGGCGCCATGCCGGCCTCCAGCCGGCCGGCCAGCGCCAGCGGGTGGCGGCCGAGATCCGTCCGGCCTGATCAGTTGGGGCCGCCATCGGCGGTCGGTATGTCGGCCGAGAATCAACTATCTCCGTGGGTGATCGACCTGGACGCCGTTCATTGTCTGGTGTCAACAATCCAATAAGACATCAAGTATAATAGACTGATCGGAGGCCGCCATGCGCTCGCCCACCCTGCTCGCCCTTGCCCTCGCCGGCGCCGCCGGCCTCGCCCCCGCGGCCGAGAACATGCTCGGCCGCCAGAGCCAGAACGAGGGCCTGCCGGTGCTGCCGGCGCCGGCCGGCGGGGTGGCGGTCGATGGCGACCTCAAGGAGTGGGACTGGTCGAGCCGCATCTGGTGCTTCGCCGACCTCGGGGTGCGCGCGCGCTACTCCGCCGAGGTGGCGGGGATGTGGGATGCCGACGCGGTCTACCTGGCCGCCAAGTGGCACGATCCCACCCCGATGCACAGCGCGGTCGATCCCAACCACAACCCCGGCGACGGCTGGAAGTCCGACGCCATGCAGATGCGCATCCGCACCGGCGACCAGACCACCTGGGTGACCACCTGGTTCTTCGCCGGCAAGCGCCAGCCGGTGATGTCGGTCGACCGCTGGAAGGACATGAACAACGCCCGCTCCGGCACCGTCGGCAGGCTGATGGTCGGCGCCGAGGGCAGGAGCGAACTCGAGCAGGGCGCCGCCCTCTCCTACCGCGCCGACGCCGACGGGAAGGGCTTCGTGCAGGAGATGCGCATCCCGTGGGCGATGCTCTCCCAGAAGCCGGGTCCGCTCAAGGCCGGCGATGTGTTCCGTCTGGGCATGGAGTTCCTGTGGGGCGATCCCACCGGCGGCCTCGCCTACCCGGTGCACCGCTACGCCGACAACATGCAGCCGGGCGCCACCTCGCGCGAGTTCTTCTGGGACAACTGGCGCGGCTGGGGCGACGCCACCCTGCTGCCCGCCGGACCGGTGGTGCAGCGCCGCTACCTGCCCGACGGCGGGCTGATCGCCGGCACCGTGCCGGTGCGCGCCCAGGTGCCGGCCGACGCCGCGCGCTTCACCCTGGTGATCGAGGACCAGCAGGGCCGGCGCATCCGCAACCTCGCCGCCGACTGCGAGCCGCTCGACTACGCCAAGGCCGCCGCCGGCGGCAGCCGCACCGTCGAGGTGCTGTGGGACTGCCTCGACGACGCCGGCAGGCCGGTCGAACCCGGTGCCTACCGCGTACGCGGGCTCAGCCATGGCGGGCTCTCGGCCGAGTACGGCATGTGCTTCTACAACCCCGGCAGCCCGGCCTGGGCCACCGTCGACGGGCGCGGCGCCTGGGGCGCCGACCACCATCCGCCCAGCGGGGTGGCCGCCGGCGGCGACATGACGGTGGTGAGCTGGGTGTTCGCCGAGGGCGGCTCCGGTATCATCGGCATCGGTCCCGACGGGAGGAAGAAGTGGAGCCAGTACCGCGGCGCCAACCTCATCGCTGCCGACGCCGAATCGGTCTACGCCTTCCAGTGCGAAGGCTGGTACACCGCCGGCACCAAGGCCGACTACCTCTGCCGCTACCGCCTGAAGGACGGCACCCCGCACACCTTCACCGTCGACGGCAAGGAGCGCCCGCTCGACCTGCCCCTGCACCAGGTGCTCGGCCGGGACAAGCCGGTGCAGGCCACCGGCCTGGCGGCGGCCAAGGGCCGCCTGGCCATCGCCCTGGCGCACGGCGAGATCGTCGTCCTCGACGCCAACACCCTGGCGGTGCAGCAGCGCATCCCGGCCAAGGATCCCGGCGCGCTCACCTGGGGTCCTGACGGCATCCTCTACGCCGTGCTCGGCCAGCCGGCGCCAGCCACGAAGGCGATGTTCAACGACGGGCATGCCGCCGCCGAGACGCCCTGGACCGGGGTGGTCAACCGCCTCGATCCCGCCACCGGCGCCGCCACCCCGCTGGCGCTGGCTGGCCTCGGCCGCGTCGCCGGCCTGACCGTCGACCGCGAGGGCAACCTGCTGGTGGCCGACAGCGGCCCCGACAGCCAGGTCAAGGCCTTCAGCGCCGACGGCAGGCCGGTCTACACCTGCGGGCGCAAGGGCGGCCGCCCGGTGCGCGGCGCCTTCGACGAGCAGGCGATGATGCGCATCAGCGCGGTGGCGGTGGACGCCCGCGGCGAGGTGTGGGTGCCCGAGGCCTGGGCCTATCCGCGCCGGGTGTCGGTGTGGAAGCGCGACGGCAGCCTGGCCCG
This sequence comes from Planctomycetota bacterium, assembly GCA_023150565.1. GTDB lineage: Bacteria > Planctomycetota > UBA11346 > UBA11346 > UBA11346 > JAKLKR01. The sequence goes on from JAKLKR010000025.1 coordinate 9,672, forward strand.
CGACTATGTCGGCAACACCGAATACAGCGGCGCCGGCTGCTACCTGCACGACCAGAAGCCCGGCCTGGCCTATTGCGGCCCGGTCGAGATGGCGATCGACCCCGCCACCCGTTCATGGAAGGTGCGCAGCATCCTGTGGGTGGCCGATCCGGCCAAGGGCGAGCGCTTCAGCATCAGCGCCGGCAACGAGACCCCGGCGCGCTTCACCTCGTCGGCTAGCGGGTCGCCGCGCGAGTACCTGTACGAACGCGGCGAGGGCGGCCCGCATGTGCTGTTCATGGAGACGGCGCAGGGCTGGAGGCCGGTGGCGGCGGTATGCCTGGCGGCGCAGATGCTCGACCTGCTCGGGACGCACCGCAACCACCTCACCCCGGTGGCGCTGCCCAGCGGCGAATGGGCCGGGCTGGATGCCGGCGACGGGGTGTTCTGGAACGACGGCAACGACGACGGCATCCCGCAGCGTGGCGAATGCACCATTGTGCCCGCCACCGCCAAGTCGGTGGTCGGCAAGCGCATCACCGGTGGCGGCCTGGTGCTGACCGCCGGCTGGGGCGGACGCATCGGCAGCGACCTGTCGTTCTATACCACCAAGGGCCACTCCGGCGAGGTGGTGGGCTACCGTCCGGTCCGCTTCACCCCGGCCGGCGCCCCGGTCTACGGCCCCGAGGGCATGAAGACCCTCGCCACCATCGAGGGCGGCAAGCGCATCGGCGTGGTCGAGACCACGCCCCTGCCGGGCGAGAAGACCCTGGTGGTGCTGCCGACCAACTACTGGGATTTCTCCAAGCCGGCGACCTTCGTCGGCCTCGACCTCGAGACCGGCGCGGTGCGCTGGAGCTACCCCAGCCTGTACGGCGGCGTGCACGGTTCGCACAACGCGCCCATGCCGCGGCCGGGAGTGATGATCGGCCAGCTCAAGTGCTGCGGCTCGGCCAGGATGGACGGCGACATCGGCACCGTGTTGCTGATGCGCGGCAACCTTGGCCAGGACTTCCTCATCACCAGCGACGGGCTGTGCGTGGGCACCCTGTTCATGGATACCCGCTTCCCGCGTGAATCCCTGCCCGACACCGAGGCCGCCCTGATCGGGCGCCCGATGGAGGGCTTCAGCGAGGGCAGCGAGCCGTTCAACGGCTGGTTCGGCCGCCAGAGCGATGGCAAGGTGCGTCAGGTCAACGGCATGCCCGGCCAGGCGGCGATGATCCAGGAGATCAAGGGCCTCGAGGGCATCCGCCGCTTCACCGCCGAGCCGGTGACGGTCGATGCCGCCACCATCGCCCGCGCCGCGGCCGAGGCCCAGGCGCGCCTGGCGGCGGCTGCCGCCGCCAAGACCGGGCGCATCGCCCGCAGCGCCAAGCCGCTGGCCTGCGATGGTTCCGGCACCGGCTGGGACGCGCTCAAGGCCGGGGCATTGAAGATCGTGCGCGAAGGCCAGCCGGACAGCGCCGAGGCGCGCCTGGCCTGCGACGACCAGAACCTCTACGTGCGCTGGGACGTCAAGGACGCCAGCCCGTGGAAGAACGCCGCCAGCGACCTCGGCCGGCTGTTCAAGACCGGCGACTGCGTCGACCTCTGCCTGCGCACCGACCCCGCGGCCAAGGGCGACCAGCCGGTGGCGGGCGACCTGCGGGTGGTGATCGGCCCGGGGGCCGACGGCAGGCCGGTGGCAGTGCTGATGCGTCCGGTCGAGGCCGGGGCGCCGGCCGAGGTCGCGCGCAGCTACACCTCGCCGGTGGGGACCAAGAACTTCGCCCGGGTGGCGCCGCTGGCGGGGGCGCGTCTGGGGGTGCAGAAGCTGCCCGGCGGCTACCGGGTCGAGGCGGCGCTGCCGCTGGCCGCCCTCGGCTTGGCCGCCAAGGCCGGCAACAGCCTGCGCGGCGACGTGGGCTTCGTGTCCTCCGACCCGCAGGGCACCAGCAACACCGCGCGCACCTGCTGGTCGAACCAGGACACCAACCTGGTCAGCGACCTGCCGCTCGAGGCCTGGCTCTACCCGGCCCGCTGGAGCGAGCTGCGGGTGGAATAGCCCGTCCTTTCCCAGACCGCGGCCACGCCCCCCCGACAGGGACCACATGAACCGGACCACCCTCGTCACCGTCGCCGTCCTGGTTCTCGGGATCGCCGGCATGATCGCCTGCCGGCCCCAGCCGGAGGTCCCTGCCGCCGCCCCGCCGGCGGCTGCTGCAGCCCCGCCGGTGGCGGCTGCCGCGGTGGTGCCGGTCCCAGCGTTGCCGCCGGTGCCGCCGCCCCACCCGGCCAGCCTGCAGACGCCGCTGACCGCGGCCCTGCTCGACCGCGCCGCCTATGCCGAGTGGGTCGATGGTGCGGAACGGGCGCTGCCGGTCGCCCCCGGCCAGAAGAGCGCCGATCCCGGCTGGATCCTGTGGACGCAGACCACCCAGCCGGGCTGGTCGGGCCAGGGTTTTGGCGATTCCAAGCAGCCCGGGCCGCGCCATCTGCGCGTCGGCTTCACCGCCCCGGTCACGGTCGGCACCGTGCTGGCCATGTCCGGGGCCCGGCTCAGCGTACTGCGCGCCGGCGCCGCCTACCCCGGCGACCTCGCCGACGATGGCCAGTGGGAGCCGGCCCGCCGCCAGCCGGGCGAGGCCGCCGGCGACGGCGTCCAGCCCTACCTGACCTGGGTGCTGCCGCCCGGCACCGCCACCCGCGCCCTGCGCTTCACCCACACCGCCCAGCCCGCCGACACCCGCTATGCCGGCCAGGTGCAGGGCGCCTACGTCCTGGCCGGGCGCTTCGACAACCTCGCCCCCGCCGGCCAGGCGAGCGCGAGCGTGAACCCCGAGGCGGCCGCGAAGGTCGTCAACCGCAGCAACGACCGCGGCTGGCAGGGCTGGAGCAATGGCGACAAGGGGGGGGCCGAGCCGATCTCGCGAAGCAATCCGCTGCGCGTGCTGGTGGCCTGGCCCGAGGCCCGCCACATCTGCGGCATCAACGCCCTGCAGGCGGTGTTCGCCCGGGCCGACATCCAGGTCTACACCGGGCCGGCCGACCGCCATCCGCGCGAGGCGCCGGAATCGGACTGGCGCACGGTGGTGGCCGACGCCGCCTTCGACTACCAGTACCCGCGCCCTTTCGGCGTGAACCTGCAGCGCTTCCCCGAGACGGTGCTGACCCGTGCCGTGCGCCTGTCGATCACCGCGCCCTTCGTCGACGAGAAGTGCCACCCGCACGTGATCGGCTGCACCAACGGCGGGCGCAAGGCCTCCCTGGGCGAACTCCAGATCCTCGGCGCCCTGGGCGACGCCCCGCTGGCGGCGCCGGAGCGCACCCTGGCCGAGGCTCCGCATCCGCCCATCCCGGTGCGCTTCACCCTCGCGGAGGCCGGCACCGTCACCCTGGTGATCGAGGACGCCGCCGGCCAGCGGGTGCGCAACCTGGTCAGCGAGACGCCGTTCCCGGCCGGCGGCAACGTGGTGTGGTGGGATGGCCTGGACGACCGCGGGCGCGACGGCGAGGCCGCCGGGCACGGCGTCTACCACGTCCCCGGCAGCGTGGTCGCCCCCGGCACCTACACCGTGCGCGGCCTGGTGCGCGGACAGATCGACCTGCGCTACGAGTTCTCGATCTACAGCAACGGCAGCCCGGTGTGGGAGACCGCCGACGGCACCGGCTGGTGGCTGGGCAACCACACCCCGCCGAGCGCCGCCGCCTTCGTGCCCGCCGCCGACTCGCCCTTCGGCCAGCCCACCATCCTGATCGGCAGCCACATCACCGAGGGCGGTTCCGGCCTGGCCTGGCTCGACCTCACCGGCCGCAAGCTCTACGGGGTCGGCTGGCTGGGCGGCAACTGGACCGGGGCGCAGACCCTGTGCGTCGACGGAGGCGCCAGGCCGTCGCCGGCCTACTACGCCTACGCCGCCTCGGCTTTCGAGGGCAACCTGCGCCTCACCGGCCTGCGCCGCAGCACCCCCGAGGAGCGGCGCCACCGTCGCGCCGGCGACCGCCTGCTGCACGGCGAGGACAAGCTCATCATCCAGTGGGCCATCCCGGCCGCCAAGCCCAGTCCGGCCCTCGCCACCAGCCCCCAGGCCGGGGTGCTGGCCGCCATCGCCGCCCGCGACGGGGTGGTGGTGTGCAGCCTGCCGGCGCTGCCGGCGCTGCTGCTGGTCGATGCCGCCGCCGGCAGCGTGGTCGGGCGGGTGGAGCTGGCGGATCCGCGCGGCGTCGCCTTCGACGCCCAGGGCCGCCTGCTCGCGCTGTCGGGCACCACCCTGCTGCGCGGCGAGCTGCCCGCCGCACCCGTCGGGCCGGAGGCCCGGCGCACCATCGCCTGGCAGACGGTGGTGGCCGCAGGGCTGGAAGACCCCCGGCATCTCGCCCTCGCCGCCAGCGGCGACATCTTCATCAGCGACCTCGGCGAGTCGCACCAGGTCAAGGTGTTCACCGCCGCCGGCGCAGCCGTGCGCTGCATCGGCCGCCCGGGCGCCCCGCGTGCCGGCGCCTACAACCGCGGGAAGATGCAGAACCCCTGCGGGCTGGCCATCACCGGCGAGGGCGGCGAACCGCGCCTGTGGGTCGCCGAGCGCGACGAGCAGCCCAAGCGCATCAGCGCCTGGACCCTCGACGGCAGGCTGGAGCGCGACCTCTACGGCCCCGGCCCCTACGGCGGCGGCGGCACCCTCGACCCGCGCGATCCCACCCGCTTCTACTTCGGCGGCATGGAGTTCGCCCTCGACTGGAAGGCCGGCACCAGCCGCATCGTCTCGGTGTTCCACCGCCCGGCCGCCGACCCCGCCCGCCTCGACGCGGTCGATTCCCCGGGGCCGCACGCGATCAACTCCGGCCAGCCCGAGACGCCCATCTACGCCAACGGCGCCCAGTACCTCACCAACACCTTCAACAACCATCCCACCAACGGCTCGGCGCTGACCGGCATCTGGCAGCTGCGCGGCGCGCGCGCGGTGCTGGTCGCCGCCGCCGGCAACGTATCTGCCTGGAACGGCCTGCTCAGCCGCCTGGAGCAGCAGCCGGCCCTGCGCGAGCGCCTGCCTGCCGGCACCGACCTGAAGAACGTCAAGAAGCTGCCGCTGCTGTTCGTGTGGTCGGACGTCGACGGCGACGGCGATATCCAGCCGGGCGAGATCACCTTCGCCAAGATCGGGGTGGGCGGCCTGTGCGTGATGCCCGACCTCACCCTGCTCACCGGCACCACCGCGGTCGCCCTGCACCCCACCGGCTTCGCGTCCGGCGGCGCCCCGCTCTACGACCTCGCCAGGGCCGAGACCCTGGTGCCGGGCGGGCGCCTGCCCAACACCTCGGGCGGCGGCATGGCGCTGCTCGGCGGCGACGGCTGGACGGTGCTCACTGTGCCGCCGGAGCCCTTCCCGGCCCAGACCTCGCTGTGCGGCGCCCGTGGCGGCAAGGTGCGCTGGACCTATCCCAACATGTGGCCGGGGCTGCATCCGTCCCACCATGCCCCCGCGCCGCAGTTCCCCGGCATGCTGGTGGGCACCACCCGCCTGCTCGGGCCGCTGATCAAACCCAGGGATTCCGACATCGGCGAGCTGTGGGCGGTCAACGGCAACCACGGCTGCATCTACCTGTTCTCGACCGACGGGCTCTATGTCGCGACCCTGTTCAAGAACCAGCGCGAGGGCCGCACCTGGACCATGCCGACGGCGGTGCGTGGCATGCTGCTCAACGAGGTGACCCTGAGCGAGGAGTGCTTCTGGCCGACCATGACCCAGACCACGACCGGCGAGGTGTTCATCCAGGACGGCTACCGCCAGAGCCTGGTGCGGGTCGACGGCCTGTCGGCGATCCGCCGCCTGCAGGCGCCGGCGATCACCGTCGACGCCAGGCAGCTGGCCGAGGCCCAGGCCTGGTTCGTCCAGGCCGAGGTCGAGCGCCAGCGCGCCCAGGGCGCGGTGGCCCTGGCGGTCGATCTGGCGCCCGCCGCACCGCTGGTCGACGGCAGGCTCGACGACTGGAAGGGCGCCGAATGGGCGACCATCGACGTGCGCCGGCGCCAGACCGGCGACTGGAGCAGCGTCGAGGAGCGCATCACCGGCGCGGTGCGCATCAGCGGCGACCGCCTCTACGTCGCCTGGCGCACCGCCGACGCCCATCTGCTGAAGAACTCCGCCGCCACCTGGCAGACCCTGTTCAAGAGCGGCGGCTGCCTCGACCTGATGATCGGTGCCGACCCCAAGGCCGATGCCAAGCGGAGCCAGCCGGCGGCCGGCGACTGCCGCCTGCTGGTGAGCATGTCCGGCGGCAAGCTGATCGCGGTGCTCTACCGCCCGGTGGTGCCGGGCACCCCCGCCGAGGCGCGCTTCCCGTTCACCTCGCCGGTCGCCACCGTGCACATGGACAAGGTCGAACTGGTGAGCGAGCAGGTCGTCCTCGCGGGGGCGGCCGGCGACTACGAGCTGTCGGTGCCGCTGCAGCTGCTCGGCCTGGCGCCGGCGGCCGGCGGCGCCATCCGCGCCGACATCGGCATCCTGCGCGGCAACGGCTTCCAGACCCTGCAGCGCTGCTACTGGAGCAACAAGGCCACCGGCATCACCGCCGACGTGCCGAGCGAGGCGCGCCTGTCCCCCGCCCTGTGGGGCACCTGGCGCTTCCGCCCGGCCGCACCATGAGCCGGCACAGCGCTGTTGATGGTTCATGGTTCATGGTTGTTGGTTTGCCAGCGCACCGCCTGTGGGTTGTCCAACACCAGCGCATCCCGCTGTGCGCCAACCATCAACCATCAACCGCCAACGGCGGGACGTAGGATGAACCGAACGGACTCCCAGGAACCCACCATGCACTACCGCGCAAACGTGCCCTTCATGCCCAAGGGCCTGACCATCGACCAGTGCTGGTTCTGCGGCGGGCGCATCGGGGTGCGCCTGGCCCGCCACGGCGGCATCAGCGAGATCGCCTATTACGGCCGCCAGCCGGTGGCGCGGCCGCGCTTCTTCCACGGCGACGGCACCAGCGCCTGGAGCAAGCTGTTCCGCCTGTGCGTGGTGGTCGACGGGACGCCCTACCATCCCACCTTCGCGCGCACCGAGCTGTTCCCCTGCGGCTACCGCTCGCATGCCAGCGCCGGCGGGGTGGCCTTCCGCCACGAGCTGGTGCTGCTCGACGACTGCCTGGTGCAGCGGGTGGTGGTCGAGCGCAACCCGCGCCGCGCCACCCTGTCGCTGCGCCTGGTGTGGCACGGCCACCCGGCCCAGGTCGGCCTGCCCCACCGCAGCTGGCAGGGCTTCGCCGGCGACGACCGCAGCGGGGTGGCGGTGGCGGTGGCGCGCGAGGACATCCCGCCCGCGGTCCAGGCCAAGGCCCGCCAGGGCAACCCCGCGGCCCTGACCCAGTGCGCGCCCGGCGGCGCCCGCGATGTCGATCGTGCCGAGACCTTCATCGGGGTGGGTGCCGACCGCGGCGTCGCCTTCCAGGACCTGCACCGCGGCTTCAAGCACCACGCCGACAGCGCGCCCTTCACCGACCAGGCCGCCTTCATCGTCGCCTTCGCCTGGGAGCGGTCCGCGCTCGACGCCCGTCTGGCCGGGTTGCGCGCCAGCGTGCACCGCGACTGCGAGGCGCGCTTCGCCGCCGCCCTGGATGGCGGCCAGCCGGAGGTGGCGGTCGGCCGGCCGGCGCTGGAATCCTTCATGGCCCAGCTGCCGGCGGTGGTCGACGCCCTGCGGGTGGCGGACGTGCCGGGGGCGATGCGCGCCTCGGCCGGCCACTACTGGGTGTGGGGCTGGGACAGCATGGTCTATTCCAAGGGCCTGATGCTGGCCGGGCGCGGCGCCTTCGTCGCCGAGATGCTGGCGTTCTACCGCCGCCTGGCCCAGCCCGGGGTGGGCATCCCGCACTGCCTGACCGCCGACTTCACCCCGCTGATGGCGATGGCCTCGACCGCCCAGACCCTCTACACGGTGATGCTCTACAACCACTGGTGCGCCACCCGCGACCAGGCTGTGCTGCGCGAATTCTTCCCCTTCGCGCGCGCCATCGTCGAGCGCGCCCTGGCCGCCGAGGTGCGCGGCAGCGGCCTGGTCGACGGACCATCGCTGTTCCCCGACCATCCCGAGCTGGTGGGCCACGACGGCCACGACCTCAGCGTGTTCAACAACAGCATCTTCTACCAGGCGCTGCGCTGCCTGCGCGATCTCGCGCGGGTGCTGGGCGAGGATTCCCTGGCCGGCACCCTCGACCAGGCGGCGGAACGCTGCCGGCGCGGCTTCATCAAGGTGTTCTTCGACCAGGAGGCGGGCTATTTCATCGATTCCGCATCGAGCCGCGACTTCGCCCCCCGCCGCCACCACCCCGGCTACGCCATCCTGTGGGTGACGCCCTATGCCCGCGACCTGGTGGCGGACGAGCTGCCGCGCATCGCCGGCTACATGGCCCGCGAGCTGGCGGCGCCGCGCGGGGTGTTCCACTATCCGCTGCGCGACCAGGCCGCCTTCCTCAGCGATGGCAACCAGGGCTCGGCCGGCTATCCGGTGATCGAGCCGTTCTACTGGAACGTGATGTCGCTGGCCGGGCGCGGGCGCGAACTGGAGCGCTGGGCGGCGAACATGGAATGGTTCTGGGACGCCAACACCATCCCCGAGGGCCTGACCTACGACGCGGTCAACGCCGGCGACCTCACCGCCGACTGCCCGGGCGGCAAGCAGCCCTTCGCCGGCAAGGCCTGGTACGAGGCGTTCTTCACCGCCTATGCCGGGCTCGACGTCGACATCGACGGCCTGGTGCTGCGCCCGACCCCGGTCGACGCGCCGGTGGCGATCCGCAACCTGGTGCTGGCGGGCCGGCGCATCGACCTGCGCATCAGCAGCCGCGGCGGCAGGAAGCTGGCGGTCACCCTCAACGGCCGCCGCCTGCCGCCGGGCGGGCGCATCCCGTTCAGCGCGCTGCGCGCCGGCACCAACCGCATCATCGCCGTGCGCGGCGCCTGAGGATCCAGCCATGATCAGGAAGCTGCTGCCCATCCTCGCCCTCGCTCCACTGGCGGCGCTCGAGGTCGCCCCCGTCCCGCTGCTCCAGGATGGCGACCGGGTGGTGTTCGTCGGCGACAGCATCACCGGGCTGTCGGTGAACTACGGGCCGGCGGGCTACCACGGGGTCATCCGCCGGGCCCTTGACGCGGCCCGGCCGGGCAACCGCATCGAGCTGGTGTCGCTCGGCGGCAGCGGGCAGGGGGTGGGCTCGTGGCAGAACATCGAGCGCGGCAGCCGCGACAAGGAGACCGTTCTCGACGTGCCCAAGGTCGATGTGCGCGCCACCTTCGCCGCCCCGGTGGGGGTGCTGGTGATCATGCTGGGGATGAACGACAGCCTGGCGCCCTACTTCGGCCCCGATCCGGCCGGGGTCGAGGCCTGGGCGGCGAGCTACCGCACCCTCATCACCGCCCTGCGCGAACGCGCCAGGCCGCGGGTCACCGCCCTGGGCACGGTGACCCCCAACACCGAGGACCCGGCCTCGCCCAAGAACCGCATGCTCGCCCTGCTCAACCGGCGCCTGGCCGGCCTGGCCCAGGAGCTGGGCTGCGTGCTGCTGCCCAGCGGCGAGGCGGTGCGCGAGGTGCTGGCCGAGGGCCGCACCTGCCGCCCCGACTTCCACGTCACCTACGACTACGTGCATCCCGAACGCGCCGGCCACGCCGCCATCGCCTGGGGCATGCTCGCCGGGCTGGGCGAGCGCGACGCCGCCGAGGCGGTGCGGCGGGTCGAGATCGAGCCGCTGTTGACCGCAGCGCGTGGCGAGCTGCCGGCGCTGTCCTACGGCCTGCGCCCGACCCTGCCGCCTGGCGGCGAGGCCGCCGAGATCGCGCTCGACTGGCACTGGAGCCCGGCCGCCGGCGCCACCGCCGCGCCGGTCGCCAGCCTGGAGACGCCCGCAGGCTGGAGCGTCGCCCCGGCCGCCGCCGCCAGCACCGGCGGCACCCTCACGGCCAGCGGTCCGCTCAACCGCCTGGTCAACCGCCTGAAGCTGCGGGTGGCGGCGGGCGCCGCGCAGCGCGAACGCGCCATCGCCATCCCCGCCCCCTGGCTGGTGGGCCACGGCTTCGCCAATCCCGGGGTGTGGGAGCACGGCAGCTGGAAGTTCCAGCCCGAGCGCGGGCGGCTGGCGGGCGAGGAGGAGCTGATGCGCGGCGCCGGCTTCGGCGCCACCCCGGCCGGCTGGAAGGGAGAGTCCCCGGTCTGGACCCGCCTGCTCGCCAGCGTCGACCACACCGGCGGCGCCGGCCCGGGCAGCGTCAGCCTGTTCGCGGTCGACTTCGCCGGCAGCATGGCCGGGGCCTATGGCGCGCGCTGGATCCGCAGCGGGCGCGAGCGGCCGGTGAAGCTGGTGCTGGGCAATGCCACCTTCGCCGGCCAGGTGGGGGTGCAGGTGGTGCTCAACGGCGAGCCGGTCTATGCCGGGGTGATCACCGCCGAGCCGAAGAAGCGCGCCGAGCGCGCCGCCACCCTGCGCGCAGGCTGGAACGCCCTGGTGTTCAAGACCAACCATGTCAACTGGCAGTGGCAGTTCTCGCTCGATCTCGAGGGCGGGCAGGCGGGCGAGCTCGACGATCTGGAGGTCTCGACCGTCCCACGCTGATCCCGGCCAAGGTCCTGCCATGCGTCTGCCGCTCTGCACCGCGCTGCTGTCCTGCTCCATCCTGGCTGCCGCCGAGCCGGCGCCGCTCACCAACCACGTGCTGCGCGCGCTGCCGGCCCCCGGCCCGGTGGCGATCGACGGCGAGGCCGCCGACTGGGACCTCAGCGGCGCCATCGCCATGACCGACGACCGCGCCCAGCCGCGGCATCTGGTGCGGGTCGCGGCCATGCACGACGCCGCCGGCATGTACCTGCTGCTCCAGTTCCGCGACCGCACCCCGATGCAGAACCGCATCGACCCGGTGAAGGCGCCCGGTCGCGCCTGGTGCGGCGACTGCGTGCAGCTGCGCATCGACACCGGCAACCCCGCCGGCAGGTCCGAGCCGCTGCCGCTGCAGATCCTCCACCTCGACGCCTACTGGTGGCAGGATGGCGGGCGCGCCACCGCCCATGCGGTCTACGCCGACATGTCGCCGGGCGGCAGGACCGAGCGGGTGGTGGCCGAGGCCGAGGGTGCCGGGGTGCAGTCGGGCTACCGGCGCGACCCCGACGGCCAAGGCTATACCCAGGAGCTGCGCCTGGACTGGAAGCTGCTGCGGCCGGATGGCGGCCAGCCCTTCCTGCCCGGCACCTCGCTGCGCCTGGCGATCGAGGCGATGTGGGGCGACCCCCGCTTCCAGGACCACCCGGCCGAGCGGGTCACCGACCTGCTCAACCCCAAGCGACCCGAGACCGACCAGATCTGGGCCAATCCCGGCGCCTGGGGCACGGTCGAGTTCATCGCCCAGGGCCAGGTCGAGCCTGCGGCCACCGCCAGGCTGTGGCCGGAGCTGCTGGCGCGCAACGCCGCCCTGGTGGACCCGCCGCCGGATCCCGCCGATTCCGCCACCGTGGCGCCCGACCAACCCTGCCTCAAGGAACGCAGCGCGGTCGAACGCCAGCTCAACGCCTGGTACGCGGCCAAGACCGCCGCCGGCAACCGCGGCGACGTCTACGACAACCGCGACCGCGAGCATTCCCACATCGAACGCCGCGACTTCCCCCAGTTGGGCAATTGGGAATACACCCCCGACCAGCGCAAGGCGGGCCTCGACTACGCGCTCTTCACCGGGGTGCTGGCCCCGGTCGCGATCGGCAACTCCTCGACCGCGGCCAATCCCGAGCGCGGCGGCTGCAACCCGCGCTTCGCCATGATGGTCCCGGCCGGGCTGATGGGCCTCTATGCCCAGTACCGCGGCAACAACCTCTACGCCTATCCCGCCCACCACGACTACCATCCCGGGCGCAGCGGGCGCAGCTTCCATGGCGACCTGCTGCCGCTGAACCAGCCCTACTGCCTGATCTCGCGCGGTTCCTCGGGCAGCGACATCCCCTTCCTGAACGCCGCCATCCACGCCGCGGCCGCCTTCAACCCGGTGGTCAAGCGGGTGCTGGTGCGGCAGGGCCTGCTCATGCCCACCATCCAGGCCCTGCTGCGCGCCACCTACCGCGGTGGTCCGGACGGCTACTTCAGCGGCCAGGCCCATCCGGCGGTGTTCGAGGGCAGCCTGCTGGATGAGGAGAAGCTGGTGGAGGCGGCCCACGCCCTCACCCTCGACGGCATCCCGCCCCTCGCCCAGGTGCTGGCGGAGGCGGTCGAGCCGCTGCGGCCGGGGGTCGACGCCCCCGCCACCAGCGCCGCCGAGCGCCTGGCGGTGTCGCCCTGCGCCACCGGCTTCGTGTTCCGCCGCTGGGGCCGCACCCTGCGCCTGGCCGCCGACGCCGGCACCAGCTACGACCCGGCCGGCCGGCCGCTCACCTTCCGCTGGGCGCTGCTCCAGGGCGATCCCGCCAAGGTGCACATCGACGCCTTCGACGGCGGCCGCCGCGCGCGCATCGCGGTCGACTGGCACGCCCGCTTCCCGGTCCAGCCCGGCAGCCTGATCGCCACCAACCGCATCGACATCGGCCTGTTCGCCAGCGCCGATGGGCGCACCTGGTCGGCGCCGGCGTTCATCTCGGTGGTGTGCCCCGACAACGAGCTGCGCACCTATGCCGCCGACGGCCGGCTGGTGGACCTGCACTATGCCGCCATCGACACCGCCATCGGCTATTCCAGCACCTGCATCATGCCGGCGGAGGGGGTGGCGCCCTATGATGTGCGCGGCTGGCCGGAGCTGCTGGCGCGGGCGGCGGCCGGCGAGGGCGACCTGTTCGCGCGCCTGTGCGCCCAGGCGCTGACCGCGCCCGAGCGCGCCGCCCTTGCCGCCGCCGCCGCGCGCCTGGCCGGGACCGCGGCGCAGATCGCCCGCGAAGGCGAGCAGGAGGACGCCCCGCGCAACCGCCATCAGCGCGTGACCCGGCTGCGGCGCGACGCCGAGCGCCTGAGCCAGGTGCTGCTCGCCGCCGATCCCGCCCTGGGGGCGCCGGTCAAGGAGCGCATCGAAGGGCTGCTCAACGCCTGGCAGGAGGACCCCGCCTGGTACCTCGACCGTCGCACAGACTTTGACTCCGCCCTGGCCCGGCTGCCGGCCGAGACCCGTCAGCCGGTCGAGGCCGCCCGCCAGCGCCTGCTCGATCTCGGCATCTACCGCCAGGAGGGGGAGGCCTGGACCCTGCAGGCGCGCCTGGCCGGGGCGGGGCCGGCGGCCCCCCGTCTGACCGCCGCCGAGCGCATGGAGCTGCGTCGGCTGCACCTGCTGCTGCAGACCCGGGTGCTGCTGCCCGAGGTGCTGGTGCGTCCCGAGCAGTTCCACTACGTCGACTACCGCATCCGCCAGCCCACCAGCCAATGGCTGTGCTTCGACCCTGGCGCCGCCGCCCCGGTGGTGCGCGCCGAGGTGCCCATTCCCAAGCCGAAGGAACTGGAAGACCCATGAACAAGCCCTGCACGCTGATCGGCATCGCTCTGGCCCTGCTGCTGGCGGGTTGCGAATCCGCCCCCGCCCAGCGCGAGGCGGGGCCGGCACCGGCCGCCACCGTCGCGGTGGTGTCGGAACCGGTGGCCAGCGGCTGGCTCGACCAGACCCCGCCCAATTTCGGCCTGATGCAGGACGGGGTGTTCCTGTCGCCCCTGGTGGGGGTGATCACCGGACCCAAGACCTGGCGCACCGCCGACGGCGGCCGCACCTGGAACGAGGTCTGCGCCCAGGGCTTCTGGAGCCTGTCCTTCGTCGACAGCCAGGTGGGCTTCGCCAGCGGCGGCGGTTGGGGCGGGCCGCCCGGGCTGGTGTACAAGACGGTCGATGGCGGCCAGACCTGGACCCAGGTGTTCAGCGGCCCGCTCGGGCTGATGGCGGTGGCGGCGGGCGACCGCGAGCACGTGGTCGCCGGTTCGCCCTGGCGCTCGGACTCGCTGTGGGTGAGCGTCGACGGCGGCGCCACCTGGGCCGAGCGCCACGGCGCCGGCGCCGACATCCACGGCCTGCTCGCGGTCGGCGCGCGCGAGTTCTATGCCCTCGGCCTGGACGGCCGCCTGGGCCATTCCAGCGACGGCGGCACCACCTGGACCCGGCGCTGCACCTTCCCCGGCAAGCGCAACCACGATGGCGGCCTGCTGCGGCTGGAGGGGGGCGCCCTGCTCGCCGCCTTCAGCGGCGGCCTGCAGCGTTCGGACGATGGCGGGCGCACCTTCACCCCGATGGCGGGGGCCCCGGCCGGCAGCCGGCGCCTGGGCCATGGCCCGGGCGGGCGCCTGGGGCTGGTGGCCGAGGGCGGGATCTGGGAGAGCGCCGACGCCGGCCGCAGCTGGAAGCAGGCCTATGCCACCTCGCTGACCGTGAACGCGCTCAGCCGCGCCGGCGACACCTGGTGGGCGGTGGGCGGCAAGTTCGGCGGCTACAACTTCGGCCAGGTCAGCCTGCTGCTGCGCCAGGGCCCGCCGCGCACGGAATCCGACCCGGGGCGCATCATCCCCATCGCCTGCGCCATCCCGGCCGCCGGCCAGGCCACGGTGGTGGTCGAGGACGCGCAGGGGGTGCGGGTGCGCAACCTGGTGGCCGAGGAGCCGGTGGTCCCCGGCACCCGCACCCTGTGGTGGGACGGGCGCGACGACTGGGGCGACCCGGTGCCACCCGGGACCTACCGCTGGCGCGGGCTGTTCCATCCCGGCCTGCACGTCGAGTACGGCTTCGCCTTCAACACTCCCGCCGATCCGCCGTGGAACGATGGCCGCGGCGGCGGGGGCTGGACCTCGGACCACAACCTGCCGCAGGCGGTGGCGGCGCGCGGCGGGCGGGTGTTCCTCGGCTGCCCGGCGGCCGAGAACGGCAACCGGGTGATCGCCATCGACGCCGCCAGCGGGCGCAAGCTGTGGCACCAGACCCGGCGCCTGGCCCTGGGCAACCACTACGGCGGCCCCGCCACCGCCCTCGCCGCCGACGACGAGCACGTCTACGTGGCGCTGCAGACCCCCGAGGGCGGCATCGGCATCTGCCGGCTCGGCCTCGCCGACGGGGTCGAGGTCCCCTTCGCGGCGCTGCCCGACGACAAGGACAAGCGGGTGGTCGACCGCGTGCTGCTGGCCAAGCCGGCCGGCGCACCGGCTCCCCTGGACTGGATCGCCACCGCCCAGGCGCGCGCCTGGGACAGCGGCACCGCCGGCGGTTCGCTGCGCGGCTGCGCGGTCGACGCCAGCCGGGTCTACGTGTCGTCGTACTGGGATGACGCGGTGCTGGTGGCCGACAAGCGCAGCGGCGCCCTGCTGCGCACCCTGCGCGTGCCGCGGCCTGCGGGCCTGGCCTGCGCCGGCGACGGCCGGCTGCTGGCGATCAGCGGGACGACGGTGGTGGCGGTGGGGGTCGAGGACGGGGCGCTCGCCCCGCTGGCCACCGGCCTGACCGCGCCCATGGGGCTGGCGGTGGGCGCCGACGGCACCCTGCTGGTGAGCCAGCGCGGCGCCGCCATGCAGGTGGCGGCGTTCGATGCCGCCGGGCGGCCGCTGCGCCGCATCGGCCGCGACGGCGGGCGGGCGGCCAGCGGGCCGTACCAGAGCGACGGCATGCTCATGCCGCGCGGGGTGGCGGTGGATGGCGCCGGCCGGCTGTGGGTGGCCGAGGAGGACTTCGCCCCGCGCCGCTTCAGCGCCTGGTCGGCGGACGGCCGGCTGGAGCGCGAGCTGATCGGCGGCTCGACCTACGCCGCCACCGGCGCCAGCGTCGACCCCGACCAGCCCGAGCGCGCCATCGACACCGGCACCATCTTCCAGCTCGACTGGGCCGCGGGCAGCGGCCGGCCGGTGTATTCGCTGCCGCGCCAGGGCACCGTCCCGGGCGCCCTGGTCGGCTGGCCCTATCCCGGCGACCATGGCGCTCCGCACGGGCGGGCGCGCTTCCTGCGCGTCCAGGGCCGGCAGTTCCTGCTGCGCGAGGAGTTGCCGGTGACGGTCTATGAACTGGTGGACGGCCGCTGGCTGGCGCGCGCGGCGGCGGGCACCCTGCACGACGCCTTCCTGGGCCAGATCCGCCACCAAGGCTTCGATGCCCGCATCCTCGCCGTCCTGCCCGGCCATGATCCCGCCACCTGGACGTGGCCGATCCCCAGGAGCCTGCCCGACCGCGCCTTCCTGTGGTGCGACGCGAATGGCGACGGGCTGGTGCAGACGGCGGAGGTCGAGGCCGGCGATCCCGGCCCCGCCAGCTGGAAGTCCCTGGCGCCTCGCTTCACCGACGACCTCGGCCTGGTGCTGGGCGCGCACCTCCTGCCGCGCGCCGAGTGGACCGCCTGCGGTGCGCCGCGCTGGCGCCTGGCCGATGTGCGCCAGGCGGCGACCCCGGCCACCGTCCATCCCAACGGCTGGGACACCCGCCTGCGCACCCCCGCCGGCTGGCTGATCGTGGACGGCTACCGCCCGCGCTGGGGCGCCGGCGACGGCGGCGGCTTCCCCGGCATGCTCTCCGGCTACGCCCCCGACGGCCGGCGGCGCTGGACCTACCCCTCGTGGTTCCAGGTGCACGGCTCGCACAAGGCGCCGTCGCCCCGGCCCGGCCAGCTGGCGGGCGACTGGTATTTCGGCGGCCAGGTGGACCTCGGCGGCGAGCTGGGCGAGGTGGTGCATGTGATGGGCAACCTCGGCCGCCACTACCTGTTCACCGCTGACGGGCTGTTCATCGCCGGGCTGTTCAGGGACGGCCGCAGCGGGCCCGAGCTGCCGCGCACGGTGGCGCGCGGGCAGCGCATCGACGGCATGTCGAACGAGTCGGAGGGCTGGGCCGCCGGCTTCTTCCGCCATCCCGCCAGCGGGCGCGTCCACGTGGTGTCCTGCCCGGCCAAGTCGTCGGGGCCGGTGATCAGCGAGGTGCTGGGCCTGGACGCGGTGCGCCGCCTGCCCGGCGGCACACTGACCGTCACCCCGGCCCAGGCCCAGCGCGCCAGCGAGCTGGCCGCCGCCACCGTCGACGGCGCGTTGGCGCCGCTGCGCATCGCCGCCGCGGCCACCGCCCCGGCGATCGACGGCCGGCTCGACGACTGGCGCATGGAGCAGGGGGTCGGCATCCCGGTCGACGACCAGCGCGGGGCGCGGGTGGCGCTGCGGCGCGATGCCACCCACCTCTACCTGGCCTACGAGGTGCGCGACCCCAACCGCTTCGCCAATGGCGGCGATGATCCCCGGCTGCTGTTCAAGAGCGGGGCATCGGTCGACCTCATGCTCGGCACCGACCCCGCCGCCAGCCCGGGGCGCACCCAGCCGGTGGCCGGCGACCTGCGCCTGCTGCTGGCCGCGCCCGGCGGCAAGCCGGTGGCGGTGCTCTACCGCCCGGTGGCGCCGGGGGCCGGCGACGGCACCTCGTTCTCGAGCCCCAACTGCCGGGTCTCCTTTGACTCGGTGCGGGTGCTGGCGGAGGCGCGCCTGGCGTTGCAGCGCACCCCGGCCGGGGTGGTGATCGAGGCGGCGGTGCCGCTCGCCGCCCTGGGCTGGACGCCCAAGCCCGGCAGCGAGCTGCGCGGCGACGTGGGGGTGATCTACGGCGACGAGCAGGGTTCGCGCAACCTCCAGCGCACCTACTGGTCGAACCGTTCCGCCGGCCTGGTCTCGGACGTGGGCGAGGAGTCGCGCCTGGTGCCGAACCAGTGGGGACGGGTGGTGGTGGAGAAGTGATCCTCAAGCCGGGGATTCGACCGCCACGACGCCACGACGCCACGGCCGGGTTTGGTTATGCACTGGCGTTCCTTTTCACCCAGGTGGTGAAGGAACGGATCGCTATGAGTCTTTTCCTCGTGGCGTCGTGGCGTCGTGGCGGTGATCCATCTGTTCTTTCCAGGGTGATGCGCTGGCCCTTGGCCTGCCTGCTGCTGGTCGCCGCCGCCTCCCGCGCGCAGGAGCTGCGGGTGGCGGAGGGGATGGTGTTCCGCGACCAGGCCGCGGTGCTGGAGTCCGCCGTCGCCGGGCCCTGGCGCTGGCGCCACCGCGTGCTCACCCGCGCCGGCTGGCAGGAGCTGCCCGCCGGCAGCGCGCCGGCCGCCGCCCGGGTCGAGGTCGCCACCGGGGTGGCCGGCATTCACGTGCTGGCCATCAGCGAGCCGGTGGCCGGCGAGCTGCGCCTGCTCGCCATCGAGCCGCCGCTGCCGCTCACCGCCGCGGCGCTGGCGCGCACCCTGCCGCGGCGGGGCGGGGCGCTGCTCGCCGGCGAGCCCTTCACCCTGCTGGCGCTGGGCGACTCGGTGACCCATACCGGCTGGTACGACCGCATCCTCGCCCGCCTGCTGGAACGCGCGACCGGCAACCGGCGCATCACGGTGGTGAACCGCAGCTATCCCGGGCGCTCGGTCGACGCGTCGGTGCGCAATTTCACCGCCGATACCGCGCGGCGTCCCGATCTCGCCTGCATCATGTACGGGCTCAACGACCAGGCCGCCTGGGCGCCGCTCGACGGCTACCGCGCCCAGGTCGGCTGGCTGGTGGACGAGCTGCGCGCGCGCTGCGGCGCCGACGTGGTGCTGCTGCAGCCGACCCCGGACCTGGCGCCGATCCAGCCGGGGGGCGGGGCGCCGCCCGCCCAGGCCCTGCGCGCCCTGCCCTTCGCCGCCGCCCTGCGCCCGCTGGCGGCGGAGTGGGGGGTGGCGTTGGCGGACACCTTCGCCGCCCTGTGGCAGGCGCACGGCGACGACCTGCCCGCCGCCCTCGCCAGCCTGCGGCCGTGCTATCCGCGCTCCTACGACCGCCAGCTCACCAGCCTGGTCGAGGACAATGGCCGCGGCGACCACCTCCATCCCAACGCCGTCGGCCATCACGCCCTGGCCCAGGCGGTGCTGGCGGCCCTGGCCGGGGTGGCCGAGGCCGAGGCGCTGGACCTGGACGCCACCAGCGCCTGGAGCGCCCAGGGCCTGGTCACCACCCTGCGCCTGCGCAATGCCGGCGACCGCCGCCGGCGCGGGCGGCTGGAGGTCCATGCCCCCACCGCGGCGGTGGTGGCGGCCACCGGCGACCTCGCCTACGATCTGGCCCCGGGCGCGGCCAGCACGGTCGCGGTGGCCTGGCCGCAGGTGCGCGCAGCCGACGACCTGTTCCGGCATCCGTACGACCGCTATGTGGCGGCCGAGGCGCCGCTGCTGGCGGTGCTCGACTTCCGCGACGGCGGCTGCCGGGCGCGGGCGGTCACCGGTGCCATCACGCCAGCGGGCGGATTCGCGCGCGGCCGGCAGCTGTGCGCCGAACCATCGGTTCGGGTGCGTCTGGACACGCCGCAGGGGCCGCAGGCGGTGACCGCGACCTGGCCTGCCACCAGCGCGGTCGGTCGTCAGCCCCTGGTGGCCGCGGTGGTGGACGGCGGCCGTCGCGCCCCGGTGGCGGCCGAGCTGGCGTGGGTGCGCCTGGCGGCGGCGCGCAGCGGCGAGGCGGTGATCGACGGCGATCTGGGCGAATGGCAGGACGATGCCTGGGCGCCGCTGGGCGAGCCCTGCCAGGCGCGCTGGCTGACCGGACCCGAGGACCGCCGCGCCGATCCCGGCGAGTTCCGGCTGGAGTGGGCGGTGCGCGCCGGGCGCGAGGCCATCCATCTCGCCCTGCGCATCCACGGTGATCCCCGCCAGGACCGCTTCACCGTCTTCTGCGACCAGCGCCCCGCCGACCTGCTCGGCACGCCCGGCCCCTACTGGTGGATCGCCGGGCGCTGGGCGGCGGGCGGCGCCATCGCCCTGCAGCGCGGCGAGACCTCGCCCCCCGGGCCGCTGGCGGCGGGACGGTGGCAGGCGGTGGCGGACGGGGTCGCGGCCGAGTTCGCCATCCCCTACGCGGCGCTGGCCGCCAGCAGCTGGCCTGCCGGTGGCGATCTCGGCTTCTCGTTCTGGTGGACCCACCAGGGCGCGGGCGGCACCACCCAGTTGTTATGGAGCGATGACGGCCATCCCTGGAGCCCGCGCGGTTATGGCGTGGTGCGCCGCGACCCCGTCGGCCCGCTGCCGTGGCTGGTGCGGGTGCGGTAGACCCGCCAACCGTTATGATTCAATAATACAAGTTGATAATAGATTGATTTCGGATAGGCTTCGCGCAGCAGGGCCGGTGGCCCAGGGGGTGGGGGATGGCCACGACGCAGTTCCTCGCGGACCGGTTTGCGCCGAGCGGGAAAATTAGGTATGCTCACTCCATGCGTCCGTGCTCGGCATTTTCCCTGATCGAGCTGCTGGTGGTGATCAGCATTATCGCCATCCTGGCGAGCATGCTGCTGCCGGCGGTGGGCACGGTGCGCGAGCGCGCCACCCGGCTGGGCTGCGCCAGCAACCTGCAAGGCGTCGCCCTGGCGGCCACCGCCTACTCACAGGACAACCGCGGCCTGTTCCCGCCCGCCTATGCCAATCCCAATGCCTGGCTGTCGATCCGCCTGGCGACGCCGGCCTACGCCGCGCACGGCCTCGGCTTCCTCAGCGCGGGCGGCTTCCTGGATTCCGCGGCGATCCTCGTCTGCCCGGGCTTTCCCCTGCGCAGCGCCTGGGGCACATACCCATCGCGCACCGCCTGCGGCGAATCGGTGTCGGGCTACCGCTACAACGGCAATCCCCGGGACCTCCCGCTGACCAACCCCAGCAACTGGTGGGCACAGCAGGACCCGGACTACAGCCGGCCGTCGACCTACACCGGCATGCTCAACGGCTGGACCTGGGGGCCGCGGCGGCTGTCGCATGCCGTCACCGTCGATCGGGTGGTGCTGGCTTTCGATGCGATGACCGATTCGCCCAACACCAGCGGCCGCGTGCTGCATCCCCATCCCGCCAACAGCCTGATGCGCCCGGTGACCGCGGTGGCGCTCGAACCGGGCGGCAATGCGGTGTTCGTCGATGGCCACGTCGCCTGGCTGGCCGGCGCCAAGTGGGGGCGCCAGTCCGGGTCGATGGGCACCTTCGGGGATTATTACAGCCCTCAGTCCGGGTTCTGAACCGGGTCGCCCCATGGCCAAGCCGTCACGCCCCTCCCGCACCGCGCCCGGCGGCCGATCCTGGCACCGGCATCCCGTGGTGGTGGTCGGCGTCATCGTCCTGCTGGTCGGCGTCTCGTTGTGGCTCAACTGGCCGCGCCCGCCGCGGGTGGACCTGCCCCGGCTCGACGCCCAGGCCTTGGCCTCCCTCGGCGGCGAGCGCGAGGACCGCCACCAGCTGCTGGTGCACCTGTCGGCGCAGCTGTACCGCGACGGCCGGCTGATGCCCTGGACCGCGCTGCCCGAGGTCTCGCGGCCGCTGTGGACCACCCTGAACTTCGAACTCGACCTCGATGCCGGCTCGGTCGTCCTGCAGGGGCCGCCGCGGGAAGGCGCACCGACCGTCATGGAGGCGGCCGACGGCTACCAGACCCTGGGCGCGCCGGCGCTGGCGACCCTGCTGCGCGATCTGGTGCCGCAATTCGCTGATGCCGCCAAGCCGGGGGCGGCGGCCAAGCGCAGCGAGTTCGACCGGCGCTACCAGGAACTGCTGCCCCAGGCGCAGCAGGCCCGCCTGGCCTATATCCGCGCCCATGCCGATGAGATCGCCGGCCGCTGACCCATCCCATGCCGCGCACCCCGCTCGACCGCGTCCCCTGGACCCTGACCGGCTGGCAGCCGTACAACTGGGAGCGTTCCCCGGCCACCGAGACCGGTCTGCCCGGCCAGGCCGAGATCGGGCCGCTGCCCCTGCCGGTGCCGGGTTCGGTGCAGCAGGCCCTGCTCGCCGCCGGGCTCATCCCCGACTGGCGCGACGGCCTGCAGGCGCGCGGCTGCGAGTGGATCGAGAACCGGCATTGGGTGGCGGAGACGGTCATCCCGGCCGCGGCCCTCGCCGGCCCCGGTCCCCACCGCCTGCTGCTGCACGGGGTCGATGGCGCGGCGGCGGTGATGGCCGGCCCGCGGGTGGTGGCGCAGGTCGCCAACACCTTCGTGCCGCATCTGATCGGGATCGAGGCCCCCGCCGGCCAGCCGCTGCCGGTGCGGGTCGTCTTCACCGACCAGCCGCGCGCCCTCGGCCAGGTGCAGCGCACCAGCCGCATCCGCGACTGGCGTTCGCGCTACCCCTACGTCTGGGACTGGTCTCCACGGCTGGTGCAGGTGGGGCTGTGGGAGGGGGTGGAGCTGCTCAGCGGCGCCTGCCTGCACCGCCTGTGCGCCACCACCGCCTGCGATGAGCAGGGCCTGGGCGCGCTCGAGCTGCGCTGGGACGCGGCCGCCGCCGCTCCCGGCGCCACCGTGCGCGTCAGCCTGAGCGCCGCCGATGGCAGCGTCCTCGCCACCGGCTCCGCCCCGGCCGCGGCCGGGATCCTGCGCCTGGAGCGCCTGGCGGTCGAGCGCTGGTGGCCCAACGGGCAGGGCCCCCAGCCGCTCTACCAGCTCGACACCGTGCTGTGCGCCGGCGCCGGCGCGCCGCTCGACCACGACCGCCGCCCACTCGGCTTCCGCACCGTGGTCTGGTCGCCCTGCCGCGGCGCCCCCGCCGGGGCGCGCGACTGGGTGTGCACCGTCAATGGCCGCCCGGTCTTCCTCCAGGGCGCCAACTGGGTGCCGCTGCGCACCTGCTTCGCCGATGTCACCGAGGGCGAATACCGGGAACGCCTGGCCACCTACCGCGACCTGGGTTTCAACCTGCTGCGGGTGTGGGGCGGCAGCGTGCTCGAGCGCGAGGTGTTCTACCGCCTGTGCGATGAATTCGGCCTGATGGTGTGGCAGGAGTTCCCGCTGTCCTCCTCGGGCATCGACAACCATCCGCCCGACGACCCCGGGCTGGTGGCGGACATGGCCGCCATCGCCGGGCACTACATCTCCGCCCGCCAGCACCATCCGGCGCTGATCCTGTGGTGCGGCGGCAACGAGCTGCAGCGCGCCCCCGATGGCGGTCCCGGCATCGGCCGGCCCTGCGACGAGCGCGAGCCGATGCTGGCGGCGCAGGCGGCCGTCTGCGCACGCCTCGACCCTGGGCGCCGCTACGTCCCTACTTCGGCCAGCGGCCCGCGCTTCATGGCCGAGGCCGGCGAGTTCGCCCAGGGCCTGCACCACGACGTGCATGGCCCGTGGGGCTGGAGCGGCGATCTGGCGGGATGGCAGGCCTATTGGGCGGCCGATGACGCCCTGCTGCGCAGCGAGGTCGGCTTCGCCGGGGCCCAGGGTGCCGACCTCACCCGCCGCCATGGCGGGGCGTTGGCCTGGCCGGCCAGCCGCGACAATCCCTATTGGCAGGTCAATGCCGGCTGGTGGATCCAGTGGGAGGAGTTCCAGCGCGAGCAGCCCGGGCCGGCCGACCTCGATCGCTTCGTGGCCTGGAGCCAGGCCCGCCAGGCTGCCTTCCTGGCGGTGGCGGCCGCGGCCAGCAAGCGGCGCTTCCCGGCCTGCGCCGGGTTCATCGTGTGGATGGGCCACGACTGCTTCCCCTGCCCGGCCAACACCGCGGTGATCGATGTGCTCGGGCGCCCCAAGCCGGCCGCCGAGGCCCTGGCCAGGGTGTTCCGGGCGTCTGCCAGAGCCGACCAATCAATCCAGTAAAACAATTGAATAATGAATTGATTGGACTAGGCTATGCCCACCGAGGTCACTACCCGGTGGGAGCGCCCGATGGCTTCGTCCTCCATCCGCCGGGTCCGGTGTGCGCGCCTGGTGAATCCGGGGTATGCTGTTCCCATGGTCACTCCCGGTCGCCGCTGCGGCTTCACCCTGATCGAATTGCTGGTGGTGATCTCGATCATCGCCGTGCTGGCGAGCATGCTGATGCCGGCGATCGGCGCCGTGCGCGAGCGCGCCACCCGCATGAGCTGCGGCAGCAGCCTGCGCCAGGTCGGGATGGCCGCCGTCGCCTATGCCGGCGACAACGAGGGCTTCTTCCCCCCCGCCCATGACAACCCCAACGCCCATGTCTGGTCATTGGCCAATGGCGTCGGTCCCAACGGCCTGGGCTTCCTCACCGACGGCTACCTGGACACCACTGCCGGCATCGTCTGCCCCAGCTTCAACCGGCGCAACGCCTGGGGCACCTATGCCAGCCTCGCTGCCTGCGGCGCCAAGATGGCCGGCTACCGCTACAACGGCAACCCGCGCGCCAGCCCGCCCACGGTGGCCTGGGGCGACTTCTCGATCGCCACCCAGCGGTTCTACATCCGCAACGGCTGGCCGGTCGGCCCGACCCAGCTCAAGAAGCAGTCGGGGGGATCGATCGTGAGCTTTACCGGCTCCAGCTCAGTGGTGGTGCTGGCCTACGATGTGATCACCGAGCAGACCGACATCATGCGCGTGTTCCATCCCCACCCCGCCAACCGCACCACCAACACCGCCGGCGCGGTCCCCCTGGTGCCGGGCGGGAATGCGGTGTTCACCGATGGGCACGTGGAGTGGCTGCAGACCGCGAGCTGGGGCAAGGAATCCGGCTCGGGCGGTCCCACCGGGGAATATTACTGCCCGGTCTCCGGATTCTGAACCGCCAGCCCCATGACCCTTCCTCCACTGCTCAGGCGTCCCGGGGTGGCGATCGGCCTGATCCTGGCCCTGGTCGGGCTCTCGGTGTGGATAAACTGGCCGCGACCGCCGGCGCTGCACCTGCCCCGGCTTGATTCCCAGGCACTGGTGGCGCTGGGATCCACCACCGACGATCGGCATCAGCTGCTGGTGCACATGTCAGCGCTGCTGTACCGCAGCGACGGCCGCTTCGCCTGCTGGAAGGAGCTGCCGGAGACGGCCCGGCCGCTGTGGACCACCCTCAACCTGGAGGCGGAGCTGGAACGCGGGTCGGGGGTGCTGCGCCTCCCGGCCCAGGAGGGGGCCTCGACCCCGGCCGACGCCGCCGACGGCTATGAGGCCATGGGGGCTGCGGCGCTGGCCGCGGTCCTGCGCGACATGGTCCCGGGCCTGTCCGACCCCGGGCGGCCGCCTCCGGCCGCGCTCCGCACCGCCTTCGAGCGGCGCTGGTGCGAGATGCTGCCCAAGGCCCAGGCGGCGCGCCTGGCCTGGATCCGCGCCCACGCCGACGAGATCGCCCGGCCGCACTGACGGGCGCCACCAGCGCCGCGCCGGTCGCTGGGTAGCGCCGGGTTCAGCCGGTACGGACGGCGGGCTTCAGCCCGCCGCAGAGCCGGGGCGGGGGAATGGG
>JAKLKR010000260.1 GCA_023150565.1 Planctomycetota bacterium
GACGCGCTCGCCGGATCGGCCGCGAGCAACCACCCAATCCACGGGCATGCATGCCCCAGCATCCCACAGAGTCACCACCAGCGCGGACGGATGCCGCGCATCTCCCTTGCCCGTGCGCACGCGCCCGAAGGTGGCATCCAATTCCTCCGTATTGGGCAGGACAGCGGACATGCCATCCAGTGCATAGATGCGAAAACCACGGAACAGACCGCGCCGGGCAGCCTCCTTCCCGCCAGGGCAGGACAGCCAGCGGGCGTGAATCGCGCGCAGGGTGTCCTCGGACAGCTTGGCCCGGGCACGGCAGAGCGTGCTAGGGTTGGGATCCTCGGACCAGCCGAGCGCAGTGCCGTACTCTTCGGACATCCGATCAATCGTCACCTGATACCCGGCGCGCAGGGTAGGATGGGTCATCAGCAGCAGGGCGAGCACCACCGATCGGGGCGACCAGCACCGCAACCGGTCAAACCGATCGTCGAGGTCGTCGTTGAGGATCGAGTCCGCATCAGAGAGCAGGCGGGCGGGGGTCGGTTGCGAAGTGCGCATGCCGACGCGGCCCTTGAAGGGCCGCGTCCGGGATCCGTCAGGTTGTCAATAACAATATTTCCAACAACGACTTACGTCGCTAAGACAACGCCATTGATGGGCAGTTGAGGTCCCTGACGTTGCCATGAGCGTCCACGATGGGGACACCATAACGGTTGAGGTGGCAGGGCAGACAGAATAGGTGCGGCTGTTGTTGATCGACACGCCCGAGGTGACGGACAACAGCCACGGCAAGACGATGCCAGAGGGCGAGCGGGCGCTGGATCTAGTGCGGGGCATGGTGCCCAAGGGTGCCCGCGTGAGCCTGTGTGGGGCCGGGTGTCGAGCTTGGGCGGGAAGCCTACACGCGCCTTCTGGCTGTGGTGTGGGTTGAACGGGAAGGGACCGTTGGCGCGGGCGGCACCCAAGCCCAGCCGGCGAAATGGCAAGAGAACGTCAACCTCGCCCAGATCCGGGCCGGTTTCTCGCCCTACTGGCGGAAGTACGGCAAGGCTTTCGACCCGATGCGCCAGTCGTTCACCGAGGCCCAGGAATCGGCCAAGGAAGCCAACGCTGGGGCGTGGGCGACGGCACCCGACTACATGCGCGAAAAGGCCGGCGAAACGACCGCGCCCAAGAGATAGGCCATGCTCCCTGGCGATCCCGTGGACGTTCTCCGCCGTGCCTTGGCGGCGCTCAAGCTGTCCGACCCCGAGGGTTGGCCTGAATCGCTGGTGGCCATGGTTGGCGCTGTGGCTGACCTAGACCCCGGCGCGCTCGATCTCCTGGCTGATGCGGCTGTGCAGATGGCTACCACCGCCCACCTTCTGCCCCGAGAGGCGGGCGAGGATGACCCGAGACCGGACCCAACGTAGAACTAGCGGACGGCCAGGGGGCGGATTGCCGTCTGTGGTAGGATATGGGTAGGATAGGCCGGGTGCTCTGATGAGCGGGGGCCAACAAAAAGCCCCGCAAGGCATTGCGCCTGCGGGGCTTGTGTCTGGTACTCCCAACGAGATTCGAACTCGTGTCGCCGGAATGAAAATCCGGTATCCTAGGCCTCTAGATGATGGGAGCGGGTCAGGGCGCGCGAAAGCTAGGCCCTCGCTCGCCCGGTTCAACCTCCAGGGTGCCTAGGCTTTGCTGGGGCCGTAGCAGCGGATCTCGCTCAGCCCGGCGGCGGGGTCGCCGTTGGTGGCGGTGACCACCAGGCGCAGGCGGCGCAGGCTCGCGGGCGCGGCCAGGTCGTGGGCGCGGCGCCAGGCGCGGTTGCCGGCGATGCGCACCAGCTCGACCGTGGTGCCGTCGGCCAGTTCGCCCTCGATCAGGTAGTCGCGCGCCACCTGCGGCTCGACGAAGAACGGCTGGTCGGCGTGCACCTCGCGCAGGAGCTGGCCGGGGAAGGTCAGTTCTACGCGGGCGACCGACTGGGGCGCGTCCCAGGCCAGGGCGAACCACGCCGGCAGGCCCAGGCCGGGGTCGCTGCGCCACTGGTTGGGGGCGGCATGGGGACGGGCAACGCCGCTCAGGGCCTGCTCGGGGGCGAAGGCCGCCTGCACCGGCTCGATGCGGAAGGCCATGCCGCAGGGGATGCCGCGGAAGCGGGTGGGCGACAGGTGGCGGTAGCCGAAGTGGCCGGGCATCAGGCCGTGGGAGTGCAGCCAGGCGAGGCCGGGCAGCGGGCCGGCCTCGATGCGCAGCCAGCCGGCGGCGAGGTCCTTGGCCGCCACCGCCCACTCGACCCAGCGGCCGCCGCCGGGCGGCACCGTGAGCACCGCCTCGGCCACCGTGCCGGCGCCGCCCTGGCGGTAGTCCCAGATGTGCTCGACGCGCACCAGGCGCACCGGCAACCGCACCGGCGCCGCGCCGGGGTTGTCGAGGCACAGCGCCAGGCGGTCGATGCGCCCGCCGGCGCACCACACGTTCTGCGCCATGCGCTGGTCGAGCTGGCCGGCGTGTCCGTGCCAGACGTTGGCCGAGAAGGGCAGCCCGGCGCCCGGGCCCTGGCCGGCGAGCACCGCCGCCGACGAGGCGGACGCGCGCGCGCACCGCGCCAGGTCGGCGTCGTCGCGGTTGGCGACGTGGGGCAGGAACACCCCGTCGCGCAGCAGGCGCTGCTGCACCGCCTGCATCGCCGCGCCGCCGCGCGCGGCGTCGTCGGCCAGCGCCGGCAGGTCGAGGCCGCGCGCGCGCATCACCGCCGCCGCGGTGCCCACCGCCTGGCCCATCAGCGCGGTGGTGCCCATCACCCGCACCGTGCCCAGCGCGGCGCGGGTCGCGCTCAGGCAGCGGCCGGCGAGGAAGAGGTTGTCGACGTCGCGCGCCATCAGGCTGCGCAGCGGCACGCCGTAGGGGCCGACGTGGCTCTTGGCCTGGTACTCGCTGTCATGGCGGTAGCCCTCGGCCGCCGCCGGCTCGCTGGTGGGGGCGAGCAGGCCGCCGGGGGTGTGCAGGTCGATGAACCAGCCGCCGTGGCCGATCTCGTCCGGGAACGCGGTGTTGGCCTGGAGCTGGTTCTCGTCCAGCCAGTGGCGGCCGTAGACCCGGCGGCTCTCGCGCTTGCCCGGCACCTGGCCGACGAAGTCGAGGGCGAAGGTGCGGCACTTCTCCTTCATCACCGGGTCACGGTTCTTCATCCAATCCCACACCCCCAGGGCGTGGCGGGTCAGCTCATGGCGGATGGTCTCGTTGTCGTGGATGGTGTGCCAGGGCACGCCGATCTCGATCCACCAGAAGCCGCCGCGCGGATCGTGCGGGGTGCGGCCCTGCTTGTAGAAGAAGTCGGGGTTGTCGTGCTGCACCGCCCAGGCCGGGGCGGCGAAGGGGCAGTCGCGGCCCATGTCGCGGGCGCGGATGTGGATCGAGTTGCCCATGGTGTCGGTCGAGGCCTTGGCCGGGGCGTGGGTCTCGCCGGTCTCGTCGCGGCTCTCGCTGCCCATGCGCCAGCCGCAGCCGGCGAGGTCGGCGACGAAGGCGTCGCCGGTGGCGTCGACGAACAGCGGCGCGCGCAGGGTCAGCTCGGTCTCGGCCGAGAGGGTGCGCGCGGTGAACGCGGCGATGCGCCGGCTGGTGGCGCAGGCCGGGCGCTCGTACCAGCCATGGGCGGTGGTGGCGGGCACGTCGACCGCGCTACCGCCCTCCATCAGCACGCCGGTGACCGGGGTGCTGAGGTGCAGGGTGAGGTTGGGCTCGGACACCGCCAGGTCGTAGAGCACCTGGTCGAACACCGAGTTGGTCCAGCCGTTCTCGTTGATCGGCTCGTGGTTGCGCGCGCGCTCCTCGACCAGGGCCTCGGCGATGATGCCGGTCTCGCGCGCGTAGGGGTGGTGGGCGGCGGCGCCGTGCACGGTCACCCGCATCTCCGACGAGGCCACCCCGCCCAGCACCGGGCGCTCATGCACCAGGCAGGTCTTCAGCCCCTGGCGCGCGGCGGCGATGGCGGCGCAGAAGCCGGCGAGGCCGCCACCGGCCACCACGAGGTCGAAGGATTGCTGGATCTGGCGCATGGGAGCCTCCTGAGGATGACATTGCTATAATAGCAATGTCATCCATTGCAAGGCCGGACCATTCAGACCCAGGGCTTCGGAGCGCTGCGCCCGATGGCGGCCGCCATGCGCAGGAAGAAGCCCCAGGCCATGCCACGGTTGAGCGCCAGCAGCACGCTGACCGGGTGGCGCCCGGCGGGCAGGCGCACGCGCAGGCGGTGGGTGTCCTTGATCGCCGGGTTGGTGCCCTTGAGGTCGCGGTGGATCTCGCTGGCGCCCACCCACAGGCGGAAGGGGCCGTCGTAGCCGGTGCGCACCTCGACCTCGCCCGCCTCGGCCAGCTCGACCGTGGTGGTGAAGGCGACGTGGCCGCTGTTGCCCGGCCACCAGTCGTGGTTGTTGACGAAGTCGGGGGTGTAGCTGCGCTCGCAGGTGCCGGGCTCGTCGCCGCCCGGGCGCGGCAGCCTGGCGATGTCCTCGCCGGGCAGGATCGGGCTGACCCGCCAGCGCAGGAACCAGTCCGAGATCGGCAGGGGCTCGGCCGCCACCCCTTCGATCGCCAGCGGGCCGAACACCGGCAGGGCCATGCCGCGCTGGTCGCAGACCGTGCACGCGGGGTCGGTGCCGAGGCCGTAGCCGACGCGATGGCCGTCGATGTCGCTCTCGGTGAGGTGCAGCAGCACGCGGTCGCCGGCCAGTTCGGTGCGGAACACCACCGGCCGGGCGCGGCCGCGCTGGTCGATCACGCTGAAGCCGAGCGGGCGCACCGGGCTGGCCAGCCCGCCCACCGCGTTGGCGACGCGCACCTCGAGGCGCAGCGGCTTGCCCGGCTGGCTGGGCAGCAGGCGCACCGAGCGCGGCTGCGGCGCCGGCTTCTCGCTGCGGTCGCCCAGGGTCAGGCGCGCCGCCACCCGCGCCAGGCGCTCGGCCAGGGCCGGGAACGAGCGGCTGCTGATGTGGATGAGGTCGTCGAGCTCGAGGTCGGCCGAGGGCACCACGTCGAGCGCGGGGATGCTCTCGGGCAGGCGGCGCTGCTGCTCCTGGATGGCGTTCCACACCGCGGCGTCGTTGGTCCCGTTCACCACCCTTCCGATCTGCACCACCGCCCAGGGCAGACGCGGCTGGCCGCAGTCGCGGCGCACCGCCGCCACCAGCTCCTGCATGCGCTTGGTGTAGACCGCCATCGCCGCCGGCTGGGTGTCGCTGCAGCCCTGGTACCACAGCACCCCGGCGAGCGGCTGGCCGACCGCCTGCAGGCTCAGGGTCATCGAGCCGTAGAGCGAGTCGCCACCCTGCTCCTTGAGCGCCGGGTCCCACTGCGCCATCGAGGTGCCGCCATGGGCGGTCGAGATCAGGCCCTGGGGCACCCCGCTGCGCGCCTGCATCAGGCGGCCGAAATGCACGCCCACGCCCACGCCCTTGACCGCGTTGCGCTTGGCGCGGCGGGCGGCGGCGCGGTCGAGGCCGGTGCCGCCGTGGGCGCGGTCGGGCGACTCGCCGAGCAGGTGCAGGGGGTCGCGCGCCTCCTCCCAGTAGCGGCCCATGGTGAAGCAGCGCACCAGCGGGTGCGGCTCGGGGGCGCCGGCCATGTCGCCCACGCCCTCCATGTTGCTCTGCCCGGCCATCAGCCAGAGGTCGCCGACGAAGATCTCGCCGACCTCGACCTGTTCGGCGCCGCAGCTCAATTCGACGGTGTAGGGCCCGCCCACCGGCACCCCCGAGAGGGTGGCGGTGAAGCGGCCGTCGCCGGCGCGTCCGACCCGCACCGCCTTGAGCTTGGGCAGGACCTTGGCCCCGGCGCGCACGCTGGCGGTGACCGGGCCGCTGGCGGTGCAGATGCCGGTGACGGTCACGCGCGCGCCGTGCGGGGTGCGCTGCAGGACATGTCCGGGGAGGAGGCCGTGGTCGATGCGCATGGGGGCTCCGGGGAGGGGGGCTGATGATGCCGGCCGCCCCGGCGAAGCCATCCCCGCGCCGGCGGGGGTGGCGGCGCAGGGTCATCCGCCGCCGGCGACCACGGTGAAGGGCAGCGGCGCCGCCGGCGGGGCCAGGCCCTGGCGCTGCGCCAGCACGCGCTGCCACAA
This sequence comes from Planctomycetota bacterium, assembly GCA_023150565.1. Classification (GTDB taxonomy): domain Bacteria; phylum Planctomycetota; class UBA11346; order UBA11346; family UBA11346; genus JAKLKR01. Next base: position 6,092 of record JAKLKR010000260.1, read on the forward strand.
GGCCTCGGCCATGTGCTCCAGGCGGGCCTCGAGGAAGTCGGCGGGGAAGGGGCAGAACAGCCCGAGCTCGCGGTTGCGGTGCAGCGCCAGCGCCGGCGGCGGGGTGTCGTCGTCGAGCGCCGCCAGCAGCCCGGCCACCACCCCGCGCGCGGCCAGGTCGGTGTACACCAGCAGGCCGTCCGGGTGCGCCGGCCCGGCCCACAGCGCCTGCACGCAGGCGCGGCCGAAGGCCTCGGCCTCGGCTTCGCGCACTCCGCCGGCGGGGCGGTGCAGCCAGCCGTCGGCGGTGGCCAGGCCGTGCGCCTGGCAGGCCTGGCGGAACAGGGCGGGCAGGCGGCAGGCGGCATGGGCGGGTGGCCGGCCGCCGGCGGGCGGGTCGCCCGCCACCGCGATCAGCCCGGCGCTGCGGCAGCCGCGTGCCGCCAGGCAGGCGACCCCGGCGTCAGCGAACTGGCGGAAATCGTAGTCGCCGGTCCCGGACTGGCCCCGGCTGCCGCCGCCGCCGGCGACCGGGATCGGCAGGCTGCGCAGCAGCCGCTGCAGATGGCGGTCGGACTCGCAGGCGATGAGCGCATCGATGCTGCCGGCGCGCAGCGCCTGGCGCAGCTCCGCCAGCAGGGTGACGCGCTGGGCCTCGGGGCGGTGGTCGTGGAACGGGGTGCAGGCCACCCCCAGCGCCGCCAGGTTGGCGGTGAGCAGGCGTTCGAGGCGGGCGGCATAGCGGTCGCGGCCGCCCCAGCCGCTGGTCGCGCCGCGGTACAGCCCGACGCGGGCGATCGCCGGCGGCGCCGCCCGCACCACCGTGCCCTGGCGCTGGCGGCGCTCGAGCAGGCCGGCGCGCACCAGCGGGCGCAGGGCGGACTGGAGGCGCGTGATGGTCACCCCGAGCTGGCGCGCGAGCACATCGGTGGGGGGCAGGCGGGCGCCGGGGGGCAGTTCGCCGCTGGCGATGCGCCGGCGCAGCAGGTCGGCGATCTGCTCGTCGACCGGCTGCGGACGCAGTGCGTTGAAACCGGCGAAGGGGTCGCCCATGCCGGGTAATATTCCAATAGTGGAATATTGCCACCAGGCAGTGCCTAAACCACCGGATGAACCGAGGCAGAATACTTTGCTGCATGTACTTGCAGCGCTGGTGTTGCTGGCGGACCCCGGCCGGAGATGATCGCTGCCTGA
>JAKLKR010000261.1 GCA_023150565.1 Planctomycetota bacterium
GTCGCCGAGTTCGCAGTCGGTGGACACCGCCATCTCGGCGAAGCCGGGCGCGGGCGACAGGCTCACCTCGCTGGGCGAACGCCCGGCGAAGCGGTACCAGCCGCCGGCGGAGAGCTGCACCGAGCGGCCGTTGCGCTCGGCGAACACCGCCGACCCGCTCAGGACCACGCTCAGGCCCCACACCGGCTGTTGGCCGGGCTGCGCTTCGAGCGGCGGCCGCTGGCCCAGGATCTCGTCCTGGCCGCGCAGGCGGCGCAACCCGTACCCGCCCTGGAAGACCACGGTGATGCGCCAGCGGCTGCCGTCCCGGCCGAGATCGAGATAGCGGGTGGCCGCGCGCGGCCGGCTGGAGACGTCGGCGGGGATGGGTCCGTCCATGCCTGGTGCTACCAGAAAAGTCACATGACGTCTACTTCCGCCTCCTCCGGCGGGCTCCCGGCCGCTATGCTGGACCGTGCCGCCAACCGGAGCCAGCCCCATGTCCATCGCATCCCGCCACATCCTCTTCCCCGCCCCCAACCAGGTCGAACTGGTGACCGAGGAGGTCACGGACACCGGGCTCGGGCGCGACGAGGTGGTGATTGCCAGCGAGACCTCGCTGATCAGCGCCGGCACCGAGCTGGCGCGGCTGCGCGGCGAGGGCGAGGGCGCCGGCGCCTTCCCCACCCGCTCCGGCTACGCCTGCATCGGCCGCATCCTCGCCGCCGGTCCCGGCACCACCGGGGTCAAGCCCGGCGACCGCGTGTTCTTCGCCGGCAAGCACCAGGCGGTGCAGCGCTTCCAGCACAACCAGGACCACCAGTGGGGGCGCTGCTACCCGGTGCCCGAGGGCATCGACCCCGCCGATGCGCCCTTCGTGTGCCTGGCGCAGATCGCCCTGGTGGCGCCGTGGGTCAGCGCCGCCGGACCCGGCGACACCGTGGCGGTGTTCGGCCTGGGGGTGATCGGCAACCTCTGCGCCCAACTCTACAAGCTGGCGGGCGCACGGGTCATCGGCCTCGATCCGGTGGCGGCGCGCTGCGCCATGGCGCGGCAGTGCGGCATCGCCGAGACCATCGACGCCCCCATCGGCCGCCAGGTCGAGGCCCTGCTCGCCGCCACCGGCGGCGCCGGCGCCAACGTCACCGTCGACGCCGTCGGCCACAGCGCGGTGGTGCTGGCGGCGGTCCAGGGCACCCGCCTGATGGGCGAGTGCGTGATGCTCGGCACCCCGCGCATCCCCCTGCAGGGCGATCTCACCACCCTGCTCAACCGCCTGCACATGGAGGGCATCGCCCTGCGCGGCGCGCACATGTACCGCTTCCCGGCCAGCCCGGTGCGCGGCACCACCCGCACTGTGGCCGACGCCTATGCGCTGATCTTCGCCGCCATGGCCGACGGCCGGTTGCGCGTGGCCCCGCTGCGCAGCCACCTGGTGCGCCCCGAGCAGGCGCCGGCCGCCTACCGCGAGCTGCAGGAGGCCCGCGACCGCGCCTGGGGCGTGGTCATCGACTGGCGCGCGCAGGCCGCCGCCAAGGCCTGAACCAGCACCCCAGCACCCATCCCAAGGCTCCCATGCGTCCTCCCCTCTGCCTGATCGGCGCCGGCGTCATCGCCCGCCACCACGCCACCGCCAACCGCAACCTCCCCGGCGGCCCGCGTCCGCTGCACGTCACCGACCCGGTGCCGGCCAGCCTGTCGGCCTTCGCCGCCGACCACCCCGAGGCCACCGTCCACGCCACCGTCGAGGCCATGCTCGCCCGTCCGGCGGTGGCGGGCGAGATCGTGGTCATCGCCTCGCCTCCGGCGACCCACCACGGCCTGGCCATGGCCGCCCTCGCCAGCGGCCGCAACGTGCTGGTCGAGAAGCCCATCGCGGTGAGCGCCGGGCAGGCGGCGGAGCTGGTCGCCGAGGCGGCGCGCCGCGGTCTGCAGCTGCACGAATGCAGCTCGCGCTACCTCGGCTACCGCACCACCCTGGCCGCCGCCGAGCTGGTGCGCAACGGCGGCATCGGCCGGCCCTATCGCGTGCGCTGGATCCAGCTCAGCAACCGCGGCCGCCCGGGCATCGAGTACCAGCCGCGCTCACGCTGGTTCCTCGACCGCAGCGCCAGCGGCGGCGGCGTGGGCCTGGACTGGGCGGTCTACGACCTCGCCGCGCTGTGCGCGGTGCTCGCCCCGCGCGCGCTGACCGTGGTCGCTGCGTGGACGCGCTGCCCTGCCACCGGCGTGGTCCTGCCCCCGGGCACGGTGTTCGACGTCGAGCACCACATCGGCGCCGAGATCACCGCCGAGCTGGCGGACGGCACCCTGGTGTCGGTGGCCTACGAGCGCGCCAGCTGCTGCCACGGCGCCGAGCGCAGCGAGGCCGAGGTCGCGGGCGACACCGGCTCGGTGTCGTGGCAGTGGCTGCCCTGGCCCGGCGAACGCATGTGGATCGAACACCGCTTCGACGTGCGCGGCGCGCTGGTGACCGAGCGCCGCGAGTTCGCCACCCTGGCCGAGCTGGAGAGCCACCACCGGCCGCTCACCGCTCTCGACGCGGTGCTCGCCGGCCGCCCCGCAGAGCCGATGGGCGGCGCGCGCGCGGCGAGCATCCTCGCGGTGGTCCAGGCCATCTACGCCACCGCCGCCGACCGTTGCCAGCGCACCATCGCCATCGCTCCATAGCGCCGATCAATAGGTGCCGTAGGTGGCGAATCCCGCCTGCAGGTACACCTCGTCCGCTCCGCTCTGGGTGACGGGCTGCACATGCTGGTCGCAGAACAGCAGGTTGGCGCGTTGGCGGTGCACGTAGCCGACCTGGCTGGATCGTGCGAAGGCGCCGAAGTCGCTGATGTGCCAGTCGCCCAGGCCGCTCGCCGGCCAGATGCCCCGGCTGTCGGCCAGCAGCGGGGTGGCGGGAGCGCTGCGCAAGGCGTTGGGCAGGGGGCAGGAGGCGGTGATGGTGGCCCAGCCGTCGCCGTTCCTGGCCGGCGGCAGGTAGAGGTTCATGCCGTAGCCGCGCAGGTGCCAGGGGGTGCTGGCCGGCTGCCTGGGGTAGACCGGGCAGGTGAACACCCCCACCGTGCGGTCGGGGCCGCTCGCCAGGCCTTCGTCCGGGTAGAGGTTCCACAGGCATTCGTTCCAGTAGGGAGGCAGCCCCGGCGCCGGCCAGCGCCCCTCCCAGTCGTTGCCATAGACCGCGAACACCAGGCCGATCTGGCGCAGATTGGCGGCGCAGCGCAGGTTGCGGGCGGAATCGCGCACCATGCCCACCGCCGGCATGAGCATGCCGGCCAGCACCGCGACGATGGCGATCACCACCAGCAGCTCGATGAGGGTGAAGCCGCGGCGCATGGTCAGGGGCTTTTGAGCGCCGCGAGGCCGGCGCGGGCGAGGGCGGCGGGATCGGCGCCATCCTGGACCACGAACAGCGGCGATTCGTCCACTGCCCAGGCGTGCAGGCCGCGCTGGCGGGGATCGGCGCCATGCAGATCGAGCACCTGTGCCCCCGCCGGCAGGGCGTCGAGGTCGAGCAGGGACTGGGCGCCGCGGCCGGGCACCCGGCGGTAGAGCGTCCAGGTGGCGCGACCGCGTCCGGCGAACAGACCCTGGACCAGGCCATCGGGTGCGGCGGCTGGCAGAGGCGCGGCCATCAGGCCGTCCAGGCACCAGGCGGCGACCGCGTTGGCCACCCCGGCGGGGGTCGGGCTGCGATCGAAGCCCACCATCATCTTGTAGCCGCCGTGGTAGATGATGGTGTCGGCCTGGTGCAGGGTGTAGTGGAAGTGGCGCACGTCCGCCTGGCGGTGCTCGATCAGCACCCGCGCGGCATAGGCCGCGGCCTGGGTATTGAGCCGTTCCTGGTCGCCGAAGCGCGCCGAGAACGAATTGCCGCCGAACAGGTTGTTGCCGCCCTCGCTGTTCCAGTGCTCGCGCGGGCCGTCGGGGCCGAAGGTGGCGGCGTAGTCAGCCACCTGGGCCGCCAGCCCGGCGCCGTCGCCGGCGAGGTTGCGCTGGTAATAGTGGAACGAGCCGAGATCGACTGCGCGTTTCAGGGCGGCCGGCAGCGGCTGCTTCCACTCGCCGTGGTTCAGTTCGTTGCAGAAGCCGAGCACCCTGGCCGCCGGGTTGCCCTGGCGCAGCCCGGCGATGCCGGCGGCGGACATGCCGCCGAACTGCTCGACCGTGCCGGGGAAGAAGTAGGACATGTAGGGCTCGTTCCACACCTCCCAGTGGTCGATGCGCCCGCGGTAATGCTCCGCTGCGGCCTGGCACCAGCGGCCATAGGCAGCCGGATCGAAGGTCGGCTTGCCGGCAACCATCTGGTGCTTGGGCCAGTTGGGCGCGTCGGGCAGGCCGAGGATGGCGAAGCCGGCGGCACGCAGGGCGTCGACCTGGGGATCGAACCAGCGGTAGCGCCCGGGCTCCGGTTCGCCCACCCCCCACTTGGTGAGCACGCTGCCGTCGTGCAGGCGGATCCAGCTGTAGCCCAGCCTGCGGGCGAACTCGACGGTCGCCGGCCGCACCGAGAAGTGCGCGCCGAAGCCGCCCGCGGCGCCGAGCGCGCGTGGCGGCGGCAGCACCGCGAACTGGGCCTCGAATGGCGCCGCCTGGGCCCCGTCGGCGGCGCGCAGGGTGGCGCGCTGGAGTCCGCGCAGCCCCGCCGGCAGGTCGATGCGTTGGGGCGATCCCGGCACCAGGGAGAGTGAGCGACGCAGCACCGGCCGTCCGCCATAGCCCAGCACCTCCAGCTCGGCGGCGACGGGGGTGGTGGCCGGGCCCGCCGCCGGCCACGCCGCCAGGTCGAGGAACGGCCGCTCGTCCCAGCTCAGCAGGCGGTCGGCCCCGCCGCCGACCTCCACCGCCAGTTCGACCGGATGGCGGGGCAGCCAGGAGCCGGGCGCGGCGCCCATCTCGACCTGGGCCCCATCCAGCTGCACCGCGCCGGACTGCCCGGCGGGGATGGCCAGGGTCAGCACCGCCTGCCGGGCGCCGCCGGGCAGGGGGGAGGTGGCGACGCTCACCCGCTTCCACTCCTGCCCCAGACGGAAGCCCTGGCTGCTGTTGAATTCCGGCTTGCCGAGTCCTGCCAGATCGAGCTTCACCGCCGTCCCGGGCACGGTGGCGCGCAGCCACAGCGAAGCGGTGAAGGGGGTGCGCGGCGCCACCGGGATCGCGGCCGAGCGCAGGAAGACGGTGCCGCCGCGGGTCGAGGCCGGCAGTTCCAGGCAGTGGGCGCCGAGCAGGCCGCCGGCCACCCGCCGCGGCTGGGGATCCTCGAACTCGGCATCCGGGTCGCCGTAGACCCCGCCCGTCCACTCGCTGTCGCGGGCTGCCTCGAAGGACCCGCGCGGCAGCAGGTTTCCCGGTGCGGCTGCGGCCGCGGCCTGGGCGTCGCCGGCGGCGGCGGGATCGCCGTCCAGCTCCTCGACCACCAGATCGTCAAGCCACAGGGTGCCGGAGTCGGAGGTCTCGATCAGCACCGCGTGGTCGCGGTCGACGTCGGTGGTGCAGGCGCCGGCGAAGGAATAGCGGCGCCACTCCCCCGCCGGCTGCTCGATGGTCTCGCCTTCGACGAACGAGGTCCAGGGGTTGCCGATCTTGCGGATCTGGGGCGAGATCTTGGCCACGCCATCCGCCTTCATCCAGAACGACACCCGGTAGAAGGTGCCGCGGCGCAGGAAGGGCAGGCCGGTGACGAAGAACTGCATCGCTCCCGAGCTGATATCGACCACCTCGATGCGCTGCACCGGTCCCGGCCGGCCGGCGGCACGGTCCTCGGACAGGCGCAGGGTCTTGCGGCCCCAGTCCCAGTTGTTGACGCAGCCCTGCTGCAGGCGGTGCTCGCCGTGGGCGACGTAGGGCCCGGCGAAGGAGCAGCGGGCGATCTCGGTGCCGGGGACCGCGGCCGGGGCGGTGGCGGCGGGCGCGACCTGGGCCGGATCGGCGGACGGGGTGGTGCGGGCCGCCGGCGGCGCGGTGCCTTCGCCGCAGCCGGCGATGAGCAGCAGGGTCAGCGACAGGGGGGCGGCCAGGCGACGGGATCGGAGGCTCATGGTGGGTGAGCATACCCAGGATCACCTCCACCGGCCAGCCCGGCTTCGCGCTTGGCGGTCTCCGGAAATGCGACATCACCAGGGGGTGCCTGCGACCATCGCCATCTCGGTCACCCTGGACACGCGCTATGGCAGCGACCTGCTGCGCGGGGTCTGCCGGGCGGCGCGCGGCTGGGGCTGGCGCTTCCGCCAGGTGCGGGCGCCGGCCCTGCGCGGCCCGCCCTTCCCCTGGCCGGTCGATGGCGTGATCGGCTACCTCACCCCGGCCCAGGTGGCGCGGGTGGCCGCCCTGGGGGTGGCGGTGGTCAACCTCACCCCGGCGTTGGCCGATCTCGGCATCGACGAGGAGGCGGTGGGCGCCTGCGCCGCCCGCCACCTGATCGCGCGTGGGCTTCCCCGCCTGGCCACCGCCATGGGCTGGTACATGGATGCCGGCTGCGCGCGCCGGCTGGAAGGCTTCCGCAGGATGGCGGCCGCGGCCGGGGTGCCCTGCATCGACCTGCCCCGCCCGCGCCTGACCCCGGCGCCGCTGCGCCGCGCCCTGGCGCGCTGGTGGCGCACGGCGGCGCTGCCGCTGGGGGTGTTCGCCGCCAACGACCATTTCGCCCTGGTGGCCATGCAGGCCGCGCTCGACGCCGGTCTGGCGGTGCCGGGGCAGGTGGCGCTGGTGGGGGCCGACAACGACGAGGTCTGCTGCGAACTCGCCCCGGTGCCGCTGGCGAGCGTGGCCCTGCCGCACGAACCGCTGGGGGCGGCGGCGGCCCTGCGCCTGCGCGCGCTGCTCGCCGGCGGCGAGCCCGGGCCGGGCCGCACCTTCGCCCCCGGGGTGGTGGTCGAGCGCGCCTCCAGCGACCTGCCCCAGTCCGATCCGCAGCTGGCGCGCGCCCTCGCCTGCATCCGCGAGCGCCATGCCGAGGCCCTGGGGGTGGCGGCGGTGGCGCAGGCGGCGGGGATCCATCGGCGCGCGCTCGAACGCCGCTTCCGCGCCGCCTTCGGCCGCAGCGTGCACGACGAGCTGGCGCGCCAGCGCATCCAGCGCGCCCAGGAGCTGCTGGTCGACGGCCGCCTGACGGTGGTCGAGGTGGCGGCGGCGGTGGGGCTGTCGCCGAGCGCCTTCGCCGAGGCCTTCACCAGCGCGGTCGGCACCAGCCCCGGCGCCTGGCGCGAGGCGCGCGGAGGCTAGACGCAAAGGAGCTAAGGAATCGCGCGAGCCGCAAGAAATGGCAGATGCGCCCC